>JAFDVY010000006.1 GCA_018268785.1 Acidobacteriota bacterium | reverse complement strand
GATAGGCTTGCTTTTCGCCACAGCGATTTCATTCTCAATGACACCTCCTGAATTTCTGGACTTCGATCTACACCCAGCGGAGTCATTCAGCCTGCTAGAACTCGTCCAATACAAAGCGGCCTGGCCTGTTGGCGGTCTTTTCGGCGCGTTCGTTGCCATTCTCATCTGCGCTATGGCGGTTAGAGTCTTGATTGGGAAATGGCCAAAACATTGGTGGAATTGGGCGCTGTGTGTTTCACTGCCGACATCCATTTCGTTGGCGTTACCAATTCCGTTCGACAGTGAGCGGATGTTTTTGGCCATTTGGTATTCCCTGTTGGGAATCGCGATTGGGTATTGGATGTATGCGACTTCCGTGGAAACAGTCGAGGCTTAGGCATTAAGAATGGCAGAAGTGGGATCATTCGCGGATAAGGTGAAGCAGCAAGCCGACATTGTGCGGGTTGTTGGCGAATATGTGCGTCTGAAAAAGAGCGGTGCGAATTTTACGGGCCTGTGTCCATTTCACGCGGAAAAGTCGCCGTCGTTTGCGGTGCATCCCACAAAGCAGATTTATCACTGTTTCGGCTGCGGTGTTGGTGGCGACGTTTTCAAATTTGTAATGGAAATGGAAAAGTGCGCCTTTCCTGAAGCGATTCGCATCGTCGCCGAAAAATGCGGCATCGCGATTCCACGTCCCAAGGAACGTTCGCCGGAAGAGCGGAAAGAGAACCAGCAGCGTTCGGTGCTGGTCGAAATGCATCGCGAGGCGCAGTCATTTTTCGTGAAGCAATTAGAGGGTACCGCGGAAGGAAAAGCCGCACGCGCTTATCTCGAGGATCGCGGGCTCGATAAAGATACAATTTCGAAGTTTGGCATCGGCTATGCCTCGAGCGGCGGCGACGCGCTGCTACGCCACCTGAAAATAAAATACCCGGAAAAGTTGCTCGCGGAATCCGGGCTGATTTCGCGCGATCAAAATAGCAATCGTCTGTTTGACCGTTTCCGCCGCCGCATCACTTTTCCAATTTCGAATGAGTCTTCCAAAATCGTAGCGTTCGGCGCGCGAGCGCTCGGCGACGACCAGCCCAAATATCTGAACTCACCGGAAACCCCGATCTATTCGAAGAGCAATGTCCTCTATCACCTTGACCGCGCCAAGGATTCGCTGCGCCGCCAGGATTTCGCAATTCTGGTCGAAGGTTATATGGACGCCATTGCTGTCGCCCGCGCAGGATTTGCCAACGTCGTTGCCAGTTGCGGCACGGCACTCGCCGAATCGCAAATCAAACTGCTCGGCCGCTTCACAAAACGCGTCATCGTCAATTACGACCCCGATTTTGCCGGGCAAGCTGCGACGGAGCGTTCCCTCTCCGCACTGCTCGAACAGGACTTCGAAGTGAAAGTCCTCGCGCTTCCGCCAATCGGCGACAAAAAAGCCGATCCCGATCTTTACATCCGAGAAAAAGGCGCCGATTCCTACCAAAAGCAACTTCGCGAAGCTCCTCCCTACGTCGACTATTTGATTTCCCGTGCGCGGCAAATGGATCTCACCACGGGAGAAGGAAAACTCCGCGCCGTGAACTATCTCTTGCCCTACGTGCAAAGAGTTCCAAATCGTATTTTGCGCTCGGAGTGGGCCACTCGAATCTCGCAGCAACTCCGTATCGAAGAGCCGGTGCTTCGCGCCGCGTTAAGCAAAGCGGCCGCAGAACGCCGCAGCGAAGTGAAAACGCAGCCCGAACTCGTCGGCCGCGCGGCAAAACAGGTCGAGCGCCGCCTGATTCGCATGCTCGCCGAAGCGGAAGGCTTCCGCCGCGAACTCGCTCAGCAACTCCAAACCGGCCAGCTTTACCATGGCCTCGAAACCGAAAAAATCTTTGCCGCTCTCATCGTCGCCAGTTTTTCCGGAGAACCGATCCAGCCCTCTGAAATCGGCGCCATGCTCGAGGAGCGCGACCGCCGCACCCTCTTCGAAATTCTCTTCGAAGAGGCCCAGGAAGGCTCCTGGGAAGAGGCGCAGAGCTGTCTGGAAGCCCTTGCGCGCAAACAAGTTGAGCGGGAACTGGCTGACGTGCAGCGCAACATCGAAGCCAATCCGTCTGGTCCTGCCATGCGTGAGCTCTTGACCAAAAAGCAAGAGCTAATGCGCCGACTCGCCGCCGGAGCCTGATCTAATCGAACCTAATCCCCAATTCACGTTTCCCACAGTTTTCCAACAATTAAAACATTGACGCTATGGGACTTAGCCATGTAACTTAGAAGGGTTTCGCGGGTAACGGAACCACCCCTAACTGCATCTTATCTATGGTGTTAGCGGCAGGGGCCGGCCCACCGTGACGGCATTGCGGGCAACGTACGGTTAAGCGAAAAGAGCAGCGGGCGCAGCGCAAAAAGCTTCACACAAAAATTTTGAGTGAGCAGGGGAACTTCCCCAAACGTGCGAGCGCGCGTCCCTCTGAGCGTGTATCAAAGTTGAGATTTGACCCGTGAGTGCAGTTGTGTGTTCAAGGACGGTTTCTGAGAGCGGGAGGAATTAGTGGCGCAGCAGGTTTTGGAAGAAAAATACGAGGCAGTAAAAGCGCTCATTGCTTTGGGCAAAGAACGCGGCTACTTGCTTTACGACGAAGTGAACGATTCGCTTCCGGCGGAAGTTCATTCTTCGGAAGAGATCGACGATTTACTGACAACGTTCGAACGCAACGGCATCGAGATTTACGAAGACCAGGCCTCCGCGAAAGCCGCTCGGGCCGTCGAACTTTCCGTGGAAGGCGCGGAACGCGATGCGCATGCAAAAGACGATGCGCATTCCGATGAAGGCGGCAGCGACCTGGATTTGACTCCAGGTTCCCTTGAAAAAACTAACGACCCCGTTCGCATGTACCTGCGCGAAATGGGCACCGTCCCTTTGCTCACGCGCGAAGGCGAAGTCGCCATCGCAAAACGCATCGAGCGCGGCCAGCTCGTCGTGATGAAATCCATCACGCGCTCGCCCATCGTGATCAAGGAATTGATCGCGGTCGGCGACGATCTGCGCAAAGGCGCCCGGTCCATCAAGGAAATCGTTCAGTTTGACGATGAAGAGCTGACCGAAGAGAAAATCGCGAACAAAACGAAACAGACGCTGAAGCATATCGAAAAGATTGCCAAACTCTACGACACCGCGCTGAAGCAGGCGGCGAAGTTCGAGAAAACCCTGAAGTCGCAGAAGCGGCCATACGTTCGCGCGAAATGGGCCGTGGCGCGCACTCGCGTGGGAATTTCGCTCGAGATTCGCGATATCGACTTCAATCCCTTCGAAAAGAAGCGTCTCATCGACAAGATGCGCGGCACGGTCGAGCGTTTGCAGTCGCTCGAACGCGAAGCGGGTCGCCTCGAACGCCGCGTGGACATGGCCAAGGGCGATGTGGCGGCGGATGCGCGCAAGGAATTGCGCACGCGCCGCTCCGAGCTGAAAGACATTGAAGAAGCCAGCGAAGTCGGGCTGACCGAACTGAAGCGCACGCTGACGTTCATTCATCGCGGCGAAGCGGAAGCCGAGCAGGCCAAGAAGGAATTGATTGAAGCCAACCTCCGCTTGGTCGTTTCCATCGCCAAAAAATATACGAACCGCGGTTTGCAGTTCCTGGATTTGATTCAGGAAGGCAACATCGGTTTGATGAAGGCCGTGGACAAATTCGAATGGCGCCGCGGCTATAAATTCTCCACGTATGCAACGTGGTGGATTCGCCAGGCCATCACCCGCGCCATCGCCGATCAGGCGCGCACCATTCGTATTCCTGTCCACATGATCGAAACGATCAATAAACTGGTGCGCACCAGCCGCCAGCTTGTGCAGGAACTTGGCCGCGAACCTACCAGCGAAGAAATCGCCAAGCGCATGGATATTCCGGTGTCCAAGGTGCGCAAGATTTTGAAGATTGCGCAGGAGCCGATTTCGCTCGAAACGCCCATCGGAGAAGAGGAAGATTCGCATCTCGGCGATTTCATTGAAGACAAGGCCGTGGTTTCCCCTTCCGACGCGGTCATCAACTTGAACCTGAAGGAACAGACTTCGTCCGTGCTGAAGACGCTCACGCCGCGCGAGGAAAAAGTCATCAAGATGCGTTTCGGTCTCGACGACGGCAGCGAACACACACTCGAAGAAGTCGGCCAGTCGTTTGCCGTTACTCGCGAACGCATCCGGCAAATCGAAGCGAAGGCGCTGCGCAAGCTGCGGCATCCTTCGCGGTCGCGCAAGTTGCGTGCCTTCCTCGAAGGCCCGTCGCGCGACTACCTATAGAAACATTTTGAACGGAAAAACAGGGCGCCCTGAGAATCTCAGGGCGTTTTTGTTTCTGGCGAGAATTCCGCAATCACTTCAATCGGGCCCACAATTTCTTGGTTGAATTCAACCAGGCGATCAGCGGGAATCCAGTATTCCTGATGCAGTCTGGCCCCAACTTGATGAATTTCGAATTGCGCAAGGTAGGAGCTTCGAACGCGGAAACGCGTGACATAACCGGCTCCCGTCTGTGGATCTTTCGCATTCCAGTCGCGCGCAATCTGCGTCGCGTACTCCTCGTTTAGCACGGGATAAAAAATTGGCTGTTCGGGAAGCCGCGAAGGAAACTCTTGGTAGCCGGATTCGGCAATTAAAGCTAGCTCTTTTGGGCCGACTGGCCTGTAGAGTATGGTGGTAGTCTCCATTTGTGGAGAGAAGAATAACAAACTTCTCCAGCCGAATAAGAGAGAGCAACGATGAGAGTTGCGCAAAAAAGTGCGGCGCTGGTGTTGGCGATTGGTTTGGGTGCGACGATTTACGGAATCGTCCGCACGGGGGAATCGGCGAACGCGGCGACGACAAAAGCAAGGAAAGCGGCCGCGGCACAGCCTGTGGATCAATCCGCCATGACCTCTGCGCTTCAACTGGCGCAGTTGGCGGATACACCGGACGAGCAAGCCCTGGCGAAGGATGTGTTGCGGCTCGCGGACTACGAACTGGATTTGGTTTTCGATATGGCGCTTCGCGACGCGGATGCACATCCCCCAGCGCTGAGCAAGGAAGCGCTCGAAATTCAGGCTCGACTGCAAAAGGCGCAAAAACTCCAGCAAACTTTGCAGGCGCAAGTGAAGCAACTGACGGACGAAGCGGCGAAAGCGACGGGAGATCGCAAAGATACGATCAAGGATCAACTCGACATCGCGCAATCCTCTCTCGACCTGGCGAACAATGAAGTGGAAGATGCCGAAAACGATCTAACGGAAGCCGGCGGCAATCGGAAAGGACGCATCGCGCAGTTAAAGGAAACTCATGAAGCAGCGGCGCACGGAAAAGACGAAGGAGTGAAGTTTCCGCAAGAGGCGCCAGATCAGTTTGGTCTCGTTCATCGCTTTCAGCAGTGGTCTGCGCTGCGGCAAAAAATGAACTTGCTGGCAGCGGCGAAGGCCCAGGCCGATGCGTCGCTGGCTTCCGTCGTCCAGCAGCACGAAGCGCTCGCGGCACAAATTGCAGTGAAAAAATCCGATTCGCCGGACCTCGCGGCACATTCCTCTCTCGGAGTGGCTGCACACGACGCGACACAAACTGTTGCGGACACCGTCGCGAAAAATGTCAGAAAAGCGCGCAGCCACGATGAATCGAAAGCGGCGCTAAAGATGACGAAGGAGATCTCCAGCGATCAGCACAATCTTTCCAGTCTGGACAAACGCGCGGACAACGAAAGGGGTTTGTCCGCGGACTATGCCGAATGGATGGGCCTTGTCTCCGTACGCGAAGCAAATGTTCTCAGACGAATTTTCGTAGGAATTGCCGTAGTTTTGGGACTCTTGCTGGTCGGCGTCTTCTTCAATACATGGCTGGAAAAATTGCTCGGCAAGCTGAAGATGGACCGCCGGCAAATCCAAACCTTGCGCGCGGTCGCCAGGGTGACTTTGCAGGTGCTTGCCGTATTGCTGATTCTGCTGGTCATTCTTGGGCCGCCAACACAGTTGGTCACATTCATCGGGCTGGCCACCGCGGGTCTTACCGTCGCGCTCAAAGATTTTATCGTCGGATTCCTCGGCTGGTTCGTGCTCATGGGAAAAAACGGGATCCGCCTGGGCGACTGGGTGGAAATCAACGGCGTCACCGGCGAAGTCGTAGAAATTGGCATGTTCCAAACGGTGCTGCTGGAGACGGGCAACTGGACGGACTCGGGTCATCCGACAGGGCGGCGCGTAACGTTTACAAACAGCTATGCGATCGAAGGCCACTATTTCAATTTCTCGACTTCAGGGCAGTGGCTCTGGGATGAATTGCAGATCACGATTCCACCAGGCCGGGATCCATTTCCGCTTGTGGGCGCAATCCAGAAAAAGGTCCTGGAAGCGACGCAAGACAGCACCAAACAGGCGGAAGCCGAATGGCAGCGCGCGGCAGGCACAAGAGATCTTGGCGCAATCAGCGCGGCACCCGCGATCAACGTGCGCCCAGGAGCAGCGGGAATTGATGTGCAGGTGCGGTACGTGACGCGTGCCAATGAACGCTATCAATTGCGGAACAAGCTGTACCAATCCGCCGTGGAACTCCTGGGCGGAAAAGCATTGCAGTTTTCGTCGCCGGACAATCCCGAGGCAAAAACGAATTGAAATGGATGAGAGTGACTTTCGGTGCGAACTTGCTGGTTCGCTCCCTTACCTTCGATCACCGTCCGTATTCCGTCGACGGCGAGTCCCTCAAACCGTTCGGTCAAACCGCTCGGCCAACGCACTTCGACCCAATCCAGTTTCGTTGCGCCGCCCAATCCAAAGTGGACGCGCATGTCGTTATTGGAATCGAAACTCGACCCGCTGCGCACTTCATCCACCAGCACACGTTTCCCGCGAGCCGGGTCCGGCGACGGGTCACTGACTTGTACTCGGATCTTCGCGCCGATGCCATCTCGATTCGATTTTGTTCCGACGGTTTTGATCGCGATCCAGTGATTCGCGCTTTTTACCTGATTCACCAGCAAACTCACCGGTTCATTCATATTGCTCACGACGGCAGACATTCTTCCGTCGTTCCACAGATCTCCGACGGCGAACCCCCGCGAGGAGCGCGCGGTTGTAATCCCCGGCCCGGAACTTTCTGAAATATCTTCGAATTTTCCATTTCTTAAATTGTGGTAAAGCACGCGGGGCTCTTCGTATTCACTGCCGAGATGCTGTTTCGTCACTTCCGGATAGACGTGGCCGTTGACGAGCAGCAGATCGGGCCACCCATCGTTGTCGACGTCGACGAACGCGGTTCCCCAGCCGAGGTATTTCGTATGGAGTCCCAGTCCCGCGGCAAACGTTACATCGTCGAACGTTCCGTCACCGTTGTTCCGGTACAGAGTTGAAGTATCGTCCGAAAAATTTGTTTTGAAGATGTCGAGCTTCCCGTCTCCGTTATAATCGCCGATCGTCGAGCCCATTCCTGCCTGCTCTTTTCCGTCTTCGTTGAATGCGGCCCCCGCAATCACGGCTACGTCGGTGAACGTTCCATCGTGATTGTTGCGGTACAAAATGCTGGGAGTGCTATCGCAAGCGACATAAATGTCCGGCCAGCCGTCATCGTCAAAATCGAACGTGGAAACGCTGAATCCGTAGTGCCCGTTGGTCTGGTCTATTTTTGCTTTCGCCGTGACGTCTTCAAACGTTCCGTCGCCTTTGTTGCGATACAAAATATTCTTTCCCCACGGCAAGCCGCGCGGACCGCACATCACGGGAACGCCTTTCCACATGCAAGAAGCGCGTTCGCCAGGCCCCGGCGCAGTCGTCACATCGAAATCCACATACGTCGCAACAAATAAGTCGAGTTTTCCGTCGCGGTCGTAATCCACAAACGCGCAACCGGTGCTCCAAGCTTTTCCAGTGCCGGAGACGCCGGCTTTTTCGCTGACGTCAGTAAACGTTCCATCTCCGTTGTTGTGGTACAAAACATTTTTTCCGTAATAGGTGACGAAGATATCTTCGTAACCGTCGTTATCGTAGTCGCCGATGCAGACGCCTTGCCCCCAGCCGTTTTTGCCGCCCAGCCCGGCCTTCTCCGTAACGTCGGTGAATGTTCCATCACGGTTGTTTCGATAGAGATGATTTGTCGCGGGCTTCCGGCCTGGAAGGAGGTCCAGCGTTGTGCCGTTAACCACAAAGATGTCGGGCCAACCGTCGTTGTCATAGTCGAAAATCGCGACGCCGGTTCCCGTTGTTTCAATGATGTATTTTTTTGTATCCACGCCGCCGAAGGTATTTCGCGCGGTAAGTCCGCGCTTTTCCGCTTCGTCAACGAAATAGGCGATCCCATTCGTCTTGTTAATTTTGTCCTGGAATCCGTTCGCGGGCGGGAAGAAAAGGAAAACGGAAAAAGCAAAGGCGAAGATTCGCGGGGGAAGCGGCAATCGATTTGTCTTCGCGAAGATCATCTGGAAAGGCAGTATCCCGAAAACACGTTCTATCTGATGCTACGATGATAGCGCCAAGTTTTCGCGTGAAACTTCGATCTCCAGTGCGGCGATTTTGCTTAGTGGGCTTTCGCTCACTGTTCACTCTCCTAATGCTATCGCTGTGTCTCGGGGACAAAGGCCGAGCACAGGAAAGTTCGATCGCGGCGAAAGCGAACCGGACCTATGCCGAAGGGGTGGAGGCGCTGAAGCAGAATGATCTTGTTTCGGCGAGAACCAGGTTTGCCGAGGCGGTCAAACTCGCTCCGAATAGCGCGGAGGCGCACAATTCACTGGGTTTAGTTTTTCTTCTCACCGACAATGTGGACTCCGCGATCGAGGAATTGCGCGCTGCGATCAAACTGAAGCCCACATTCGCGCAAGCGCACACCAATCTTTCGGTTGCACTGTGGCGAAAAAAGAGCGCTGCAGAAGCCGTTCGCGAGGCAAAGGAAGCGGTTCGCCTTGCGCCAGGCTCTTCCAATGCGCACCGAGCCCTCGGGCGAGCGTTGGAACTCAGCCATGATTTGCCTGGCGCTGTGGCAGCGATGCAAAAAGCCGTAGAACTCAACCCAGAATCTGCTGAACTTCACGACGACCTCGGCGTGCTGCTGATGAACGAATCAAAGGATGCGGAAGGGGAAGCGCAATTCCGAGAAGCGGTACGCCTTGCACCGCAATCGCCGGAAGCCGCGCTTCATTTGGGAGTGCTTCTTTACGAGCAGAAGAAATTCGCAGACGCAAAACCGCTGCTGCGACAGGCTGCCAACGCTTTTCCAAACAACCCGCCTGTCCTGCTTTACCTGGCACAAATACAGCGCGAGCTAGGAGAATCTTCCGAATCAATCGAAGCGTTTCGGTCTTACCTGAAGCTGGTTCCGACTAACTACGACGCGGAAAGACAATTGGGGTTGTTGCTCCAGCGCGCGGGCGGGGCGGACGAGGCTGTAGCGGCTTTTCGGAATGTCGCCGCGCACAATCCGGAAGATCCCGATGCGCACAACAATCTTGGCCTGGCGCTGCTGCAAACCGGGGATGCGCCCGGTGCGATTCTTGAATTTCAAGCTGCTCTGGAACTCAAGCCGGCGGATTCGGGATATCAAACGAATCTTGGCGCAGCCTATTTACAGCGAGCCGACTTTGCAGCGGCGGCGGGGCAGTTCGAATCTGCGCTGCGGCAAACTCCCGATAGCGCGACGCTCCATTACAACCTTGGTCTCGCGCTCAAACTGCAAGACAAACTTCCCGAAGCGATTGCCGAACTTCGCAAAGCAGAAACACTTGATCCTTCACAGCCGGATGCGCCATACACGCTGGGAGTCACGCTTTGGCAGCAAGGCGATCTCGAAAGTGCCGCGACGGAGCTCCAAACAGCGGTTCGCGCCAAGCCAGATTATGCGGAGGCCTTTTACACGTTAGGAACCGTTCTAAAACAGCAGGGCAAATTGCAGGAATCGGCTTCCGCTTTGCGGGAAGCCCTGCGCTTGCAGCCCGATTTTGCTGGAGCACATACCACTCTCGCGGCGGTGCTGCGCCAATTGGGAGATACGGAAGGAGCCGCAGCCGAGGCGCGAACGGGAGCCGAACTCGCGAAGCGCAAAACGGATTTGCAAGCCGCGGTGTTTGCGACCAATTCCGGCAAGCGGTTGCGCAACGCAGGCGATCTGCATGGGGCGATTTCACAATTTCGTGCGGCCATCAACGCGGCAAAGGATTTCGCCCCGGCTCACTTTGAATTAGGGATCACCTTGCTGCAGCAGGGGAAAAAGGACGAGGCACAAAAGGAATTTGAAGCGGCAAGATCGCTCGATCCGAAGCTCGTTCCACCAGCGAATTGAGCCAGGCTAATTCTTGAGCTTACGGAGCGCGACGATTTCTGACTCGACAGGAACGCCTTTCGCTACTTTCACGCGAATCACTGCTTCAAATGGGGCCAATTGAGCGGGTTCCGTGACGTCCAGCGACTTCAGCAACTCGGCGAGGTAATTCTCCCTCGTAACGAATTCCACCGCGGCTTGCGTTCCCAAAGTGGAAGTACCCGCCAAGATGAGTTCCGAGTGTTCGGGATTGATGGCGCGGACGAGTGCAACAATGGCGAAATCCTCGGTCAGCGGCACTCCGGGGGTCGCAAGGTATTGGCTGGGCTCTCCGGGCCGCGGCGATTTGTTGATGATTTCCATGTTTCCGGCGCGGGGCCCCGATTGCACTTGCTGAAATACGAATTCCCGGGTGCTGGGGATTTCCTTTAGCGTCAAATTCTCGGACGGAGAGCCGATAAAAATCAGATCGTTATTTTTTGCGTCATCCAGGGAAAAAAGGCTTCCGCGTTTCACGCGCAGCGATTGGCGCAGCGAGCTGAACACGCGATCGAGATTGTGCACCGCCAGCACTTCTCCTACGCCGGTGTAGTGATCCAGGATCGGGCTTTTTCCATCCTTCGCCGCATCGTAATAGCGCATGCCGGAGTCGGGCCGTCCGACGAATTCCGCATTGCTGAAGATTGCCCACGGTTCTTCCGGCCCGGTGACAAAGCCCTTCCAGAAAATTCGAATTGGCGCGGGGACCTGTTGCGCCTGCTGGGATCCGTCGCTGACTCCTTGCCGCATTGCATAGGTTCTAGCGAGTAACGCCAACGAGGCGGTCAGCGCAACACTGAGAAGCACCACGGCCCAAACCCAAAACCTGGGAACCCGTGTTTCCTTTTGGCCGTTATGGGAAGCTTCCAAATGACCGTTGGACGCGGTTGCCCCACCCTGCCGGTCATGAATTACGACCGCGTAGCTTCCTTTCGGGATCTCGACGCCGGTCAGGTCGTTAATCCCTTCCGAGCTGTAATATTCGGAGAGCTTGGACCTGAGGCGACCGACCTGCACGCGGACCATGGAATCAAGTTGAGGGTCAAAATCCGCCTGCCGCCCAAAAACTTCGGTTGCGATTTGATATTCCTTGACGGGAACGCCGGGGTGTTCAACGGCCTGTTTTGCCAGATAACGCAAAAGTTTACAGAGGGACTCTGAGCCATGCAGGGTATGGCTCGCTACCAAACGTTCCACTTCGGCTAAGAATTGGGCTCGGTCAGCCAATGTGACTCCGGTGACTCGAATGTAACATGAGCGTACCAACTTCCGCATCTGCTTGCAATATATAGATTTATTCTATGTAACAGTATCAAACCTTCTGAGACTTACCTCACCAGGCGAAAAGACGGATAACTCGCAGCATATTTTGGTTTCGTTTGAAGTGTCGCGAGGGGTGTCTTTGTATTGTCCAGCAGGCTCGGGACTGTAGCGATACAGTTTCGATGCTTACCACTCCATGGCGGCCTCGGAAGGCAAGAACTAGGGGGCGGGTACCGGTTTCCTGAATAGAGATCGTGTCCGTCGGATTGCCTGCCGAGATTCGAAACGAAACGCACTGGCGTTGAACCGGGGTAACTTCAGCGGCCAAGTGCAGTATTAGGGCGTGCTCAGGAGGGGTGTAATGAAGAAACGTTTTGTTTTGGGGTGTTTGACTGCGCTTTGTCTAATGGTTGGGCTTGCGGTTCCTGGGGCTCACGGGCAGGCAGTCTATGGAAGCATTATCGGTACAGTAGTGGATTCACAAGGTTCGGCGGTCGTTGGAGCCAAAGTCACAGTGACTTCACTCTCCAAAGGCACGACCGATACGGCAGTCACCAATGACAGTGGAAATTACACGGTCACCCACCTAATCCCAGATTCATACAACATTCACGTGGAAGCTCAAGGCTTCAAGTCCTATGACGTAAAGAACATTCAGGTTTCCGCCGACACTTCCGCGAGAGTGGATGCCACGATGGCTGTTGGCGCGATTACGCAATCGATCGAAGTGACCGGGGAAATTCCGCAATTGAAAACAGACCGGTCGGACGTATCGATTACATTCAACCAGAAATACGTTACGGAACTCCCGATTTTGAACCGCAATTTTACGAATTTTGAATTGCTTTCGCCGGGCACGCAGAAACTTGTCGGTTGGAGCCATGCGGCTACGGAAAATCCGCAGGGCGGCCAGCAGATTTTCGTAAATGGCCAGCACTTCAGCGGGACGGCGTTCGAACTGGATGGAACGGACAACCAGGATCCGATTCTGGGAATTATCGTGGTGAACCCGAATCTGGATGCGATTCAGGAATCGAAGATCGCGCTGCAGAATTACGACGCGGAATTCGGCAAGGCGGTCGCCGGCGTTGTGACGGTGCAGACGAAGTCCGGTTCGAATGAACTCCACGGATCGGCTTTTTATGATTACCGCGGGGATGGGCAGGAAGCACGCAACCCGTTCACGAACAAGCCGACTGATCCACTGCCGCACGCGAGCTTCAAGCAATTTGGCGGAGCGGTTGGCGGCCCGATCATCAAGAACAAGTTGTTTTTCTTTGGAGATTACCAGGGAACGCGGCAGGAAGGCGGCATCACGCAGCAATTGACGATTCCGAGCGCGAAAATTCTTTCGACTTGCGCGCAGACCACTGGGAATTGCGACCTAAGCGAGTATCTTGGCGGCACGGGGATCAATGGCACGGGACAGATCTATCAGCCGGGAAGCTATCAAGGGGACGGCAGCACTGCATGCCCGTTCGTTCCTACAGCAGCGCAGACACAAGCTGCGTTACTTTCGGGGAGTTGCCGGGCGGAGTTCACGGGCAACCTGATTCCAAACTCGATGATTTCGCCACAGGCACGGGCGATACTGGCGGCGTTCCCACAGCCGACGAATAGCAACTTGATTAACAACTTTGTTGGGAGCGGATCTGGGCCCTATAACCAGAACAGCTTCGATACGCGCATTGACTACAGCGCGCCACGGGGCTTCCAGGTGTTCGGGCGTTTCAGCCTGGATTACTTCTCGCTGTCGGGCAAGGGCGCGCTCGGCGTTTTGGGAGCCGACGGATTCGGCCCCGGCGGTCTGAACGGAACGTCAGACGTACATAACTACAGCTTGGCGACCGGTTTCGATAAGGCAATCGGGACGAAGTGGCTGACGGACGTGCGCTTCGGATGGTTCCGGTACAATCCGCAAACAGCGTATTCGGATGCGAACACGAATCCGATGAAAGACCTGTTCAACGTTCCCGGCCTAAATGTTGGACCGGACTCGACGGGACTTTCGTCATTCTTCTTCGGCGGCAATGGGCTGAACCAAGGGAACAACAACGGCCACTTCGGCGACGGTTTGAACGTAGGTCGTTGCAACTGCCCGCTGACCGAAAAAGAAGACCAATTCCAGGTGGTGAACAACTGGACGAGGATTCAGGGCAACCACACGATCAAGTTCGGCGCGGACATCCGGTATGCGAAGAACCTGCGCGTGCCTAGCGATGCAAACCGTACGGGCATTCTCAACTTCAACTCCGCCGGTACTGGCCAGGGCGGCAACAACGGACTTGACCTTGCTACATTCTTGTTGGGAGATGTCACGAGCTTCAATCGATTCGTCAGCACGAGCCTCGATGCAGCCGAGCGCCAGAGGCGGTGGTTCTTCTACGGCCAGGACACCTGGCGGATGACAAACAAACTGACGTTTAACTATGGTTTGCGGTGGGAGATGTACTTCCCAGAATCCGTGAACGGCAAGGCCAACGGCGGCTTCGCCAACATCGACACCGGCATCATTCGCGTTGCCGGAATTGGCAGCAACAGCATGAATGGAAATGTGGACAATACGTACAAGGCGTTTGCTCCGCGCATCGGTATCGCCTATCAATACAATCCGAAGACCGTGATCCGGCTTGGTTACGGGCGCAGCTTTGACATCGGCGTGTTCGGATCGAATTTCGGGCACGTGGTCACGCAGAACCTGCCGGTTCTGGCGAACCAGGACTTGTCCGATTCAAGCGTGAACGGCGGAAACAACGACCGTAGTGCCATCTTCACTCTGGCGCAAGGCCCGCCTGCATTTACACCGGTTGCGGTTCCGTCCGACGGTATCTTGCCGTTGCGCGGCCCGAACAACAACGTAGACCCGCGCGTGCGGCCGACTGTGCAACGTCTGCCCACTCTGGACGCTTGGAACGTAACGCTGCAGCGGCAGGTTACTTCGACAATGAACATCGAAGTTGCGTACATTGGAAACAAAGGCACGCACGGCTTTGCCGGTAACGGACCCGCCTACAACGCGAACGAAGTTGCGGTGGGTGGCGGATTCGATCCATATACTTGCACTGGCGTACCTGGCAATTTTTCTTGCAAACCCGCCGGTTTTGCAGCCGCAATCCCAGCGAACAATCGCCGTCGCCTGAACTTGAACGGCGTGCCAGCGTTCACTTACTCCGGCGCTTTTGCCGGCTTGACTTGCTGCTCAACGGATGTGGGCAACTACTTCGGAAACGATTCAAGCTCGCATTACAATGCACTGCAAGTGAAGGTGGAGAAGCGGTTTGCCGGGGGCCTGCAGTTCCTCGGGCACTACACCTATGCACATGCGTATAACTTCGACAGCAGCTACTATTCGGTTAATCCACGCGTTGCGTACGGACCAGACGACTTCAACCGTAACCACGTGTTTGTGATCAGCACTGTGTACGAACTGCCCTTCGGACATGGCCGGAAGTATATGAGCGACATTGGCCGCGCCGCCGATTTTCTGATCGGTGGATGGCAAGTTGCGAACACCACGAACTGGAGCGGCGGCTTGCCGTTCACTCCGTCCATCGGCGAATGCAATCAGATCAGCGATGCAGGGCCGTGCCGGCCGGATTTGCTGAGCGGACAATCGTTTCATGTTGGAAAACACACCGATTCCAGCGGGAACATCACCTGGTTCACGCCGGTATCTTCGCTCGGAATTCCAACAATTATTTCCGCAACTGATTTGACCGGAACGGACACGTGCGCTGTGGCTCGTACAACTGGCGGCCCATGGGCGCTGCCTGCCTGCGGCCAAATTGGCAACGCACGCCGCAATTCGTATCGCGGACCGCGTGCATTTTTCTCCGATTTGTCTTTGTCCAAGACGTTCAGCATCACGGAAAAGTACAAAGCACAATTCCGGTTTGATGCATATAACGTATTCAACCATCCAGTGCTGGGCTTCAGCTCGACGCAAGGCAACACTTGCATCGACTGCAGCGGCGGCGGCCAGATCACCAATATCGAAGCGGATGCTTCACCCAACGCACCGAACGGCATGCGTCAATTGCAGTTCGGCGCGCGGTTCACTTTCTAACCCTGCTACACCCCGACAAAAAACGGGGAGCCCTCGCGGGCTCCCCGTTTTTTATGCTCTAATCTTCTCCGGTTCATCGCTTGCTCATGCGCAGACTCTGGTCACTCCCGGCAATTTATCTCTCTCTTTTCGCAATTCTTCTCATTGTTCCAAAGTCTTCTGCACAGCAACCGGATGCCCCGTTTGTGTCCTCCCGGCATCTTCTGGAGCAGGGAAAGTTCGCGGAAGCGATCGATTCGCTGAACGCTCTTGCAAAAACAAACCCTGACCTCAAAGGCCTCTCGCGCGAACTGGGAATCGCCTACTACCGGAAAGGCGATTTTCTGAATGCAGTTGCAAATCTCCAGAAAGCACTGAAGGAAAATCCTGAAGACGGCGAAGCCACGCAGCTTACGGGGCTGTCCCTTTATCTTGCCGGCAAACCTGGCGATGCGATTCCATATCTCGAGAAAGTTCAATCGTGGTATCCCAGCGCGAATGTGGATGCGGCATACATTCTCGGAGTTTCGTACATTCAAACGAAGAATTATCCGCAAGCGCGCGGCGCTTTCGCAAAAATGTTCGGCGTTCCGCCGGATTCGGCGGCAAGCTACCTGTTCACTGCGCGAATGTTGCTTCGGCTGGATTTTGGGCCGGTCGCCGAAGAGTATGGGAAAAAAGCGACTGAACTTGATCCGAAACTGCCGCTTGCCCATTTTCTTCTGGGAGAGCTGTATCTCTATCAATCAAAGATCCCCGATGCGATTGCGCAGTTTCAGCAGGAACTTGCCATAAACCCGGCTCACGCGGCTTCCTATTACAAACTTGCCGACGCCGATTCGAGAGTGCAGAAGTTCGATGAGGCTGAAAAGCTTCTGCAGCGCTCCATCTGGCTTGACCCGACAGCAACTGGCCCGTACGTCCTGATGGGGAAAGTGCTTCAGAAAAAAGGAGAACCGGCCCTTGCGGTGCGGTCGCTCCAGCGCGCGATTTCCATGGATCCCAATAACGCTATTCCACATCATCTGCTTGGACAGGCTTATCGCGATTTGGGCCGCACGGAAGACGCGGAGCGCGAACTAAGACTCGCGGAGCAATTGCAATCGCGCGACGACGCCAAGCCGTGAAATCTTCGTTTACCATCGTTGGTCTTGGCGAATTGCTGTGGGACATCTTTCCAGAGGGGAAACAGCTCGGAGGCGCTCCTGCAAATTTTGCATACATGACCGCTCTGCTTGGCGACCGCGGGATAGTCGCGAGCCGTGTTGGGCAGGACCGTCTCGGTCAGGAAGCTTTCTGGACGCTTAAGTCTTCGGGGCTCGACACTTCGGAAATTCAGATTGATCCAGCGCACGACACCGGAACAGTGCAGGTCAAAGTCGATTCGAAAGGGCAGCCGGAGTATTCCATCAACGAAAATGTCGCCTGGGATCACCTTGCCTGGACACCGGAGTGGGAAGCGCTGGCGAAATCCGCGGATGCTGTCTGTTTCGGATCGCTGGCGCAGCGTTCGGAAGCTTCGCGCGCCACGATTCGCAAATTCTTGCAGTCGGTTGGAACGGACGTGGCGCGAATCTTCGACGTCAATTTGAGGCAATCCTTTTTTTCAGCAGAAATATTGCGTATCGCGCTGCTTCACGCCAACATCGTGAAGGTGAATCACGAGGAACTGCTGCGCATTATTGAACTGTTCCGGGAAAAATTCAGCGGCGAGAGGGATGCAGCCTGCTGGCTGGCGCGTGAGTTCGGCGTCAAGCTGATGTGTGTTACGCGCGGTCATCAAGGCAGCTTGCTCGTTTGCGGCGAACAGATTGACGAGCATGCCGGATTTACCGTGAAAGTTGCGGATACAGTTGGGGCGGGAGATGCATTCACGGCTGCCCTCGCTCATCACTGGCTGCGCCAGACGCCACTGCGAGAAATTAATATTGCTGCAAATCGGATGGGAGCCTGGGTTGCTTCGCAGGAAGGCGCAATGCCGATCGGGGATGAGAGCGTGCTTTCCGAGATCAGGTAAACGCGTTCTCAGTTCACGGACGCAATCGTTTGCTCGTGCGCCAGTTTTTCACGGAGTTCCTTTGGCAGTTCGCTTAGAAATACGACAAATGCCGCATTCGTCCAACCGAACCCTACTACGTTGATGTTGTAGCCGGCTTTTACGGCGGTTTCGGAAGAGCGCGTCACGGCGTTGTATTTCTCACGGATGGTTCCATCGCGGCGAAAATTCTCTGCGATCATGGCCGCAAAATTGAAGGAGATGCGGTCCGCATCCTTGTTGAATCCGTACTTGCGGAGACCTTCGACGGCAATCATTTGCGTTGGCGCCCAGGCATACGGAAAATCCCATTGTCCTTCTGTTTCGTATGGGCTCATCACGAGGCCGCCCGGTTGCTCGAGCTTTGAAATATTTTTCACTAAAGCCGCGGCTTGTTCCGGAGTCGCCAGCCCCGCCCACAAGGGGTAATACGCAGTTATATAGATATAGGTTGAGCGCTCTTTTTTGTCGAGGTTGTAGTCGAAATAAAAGCCGTGCTGTTCGTCCCACAGATATTTCTGGATGTTTTGCTTTCGGATATCCGCTTGTTTGGCCCAATCGGCTGCTTCACCGGGTTTGCCGAGCATTTTTGCCATCGCTTCCAGATCTTTTTCCGCTTTGTAGAGCAGGCTGTTCAGGCAGACAGGCGCGAAGTGGTGCGTGGCGGCACCGTGTGGTCCAAATCGGAAGGAAACGTCGAAACCCGATTCGCGCATGGAGCGGTCGCCGCGGTAAAAGTCCTTGCTGAGGGTGATTTCTTCCGCGCTATCGCATCCAGCATTTCCAGTTGCCTGGCCCGCGTCGCAGATTTGCACGACATAAGTCTTGCCGACTCCGGGCTCGGAAGAGTTCGCCTGCTTCCTTACGAGATACCCATGATCCTGTTCCGGATGATTCAGGAAATACGCTGCGACTTTTCGATAATGGTCCGTTTCGTCCTTCAGGCTTTCCGGGGCGGGAACATCTCCAAAATCGTAATAGCGCGAAAGTCCGGTGTCCGCCGCGAGATGCGGCTCGCGCACCCACATCGCGTGATCGCGCTTCGCGTAATCATAGGCGCGCTCCAGCCATTTTTTGTCCTCGCGACCGGCGGCTTTTTCCGCTTCGTATACCCCAGAAATCATGGAAGTCAAAAATGGCGGTTGCGAGCGGCTCAGATAGTAACTGCGGTTCGCGTTCAAAATGCTTCCGTAATGCTCAATTTCAAAAAAGAAATTCTCGACCATGCTTTTCGCAAGCTCGACTTTTCCGTCCTGCAAGAGGCCGCGGACAATGAAGTAACTGTCCCAGCCATACATCTCGTTGAATCTTCCGCCCGGCACAACGTATTTATGTTCGAGATAGAGCAAGCCCTGAGGGCTGAGCGCGGTTGTATCGATTTGGCCCGGTCCGGTAATTTTCTTGGGGAGTTTTTTTACCTGCACATGGCAGCGCTTCTGCAGTTCCACAACGCTGGCGGGAACGTCAAAGTCCGCCGGCAAATAGAGCACGGAATTTTCAGCGAGCTTTGAATCGACTACCGTGCTGCAATCTTCCATGGAACGCGTCAGTGTGTCCCAACTTTTGAAAATGTATTCGCGAATCGGAGTGAGCGCGTCTTTTTCCGCAGGCTTTTTGGAACTTTCCGCTTGTCCGCCGTACGCAATCGTCGCCAATAGTAAGCTCCCCGCGAGGCACACCAAGCTCCGTTTGCACCCGGCTTTCTTGACCCATTTTTGCATCGGAAAGCGCCTTCCTAGTCAGCTCGACCGTCCTGGCTAGGATAGCTCCAACTTATTGAAAAGGAAAGGACTTAGTTGATTTTCTAGGCGTTCAAAATGGCGAGAAAATGGGGTAGAAAACGGTCAACTTAGTGACCACTTCCGCCGCTCAATTCCCGTACGATATTTCCTACAAAGCCCTTCGCATCGCCGAACAGCATGAGCGTGCGATCCAGGAAATAGAGCGGGTTTTCAATGCCGGCAAACCCCGCTCCCATACCGCGCTTGATCACCATCACAGTCCGTGCTTTGTCCACGTCGAGAATCGGCATTCCGTAAATCGGGCTACTTGGCTCGTTTCTGGCGGCCGGGTTTGTCACGTCGTTCGCGCCAATAATCAGAGCCACGTCCGTCTGCGGAAAATCTCCATTGATTTCATCCATGTCGAGCAATTTGTCGTAAGGGATGTCCGCCTCTGCCAGAAGGACGTTCATATGACCCGGCATGCGCCCCGCTACGGGATGAATTCCGAACTTTACATCTACGCCGCGCTTTGACAGCGCGTCGAAGAGTTCGCGCACTTTGTGCTGAGCTTGCGCCACGGCCATCCCGTACCCGGGAACGATCACCACCTTGTTTGCCGCGGAAAGAATGGCTGCAGCTTCTTCCGCGGTGGCACTGCGCACGGGCTTTGCTTCGGCTGTGCCGGTCGCCGCGGTTTGCTCTTGCCCAAACGCACCAAACAACACGTTCGAAAATGAGCGGTTCATCGCTTTCGACATGTTCACGGACAATATGAAACCCGATGCTCCGTCCAAAGAGCCCGCGACGATCAGCAGCTTGCTGTTCAACACGAATCCCATCGCCGCCGCGGAAAGCCCGGCATAAGAGTTGAGCAGCGAAATCACGGTTGGCATGTCCGCTCCGCCGATGGGAACAATCATCATCACGCCGAACACAAGCGGAATCCCCACGATGACAGGGAAGAGATGAGTGCGCTCCGGATGAATGACAAGAACGATTGCGACGACAACGGCGACGCCGAGAAGTCCAAGATTGACGAAATTTTGCCCTTTGTACGTGATTGGCCGTTGCGGCAACCATTCCTGCAGCTTTCCAGCGGCCATCAGGCTGCCTGTGATGGTCAGCGCGCCGAGGATCACTTCCATGCAGAGCACGCCCATCATGAAGCGGGTCATGGGCACTTCGCGCGGCAAATAAAACTCGGCCGTGCCGACCAGCGTTACGCAGAGTGCGCCAAAAGAGTGGCTCAGTGCGGTCCGCTGGGGCACAGCCGTCATTTGCACTTTGCCCAGCGGAATACCAATGATTGTGCCCAGCACGAGCGCAATGACAATGAGTTTGTAATCCACAATCCCGCGATGCAGAAGCGTGCCTGCAATCGCCAGAATCATGCCCAATTCGCCGGCAAATACGCCGCGCCGCGCGGTCGTCGGCGAACTCATCCACATCAATGAAAAAATGAAGAGCGCCGTAGCGATCAAGTAAGCAACTTCGATCAGCAGATCGCTTCCGGCAAACCCATTCATGCTTTTTTCGCTCCGCTCGGCTTGAACATTCTCAGCATGCGATCCGTAATCAGAAATCCGCCCACGATGTTGCTCGTAGCGGAGACAATCGCGATCGTCCCCAAAATGGCGGCAAAAGTTGTCTTGTGCTCTCCGGCCAGAAGGATTGCGCCAACCACGGCAATCGCGTCCAGCGCGTTGGTGAGGGACATCAGGGGAGTGTGCAGGAGCGGCGTGATTCGTTTGATCACTTCAAATCCGATAAACGCAGCCAGCATGAATACGTACAGACTCGACAGCAAATCGATCTTCACGCCTATTTCACCCCCGCTTCCGCCGTTAGCGGTTTCAATCCAAGGAATTCGCGAACCCGTGCGTTTACGATTTCGCCGCCCTGAGTCAGCAGCGTTTCGCGGTGTATTTCGTCTTTCTCGTTGATCTGCAGTTTCCCGTCTTTCACCAGATTCAGGAGAAACGCCGAAATATTTTTCGCATACATCTGGCTTGCATGATAGGGAACGGAACTAGCCAGGTTGAGCTGCCCAATGATCGTTACGCCATGTTCCCTTACAATCTTCCCCGCTTGTGTCAGCTCGCAATTCCCTCCGCGCTCGGCGGCCAAATCCACAATCACCGATCCCGGCGCCATTTGCGCTACCATTTCTTTCGTTACCAGTACCGGAGATTTTTTTCCTGGAATCACGGCCGCGGTAATCACGACGTCGCTTCCGGCTACAGCTTTGCCCAACAATTCACGCTGTTTTTTGTAAAACTCTTCGCCTTGCGCTGTTGCATATCCCCGCGCGTCTTGTGCGTCTTTCGCTTCAATCGGCAGCTCGACAAAACGCCCGCCCAGGCTCTGCACCTGCTCTTTCGCCGCGGGCCGCATGTCGTAGGCTGAAGCCACAGCGCCCAAGCGACGCGCCGTAGCGATTGCCTGAAGTCCGGCCACGCCCGCTCCAATGATGAAGACCCGGCCGGGCGTAATCGTTCCCGCCGCGGTGGTCAGCATGGGGAAAATGCGCGGCAAAGTGTCGGCGGCCATCACTACCGCTTTGTACCCACAGATTGTGCCCATCGAGGAAAGGGCATCCATGCTCTGAGCGCGCGTTGTACGCGGCATCAATTCCACGGCAAACGAAATTGCACCCGTTTTTGCGAGATCCTGCAGATCTTCCAGTTTGCCCATGGGCCGGAGGAATCCAACGATCGCTTGCCCGCTCCGCATCAAAGGCAAATCCGCTTTGCCGGTCAAGTCATTCGAGCCGTGGCACAATACCTGAGCGACAATGTCCGCAGCGCGGAAAACTTCGGTTCGATCCGGCGCTAGTTTGGCGCCCTTGTCCGTATATTCGCGATCCGGATAGCCGGCTTCGACTCCAGCGCCTGCTTGAACGACTACTTCGATGCCAGCTTTTGCGAGGGCGGCAATCACCCCGGGCACAATCGCCACCCGCCGTTCGCCGGGATAGCTCTCGCGTGGCACACCCAAAATCATCGTTGCGCCCTCCCGGACGTGCAAAATCTCCAGTAGTAAACCGATTTATCTAGCAACAGGAAGGAATGAGCGCCGCGCCGTGTTTTGCTCTGCGCTGCACTGCGAACTGCCTTGCTCCGGAAAAGCTTGCTCACTCGTCGCGGACGAAGCATTTGTCCCGTGAACCACCGCCCGTCCTTGAATTCTATCCTCTATCTATAGAAAGTCCACTACAACTATTTCTGCTCCAAATCCTCGTAGACTTTCTTTGCTTCATGCAAACGCCTCAATACGAGATCTTTTTCGGCGGCGGAATTCCAGTCGGGATATTTTTCCGTTACCTCGATCGTTCGTTGAATCCATGCGGCAAAATAGTTTGCATCGTCAGGAGAGTTTGGCTTCTTGTTTCCGACCGTGATGTATACGGGGCTTGTTGTGGCGTACGCATAGCTGTCCATTACCGGATATTCCGGTTTTTCGCTCCATGTGCGAAGCACGCACCACCCGCTCTCCGGGACGGGAATCGCCCCGGTGAAGTCGGCCGCGTCCCGTTTTCCATCCAAAGGGAGATTCTTCGCAACTTTTCCGTTGCATACGATTTCCAAATGATCCATGGGCACCACAGATCGCAAATGAGCCGTGAATGAAACGGCATCTCCCGGGCCAGGCAATTTCAACTCGTTTCCGACCATTTCTTTTCCCAGGGTGAAATTGATTAGCGGACCATTCGTGGCGAAAGTATGTCCATGCCGCAAACCATTCATCCACATTCCCAAAGTCAGCGGCCAAGCGGGAACCCACGCGTAGACGCGATCCATTCCCACCATTCCGCGGATCGGCGCGGCGTAATTTGCCGTCGCATCGGTACCGGCTCCAGCGGGAATGTGGAATCCCAGATTCAGAAGCCGGTACCAAACGGCTGCTGTCGCTTTGTGATCGCTGAACCCCACGACTTCGAGATAGTCCAATTTCCCGAGAGCAACATCCACTGGCAATTCGTCGGTCATTTTTTGCGGCGGGTTGGCAAAGGGGTCCGGTTCCTCGTCAAACGGATGCACGGCGCCGACTATGGCTCCCAGATCATGCGCCATGTCGTAAACATCGGCGTTCATCGGAAACAGGCTCGCTGCAGCAGTGTTTGGATATCCCGCGTATCCAGGCAGAAGGAGGCGGTCCTTCATATTCAGCAGACCGCGATGGCCCCAGTAGCTTGTGTGAAATTCCTGCCCGGCAATCACAAGCGTTTCGGGATCCGTCGGAGTGTCGGGTTCCGCTGCGCGAATCAAGTCCGGGAATCGCTGCTCCTTGTTTACGACCAGATTGTTGACAATGTCCAGTCCTTCCGCTTCAGCCTGTTTTATCAACGTTGCGCGGTCGTTCCTGTAGGTTCCGCCGTAATTTTGGTGAACATGCAGATCGCTGCCCACCCATTCGCCTTCTCCAGGATCAATGCGGCCGAGTTTTTTCAATTTGATTTCGATGTCGGATTGGACCTTGCTCGAATCAACAATCAACCGCTCGGGTTTGTATCCATATCCGCGACTTACTTCGATTGTGATCGGGCCGGCCGGTACGCTGACTTCTCCGCCTCCCTGAAAGTAGTGGCGTTCAAATGCGCGCTCGCTACGGTCAAATCCATCGTCCGCATAGATCCAGGCGTCATCCGGAGCGTAAGAACGCCCTGCCGAATCGGTGAGCGAGATTCTTGCTGGCACATCGGAATCAGTTTCGCTCTTGGCCCAAATCGTGAGCGTTTTTCTCGGATAAAGATATTTGCGGATCTCAGTGGCCATTTCATAACGCATGCCACCGACTGCTTCTTGGACTACTATTTTTGTCCCGCCGTCGCGATTCGAAATAAATGCAAGCTGCCCTCCGTCGGGCGACCAGCGAACGCACGTTTCGTCCCAATTTCCATACGAGATAGGAAACGCGTCGCCGCCGTTTGCCGGCATCACCCATAAGTTGTGCCACTGCCGCCCCAGGTACGAGCTGTAAACCATCCGCGAACCATCGGGAGAGAAATCCGGGCGCGCTTTCCAGTTTGTCTCTTCATAGTGAATTTCGCGCGCCTCTGCGCCGGGCTCCGCCCTCATGCGCCAAAATCCGCCAGTGCCATGTATGTGGCCGCGATTCGAAACGAATAAAATCTCTTTGCTATCGCGAGTCCAGACGGGATTGATCTCCGTGTTGTAGGCGCTGTAGTAATATCGCGGCAGATCGCTCTTTGATTCGCCTGTGAGCCGCACCACGTTTTCCAACTTCCCGCCGGAGAAGTCCGCGCGAAAAATGTGAAACCGCCCATTGAATTGCGTCGAAACAAATACAATTTTCTTCCCATCCGGCGACCAGCGCGGTTCCAGATTCACTGCGCCGCTAGTAGTTAGTTGCGTTGTCTTCCCACTTGTCGTGTCCACAAGCCACAATTCCATCGCATCTTTTTGATACGACGTGTAAATCACGCTCTTTCCATCCGGCGACCAATCCGGCTGATAGTCGTAGCCGGGCCCGTCCGTCAGTTGTACCGCTTCCCGCGAATCCATCTTTTGCCGCCAGAGCGAACCGGCCATCGAAAACACCAGCTCCTTCGAATCCGGCGCCCACGCCAGGCTGCTCGGACCACTCGTTAGTTGCGGCAAATACAGTTCGCGATAGTAGTAAGGATGGGGAAGTTTGATTTGCGGCAGCACCGGCCGCCGCTGTCCCAGCGCGGGAAATCCTGCGCACAGCAGTGCACACAAGAAAACAACCAGTCGTTTGAACAATTCGCCCACCCGTGGCCGGGCAGTGCAGCACCGGCCGTCAGGCCGGAATTTTCTCATTCCTCTGGCGCGAATTCTACGCCAATCCCGCTTTGGACAGCGGCAATTCGCGGTGGCGTTTCCCTGTGGCGGCAAAAATCGCGTTGCACAGGGCCGGAGTAAATGGAGGAACACCAGGCTCGCCGATTCCCGCTGGCGGCGCGTCGCTCTCCACCAGGTGCACATGCGTTTCACGCGGATACTCGTTCATGCGCGCCATCTTGTAGCCGTCAAAGTTGGATTGTTGAATTACGCCATTCTTCGCGGTGATTTCGCCATAGAGCGCAATGCTCGTGCTGAACGTCGCCGCGCCTTCGAATTGTTGGCGCGCCATTTCCGGATTCACAATTGTTCCCGCGTCCACTGCGGTGTCCACTCGCCCGATTTTCACTTTGCCGTCTTTGCCTACTTCCACCTGGACTACGGTTGCGGCATAGGTCAAAAAGCTGCGGTGCATCGCGAGACCCATGCCGAATCCATTTCCATTTTTCCTTTTGCCCCATCCGGCGTTCTCTGTTGCAATTTCCACTACGCGCCGAAAGCGTGCCGTATCAATCGGATATTGCGCGTAGTCGCCATCGTAGTTTGTGTAATCTTTTGCCAGCTCTTCCTTTGGGATTTTTCGATCCGGTCCCAGCAGGGCAAGGATATATTCGCGCGGATCTTTTCCCGCCGCGTGGGCGAGTTCGTCCGCGAACGAATGTTCGGCAAACGCGTGGAACACGTTGCAGACGCTGCGCAGCCAGCCGATTCGAACGTGCGGCGGCGCAGCGCCATTTTCCGCACGATGATTCGGAATCGCATACGGCAGATCGCTCCAGCCCAGGCCAATTTCGCCGGCGTCCGCAACCTGCGTCTTGTCATCGAACGTGGAAGCGATCGGCGGAAACGTGCTCCGTTGCAACCATGCTGTCGGCTTGCCGTCTTTGCCCAGAGCCGCTTTCAAATACATTGCCGCGCACGAATGAAAACAGTCGAACTGGATATCGTCTTCTCGCGTCCAGGTCACTTTGACCGGCTTTCCGGTGTCTTTTGAAAGCACGGCCGCTTCGACGGCAAAATCCGGAAAAGACTTGCGTCCGAAACCGCCGCCCAGGAGCGTCACATTCACTGTCACTGCGTCCTTCTTCAGCCCCAGAGCGGCCGCAACCGCCTCACGTGCCCCCTGGGGGTTCTGGGTCGCTGCCCATACTTCCGCTTTCCCGTCTTTGTAACTTGCCAATGCCGCCGGCGGTTCCATCGAAGCGTGCGCGAGCATTGGCGCGTAATAGTCCGCCTCGACAATTTTTCCGCCCTTGGCGAATGCAGCGTCCACATTGCCGATTTCGCGTACAACTTTCGCGGGCTTCCGGGAAGTCGCCGTCAGCTCTTTTCGATATTCCTCCGAGGAATAGCCCTTGTGGTCGCTTTCGTTCCACTCAACCTTCAGTTTCTTTTTGCCCTCGATCGCCGCCCACGTGTTGTCCGCAATCACGGCTACGCCGCCCAGCGCCTGAAACATCACCGGGCCTTTGAAAGTGTCCAGCACTTTTGTCTTCTTCACGCCCTTCACGGCCAGCGTTCCCGAATCGTCCACAGACTTCACGGTGCTTCCAAGGACCGGCGGATGCGCCACGTTTGCGTACAACATGCCGTCTATGTGCCCGTCGATCCCGTATCCCGCTTTGCCGGTCACCATTTCCTTCAAGTCATAGCTTGGCGTGCCCTTGCCGATGTAGCGCCATTCGCTTTTCTGCTTCAGCTTGAGCTCTTCCTTTTTTGGAACCGCAATTTTCGCCGCTGCACTGGCGAGTTCCCCGTAACCCAGTTTTTTTCCGCTCGCTTTGTGAACCACCGTGTGCAAATCCGTCGAGCATTCGCCCTCCGGCACGCCCCATTGCTTTGCCGCCGCCCGCACCAACATCAATCGCGCCGTCGCTCCCGCTTCCCGCATCGCGTCGAAAGAACCGCGCACCGAGTGAGAGCCATCCGTATCCTGATCTCCATATTTTTCGTCGCCGACCGCTTGCACGATCTTCACCCGATTCCAGTCCGCGTCCAGTTCATCGGCGGCAATTCGCGGCACAGCAGTGCGGCTCCCGCTTCCCATTTCGCTTCGATGCGCAATCACGTAAACAGTTCCGTCCGTGTCAATGGCCAGCCAAATATTCGGGGAGAACGGCCCTTTTAATCCGGCAGCAGCCTGGGCTGTCGTAGTGTTGCTCGGCCCGCAGCCACCCAGGATATGAACGCCCAGCACAAAAGCGCCCGTGCCTAACATTCCCTTGAGGAATCCACGACGGCCTACGTCTTCGACGCCAATCTGCACCATGCGCCCTCCGATTTTTCGGCGATTTCCAGCCCTATCCTAGCGCGAATCCATATTCTTGCAAGTCCGGGCGGTTGAACACGAGCATGTGCGCCCGCGCCAACGCGATTCGCTTGTGCTGGTAATTCCAGCGAATAGAAAACAGGAAGGCTTTTGCGTTTTGCATAGACCGCTGGCTGAATCCTGGTTACTCTTCCGGCCAGGCGCCCAGCGCCCTTCTCAAGTACACGAGTTCACCCAAATGATACGCATTGTGGTCTGCCAGCAGCAGCGCCTCCCGCAAGAGCGTCTGCCCGTCTCCGTGTGGAATCTTCGCGTATAAATCCGTCTTCGGATCGTTCACCAGCGCGATCATTTCTTTCAAATCGCTCAAGAACGATCTCAGGCTTTTCTCCCAAGCGGCGTCGTCCGCGGGCAAGGGCGTCTTCGGCCAATATCCACCGGGAAAATCCGGCGACACATGCTTCTTGTTGCGGCTGAACTCCAGAATGTCCCACTGCGCAATCCGGACATGTTCCAACAATTGCCAACCGGTATGCGGCAGCCCCTTGGCGAACACGCCGCGCTTGCTCTCGGGAAATCCTTCCAGCGCATCCTCAAAATGCACATGCGCCCCGCCGCCCTTTAGCATGTATACAAGGTGTTCGCGCAACGCTTTGCCATTCTTATTTCCGTTTCCGCTAACTTTTTTCTTGGCCGTCTTTTTCTTCAAGTTACTTCTCCGAGAGCAGCACCGACTGTGGCATTCCCGGCACGGGATACGCCGTCGTCTTCGCGAATCCCGCGTTTCGAAACATACCGTCAAACTCCGAATAAGTATACGCGTCACCCGTCGCCGTGGAAGCCAGCATTACCACGCTGAATAGCGCAGCAACGGGCGGACTCACGCGGTCTTCATTCGGCACAAATTCCAGCGTCACGACTCTTCCGCCAGGTCTTAGCGCCGTGTGAATCTTCTTTAGCAGACTCTCATTCGTCGCCGCATCGAAATGGTGCAGGAAATTCGTCAGTAACACCACGTCGTACCCTTCGCCGAACTCAACTTCAAACGCACTCCCTGGCAAGACTTGCACGCGCGCTTCTACATTCGCTCTCTGTGCGTTCTCCAACGCGACCGTCAGCACCGGCGCCCAATCTTGGGCCACGATTTGCGCCTTTGGGTTCAACTTGGCAATCGTAATTCCAAAATTGCCGTGACCCGCCGCGATGTCCAGCACTTTCATCGGTTGGCCGTTTTGCGCGCCAAGCAGGTCGGCAATGAAATTTGCGGAAGGCACCGTCAATGGCGCCATGGACCGCGCAAACGAAACCCAAATCGGATTTTCCGCTTCCGCGACCGTGTCGGCAGGTGGCGCACCGTTCTGTATCGTTTCTGTCAGCACGCTGAAATTCTTGGTCAGCTCCGAGCGGCCCAGGAACCCCGCGATCGAAGCAATGCACGCAGGCGATTTGCGATCGAGGAAAGTCGCTGCATCCACAGACAGCCCGTATTCCAAGCCATTTTTTGTCAACAATCCTGCAACACACAACGCATCGCACAAAATCCGCACTCCTCGCGTTTTCGCATTGACCCTCGCTGCAATCGCTTCCGCGGTTGTCGCACCCTCTCCGATGGCGCTGAAAAGGTCCAGTTCAATCGCCGCCCGCAGCACCGCCGTCTGCTGGTAAGCGTTTAACATTTGAAATATTCCCTCGGGACTGGGGGCTTTTGCCGAAACCGTCGTTGCCATCTCTCTATCCTCCGCTCGATTTACGCCTTCTCTTTATACGCGCAATCCCGCGGAAAGATAGCTCAGTCTTTTTCCATGGCGTTCCGTTGCTCTTTACCTGCCTCGACTGGCATACTTTTGCCTGTTCCACTCCCCATTGCCGGTAAATTGAAAGGTTCTTTCATGCAGCGCGACTATCACCATTGGTATTCGCATCGGCTCGGCATCGAACTGGGTGTCGTGGTGTACGGCCACTATGGCTTTCCCATCCTGGGCTTTCCCACGAGCGCGGGCGACGAATGGGAGCTCGAAGGGCAGGGAATGATCGGCGCGCTCGCCGACTTCATTGACGCGGGCCGCATCAAGTTTTACTCCGTTAATTCCATCAACGGCCTCAGTTTTTATAACAAAGGCGCGCACCCTTTTCATCGCAGCTATGTCCAATCCGTGTTCGATTCTTATTTACGCGAGGAAGTCGTTCCTTTCATCTGGGACAATTGCAAATCGCAGCCTCCGATCGCCACAATGGGCGCATCTTTCGGCGCCTATCACGCCGCAAATTCTCTCTTCAAGCATCCCGACGTTATCAAGCGTTGCTTCGCCATGTCCGGCGTCTACGACCTGCGCAATTTCATGGACGGCATGTACGACGACAATTTCTATTTCAACAATCCTGTGGACTATATCTCCAATCTTTCTGACCCCTGGGTCTACGGCCAGCTCTCTTCCTGCGACATTCACCTGTCCACCGGCACCGGCCCGTGGGAAAATTCCGGTCCCACCTATCATTTTTCCGGAATCCTCGCCCACAAGGGTATTCGCCACTCATTGGACAATTGGGGTCCCCAAGGTGGCCACGACTGGCCCTACTGGAAGCATCAGATGAGGGAGTACATCGCACATTTGTATTAGCTTCCGATGAGAGACCTTCTTCTGATCGCTGTCGGGATTTTGGCTTTGATCGGACTCAAGGTTCTTATTCGGAGATGGATACAGAAATGGTTAGCTAGAGGCAGCTAACGTGTGGAACGCCTCGTCTTTCGGAATGATGCTATCATGATAGCATTGAATAGTGAGGTGCCTCATGGCCCAGCTTATCGTTCGCAATCTCGAAAATTCCGTCAAAACGAAGCTTCAAAAACGAGCCAAGCGCCACGGTCGCAGCATGGAAGAAGAAGTCCGCGAAATTCTGCGCGATGCAGCGAAAGCAGAAAAAGAGGCGCCGCCGAAAGAGGGACTAGGTACCCGGATAGCGGCGCACTTTCGGGATTGCGGCCTCCGTCCGGGAGAGGAGATTCCTGAATTCAAGGGATTTACGCTTGAGCCTCCGGACTTTGGTGAATGATCCCCGATGGTCCTTCTGGATACGAATGTCATCTCCGCTCTGATGCACCCTCAACCCGAACCAGTGGTTCTTGATTGGCTCAATCGACAGCCATCTGGTTCCATCTGGACGACTTCAATCACGCTGATAGAACTTCGTTATGGATTGCAAATCATGCCAGCAGGAGCGCGACGCGATCGCATGGCCGCGGCGCTGGAAGTAGTCTTGAACAAAGAGCTGGAGGGCCGCTTGGCTGTTTTTGACCTGGGGGCCGCGGAGCACACTGCCTCACTGATGGCAGCACGACGAGTTAGAGGACGTCAAATGGACTTTCGCGACACACTGATTGCTGGGATTGCTCTTGCCAACCGTGCAACTCTGGCGACGCGAAACATCTCCCACTTCTCGGATCTTTCTACGCCCGTTGTGAATCCATGGACTGACTGATTTTCCTATTAAGAGAGTGGCCTAGGCCAAGCCGAGGTGGTCGAGCTGGTAGTGCCCCTTCTCGATAATCTGGTCGCTATCGATCCAAACGTCGCAATTGCGCGTCAGCACGTCCACGTGCGTCTTCGATTTCCAATCCGCATGCGTCTGGCTTCCGTAGGGGTCGCCAAACGCAATATGAACTCCTGGGAATTTCTCGTCCTGCAGCAGAATTCCGATCATCTCCGAAAGCCCCAGGTTGGTCCCGAACGCCAGCTCCCCGATGCGGTCGCTGTTCTCATCCGTGTGGCAGTAGTCCCAGAACTCCTTTTCCAAATCCTTGCGCTTACATTCCACCTTCGTCAGGCGCGCACCTTCAATCGTCAGCTTCATCGGCGTCGCCTGCAAATCGCCGTACTTCCCGTTAAAATAGTCGCCCGCCGTCGCATCGCAAACAAACGTGCCATCCACCCTTGCTGGCGTTGTAAAAACTTCCCCGGCTGGCAAATTCGACCAATACCGCGGACTGATCAGCCCGCTCGTCTTCACCCAATCCAGATCACGGCTGAAGTGCGCGGCAAATGAGGTGCCAGCTTCCGTCTTCACGGTTAGCGTCTCCGCGCGCAACATTCTTTCGCGCAAACGATCGCTTAGTTGGTCCACCTTTTTATAATCCGTCCGCATGCCCATCTGCATGATCTGCGGTGTCACGCCCACCATGTGTGCATAGCGAATCCGTCGTCGCTCCACTACCTGCACAATCGCCATCCGCGCGCCGAGTTCCCCCGGCTGCGGGTTCATGCAAAGAATTCCAACATCCGCGGTTTCCAGCGCATCCAAAACAGGCTTCGGCGCTCCGTGCATCGGCCGCGGCCCAAAATCTTCCAGCAGCAATCCGGTGTAAGCCGCTTTCCGTTCGCGCAGCGCTTCCGCCAGGCTCGCAGCTACCGCCGCGCTGGCTTTATCCGCAATCAGGGCCACATGCTCTTCCGGACGCACAGCGAGGCATGTTTCCACGGCGTTCCTTGCGCCCGGCATCAACTCCGTTCGTACAGGTCCAAAGGGCATCTCAATATTTTAATGGGATTTTACAGTTCTGTGTCAATTCTTAGGCGTTAGTTTTTCGCACACACCCGAAACGCCGGCACCTGTCCGCCGCCGCTCGTTACATTTGCGAGGCCGGTGGCGCTCAATCGAGTCAAGAATCCGGCCAGCTTCCCGCGGAACAAATACGGCGCAAAATCCACCAGCATGTCGCGGAACTCCACATTCCCGTCCGGCTTCACCCACGGATAAACCTCCCGCCGAATGGGAATCCGCTCCTGTACGATCCACGCCCCGTCTTTCGTGGAAATCGCTTTCTCGATAGCCGCATCCCATGCAGCTTCATTTGTCTCCCAGCCGAGCGTCACGCCGGTTCCCCCGTATTCATCACTCGGTTTCAACACCATGCGTTCCCGTTCCCGCCTAACGTAAGCCAGCAATTCGATGTGCTCCCCATAATGCGCCGTCTGCACATCTGCCATCACGCGCGTCCACGGCACATGCTTTTTAATCATCTCTCGCTCATCAAACGAGAATATCCCGCCATTCTTCTCATCTGTCAAAACGGCGAAAAACGCCTTCACATGGGGAATCTTGCACCGGAAATTGTTCGCGACGCAGACGACATTCGCCTGGTACGCATCCACCAGCGCCTTGCATTCCGCCGGTCGTGCCAGAATGTCGTTGATCAATACGCGTCGGTACACCAGATCGATTTTCTTCCCGTTTGCGCTCAGCGTCTTCCCGTCAAACACCAGATCCCGCGGGTCTGCAATCTCAACGGGCACGCCCATCTTTTCAAATCGCGCTTTCAAAATCTCAAATTCGCTCCACGTCGGAACTTCCCGCCAATCCGTAATCAGCATCTGCGGCCGTTTCGAATCCCCGCCCCAATCCAGATAGGTGGCAATCAGGGCGTCGAGCAGTTTTGCGCTCAGCGGATAGCTATGAATTTCAAAACTCCTCGCAAACTCCTTCATCACCGGCAAATCGCGAAAGACTTCAGACAAAGTCTCCGTGTACCCCGAGCCCGCTGGAGACTCCCCGTTGTACTCCGCAAACTTGAGCGAATCCGGCAATAGAAAAGCATCCAGTCGTGAAGCCGTACTCGCCGGCCCAAATCCCGTGTGCATTCGCGCCAGCCGCTCTTCGCCTTCGCGCAAGCGAAGTTGCTTAAACAAAGCTGGGTCACTCAGCGCTGCCGCCGCCACCCGCTCCCCAAGCTCCGCCATTTTTTCGGCGACGGTTCGAACGCGCTGTTCATCTTCAGGAGAAAGAAAAAACGGCCGCAGAAAAGGACAGTGCACGCGATTGCCAAACGTCAGCTTGTGCGCTCGAAGAGTCGCGTAAAACTTTTCCGTGAATTCACGCGAGCTCGCCACGTAAGGCTTCAGCAACGCGTGCCAATGTTCCGCGGGGTCTTTCGGGCTCGCCATCGGTGATGTTCCGCTGCTCATTTTGCTTTCGTGTCGGGAACAACTGTTTTCACGTGCGCCGTCATAGTTTGTGCGCCAGCCGATTGTGCCGCTGCTTTCGGGGCTCCAATAAACCCTCCCGGCGCGCCAATTCCTAGCATCTCTTCCCATCTTGGCCACGGATTTGACGGCGCACCATTCAGCGCCCGCTCAATGACCAGCCGCGACATCTTGTCCAGCACCATCTCGAAGTAATAGTCCGTAATGCGGTCGCGTTCGAAATCCGGCGCCGGATTCAGAAAATCGATTGCATACGGCACATCGTCCTTCACGGCAAACTCGATCGTGTTCATCTCGTAGCCCAGCGCCTGATTGATCGTCTGCGCATCTTTTACAACGCGGTGAGTCAGGTTTGCCGCCAAATAATCGTGCTCCACCAGATACTTCCGCTCTTTCGGGTCGTAATGCACCGGCACAATGTCCAGCTTCCCGAACGTAAAGCATCGCACGTACTTGTCGAAGTCAATGAACTCTTGCAGCGTCATGCACACCGGCGAAGTCTGGTCGTACGCCGCCCAAAGCTCTTCCTTGTTGTTGACCTTATATACGTGCTTCCACCCGCCACCCGAAAACGGTTTCAAAATCGCCGGACGCCCCACATAGTCCAGCAGTCCGTCCCAATCAATCGGGTATTTCAGATTGTGCAAAGACTCCGCAGTGATATCCACATTGCTCGGATAACCCTTCTGCGGCAGCAGTACCGTTTTCGGAATCGCAAGCCCAAGCTTTGCCATCACTGAATAATTGAAATATTTGTCGTCTGCGGTCCACCAAAAGGGATTGTTGATGACGTACGTCCCCTGCAGCACAGCGTGCTTCAAATATCCGCGGTAATACTCCACTTCATGCGAAATCCTGTCCACGATCACGTCGTACTCGGCCGGCTCATTCATCTTCGTTCCGCCAAGCTTCACAAATTCCGCTGTCACTCCATCTTTCTTCCCAACCTCATTCACCCGCGCCAAAAACGCCGGAGGAAACGCGTACTCCCGACCGCACAGCAGTCCCACTTTTTTCATGGCGTGCTCCTGAGGTTGTCTTTGCCCGAAGTTGCCTGGAAAACTCAGTCCATTCCACGCGCCGTCGACTGCATCGGCTCCACAACTCCGCCGCGCGTCTCCGCCACAATGTGTCTCACCACGGCTTTCAAATCGCCGGTGTGCTCATATACGCGCATCTGCCGCTCCGCGCTTGTGCCGTGCGCCATGATCGTGTTCACGTACTCCACCGCGCTGCGGCTTCCCAAATCGTCCACCACATCATCCACGAGTTCCAATAATTCCGGAATCAGCGAACGCATCGGCACTTCTTCTTCCTTGCCCAAATCAATCATCTTGCCTTCGATTCCGTATCGCGCCGCGCGCCACTTGTTCTCTTCAATCAATGCGCGCCGGTAGATTCGCCAGCTCTGGTTGCTCTTGTAAAGCCGGTGCAGCTTCACGACCAGTGCTTGCGTCAGCGCGGCAATCGCCACCGCTTCTTCCACTTTGGTTGTCACGTCGCACATCCGGAATTCCAGCGTCCCGAACGTCGGATGCGGCCGCACATCCCACCAGATCTTTTTTCCCGTATCGATGCAATTTAGCTTCACCAATAAATTCACAAAATTCTCGTACGCGCTCCACGATTCGAATTGCTCCGGAATTCCCGTCCGCGGAAACCGTCGGAACACCGTCGTTCGAAACGATTTCAATCCCGTATTTCGCCCCATCCAGAACGGCGAGCTCGTCGAGAGCGCCAGCAAATGCGGCACGAAATACCGCACCATATTCATCATGTCGATCGTCGTTTGCTTGTCCGGCATCGCCACGTGGATGTGCATGCCGAAAATCAGCAGCGACCGTGCCAGTTGCTGCAACTCTTCCACGATGTTCTGGTAGCGCTCGCCCGGCGAAATCACCTGGTCGATCCAGCTGGAAAAGGGATGCGTTCCCGCCGCTGCCACTTGCAATCCCGCCCGCTCCGCAGCCGCCACCAGTTCGCCGCGCGTCCGGTGCATTTCGATCCGCAGCTCCGCCACGTTCTCGCAGATATTCGTGCCGGTCTCCACGATCGACTGGTGCATCTCGTGCTTCACTTGGTCCACGATCGAAGGCGAAGCCGCAGACACCAGTTGCATCACATGCGAACGCAGCTCGCACGTTGCGGGATCGATGATCTGGAACTCTTCTTCGACACCGATGGTGAAGCGGTGAGCCATGGGGTGGCCCTCCGGGTCGTTAGGCTTTACTGGGGACTGCGCGGGTATCATACGCCTGCCCGCACAAAAAGGACACTTTCGTTACCTGCCAAGCGCGTCTTCGAAAATACTTCATCGTTCGCAGGGGCTTTGCGTTTTTTTCGTGAATTTTCTGCAAACTCTTCGCTTTACGCCGCTCCCAGCGCTCTCCGCTGCTGGAAACATTCCCTGCAAAACACCGGCCGCCCCTGGGTTGGCCGGAAGGGAACTGTGGTCTCTTTCCCGCATTGTGAGCAGGACGTCTTCGTCTCTGCCCTCATCTGCCCGCCACCGCCGCTGCCTTCTGCTCGCTTCGCTTTGCAGCCTTTGCACCGCTTCGGTTCGTTCTTGAAGCCTTTGTCCGCGAAGAACATCTGCTCCCCGGACGTAAATACAAACTCGGCGCCGCATTCCGAACACTTCAGGACCTTGTCATGGAATTCCATCTGCCGCTTCCCCCTTGACCTGCCTCGATCCGGGGACGCGCACAGTTTGCTCGATAGGCGTGGGTAATCCGGGATACCTGTAGCCGTAGGAAACCGGGCTGGGTCCCTTGAGCCTGCGGGCACGGAAAGTGCTTAACTTCCACCAATCGTCTACCTGACCGGGGCCTGAATCACGGAAACGGCGCCGAGCCGCAGTACGAACGGGATTACTCCTGTTCGCGCCGCTGCTTTTTGCGCAAACGCTTCCGCGAAAGCGCTTCCTTTGCCCGTCGCTTCTCGCCGGGCTTCATGTAGAAGCTATGCTTCTTGATTTCCTTGATGATGTCTTCCTGTTGCACCTTGCGCTTGAAACGGCGCAGTGCATTTTCCAGAGACTCACTCTCTTGAATGATGACTTCTGCCACTTGGTAACTTCACCCCAATTCCGGTCAATAGCTGCTTGCAAAGCCTCGCCGTTGCGGGCCTTGCCCACTGCAATTATCGCACGCCAAGCCGCGCGAGGTCACCTTCGCGAACGGCCAACTGCCCAGTTTTTACGCTGTTCTTCGCACCCTGCCGGTTTATGCGCACTTTCTATTCAATTCCCCACCCACTGTCAAGCAATCTTTACGATTTTTCGCATTTTTCCGTCGTTCCGCTCTTTTCTTACCTCTTTCGTCAACCCCTTGCCTTCCTCATTACCTCCCTCTTTTTCGTTTCCGTCTCTCTCTTGCTTCCCATCCCTCTTCTGGCGCAGAATGGCCCGCGCCGCTAACCTTCCCACCCCGGAGGTCTCCGCAATGACAGATATGCGTGACGCCATCGTCGTCCTTCTCGCGGGTGGCCAAGGCGAACGTCTCTGGCCGCTCACTCGCGATCGCGCCAAGCCCGCCGTTCCGTTCGGCGCCGCCTATCGCATCATTGACATCACTCTCTCCAATTGCATCAATTCCGATCTCCGCCGCATTTTCGTTCTTACTCAGTACAAAGCGCTCAGTCTCAGCCGTCACGTCCGCGCAGGCTGGTCTTCCATCGTCGGACTCGGCGAATTCATCGAGATTCTTCCCCCGCAAATGCGCGTCAGCAAGGAGTGGTATCGCGGCACCGCCGACGCCGTTTATCAGAACATCTACTCCATCGGCAGCGAACGTTCGCAATACGTCTTTATTCTCTCCGGCGACCACATCTACAAAATGAATTACGCCAAGATGCTCCAGCAGCATCTCGATTCCGCGGCCGACGTCACCGTCGGCACCATCCAGATTCCCACCGCCGAAGCCGCTCACCAATTCGGCGTCATTGAGGTGGACAAAGACTGGCGCATCGTTGGCTTCGAAGAAAAACCCGCCCAGCCGAAGGAATCCCCGCACACCCCCGGCCTGTGCAACGCTTCCATGGGCATCTACATTTTCAATACGCAATTGCTCATTCCGATTCTCATCGCGGACGCCGAAGATCCCAAATCGCACCACGATTTCGGCAAGGACATTCTTCCCCGTATCATCACCAAGCATCGCGTTTTCGCGTACAACTTCGTGGACGAAAACAGCAAGACCTCGCAATACTGGCGGGACGTCGGCACGCTCGACGCCTACTACGAAGCCAACATGGACCTCGTCAGCGTCTCTCCGGTTTTCAACTTGTATGACGACGCATGGCCGCTGCGCACCTGGCAGCACCAATATCCGCCCGCGAAATTCGTCTTCGGCGATCCCGACCGCATGGGCGTTGCTATCGATTCCATTGTTGCCCCCGGCTCCATCGTTTCCGGTGGACGCGTCCAGCACTCCGTTCTCGGCAACAACGTTCGTGTGAACAGCTTCAGCGAAGTAAAGGAATCCATTCTCTACAACCATGTCAATATTGGCCGCCACTCGCGCATTCGCCGCGCCATCATTGACCGTCACGTTTCGCTGCCCGAGCGCACCGAAATCGGCTACGACCTCGAAGCCGACAAACGCCACTATCACGTCACCGAATCCGGCATCGTCGTCGTCGTCCGCCAGGAATCTCTAATAGAAGAACCCGACACTGCCTGATATTTGCGGTTTTTTGCGTAGGGGCACGATATATCGTGCCCCTCTTCGATGTTGCCCACGCTCAGACTACCCCTGAACCACAGCGATGCCGTCCTTGTGATTCTACGTAGCGCCGCCCTTCAGGGCGGCATCTTCGATCTATACGCTGCGCACCAAGGCGCGAACAAAACCATTTGTCTCTCTCTCCGCTCTCTGCTATCTATTCCCTGGTCATAAATCCCGTCGAGGATCTCCCATGAAAAACTCGCTCTTTCTCTTCGCAGCCCTTTTCGCCGCATCAGCGTGCTCCGCCCAAGTCGATCCCAAATGGGAAATCCACGACCGCAACCGGCCCAATCCGCCCGTCGTCACCTCCGGCACAGCCAGCACGCAGGACACGCCCGGCAAACCGCCTTCGGACGCCATCGTCCTCTTCGACGGCAAAGACCTTTCCAAATGGGTGCAAGAAAAGGACGGAAGGGCCGCGCAGTGGAAAGTCGAAAATGGCTACTTTGAAGTTGCCCCCAAAACCGGCGACATCCGCACCAAAGGCAGCTTTGGCGATTGCCAGCTCCACGTTGAATTTCGCGAACCGGATCCTCCCAAGGGCGAAGACCAGGACCGCGGCAACAGCGGCGTCTTTCTGATGGGGCTCTACGAAATTCAGGTGCTCGATTCCTACCACAGCAAGACCTACGCCGACGGCCAGGCGTCCGCCGTTTATGGCCAATATCCGCCGTTAGTCAATGCTTCACGCGCCCCCGGCCAGTGGCAGACCTACGACATCATCTGGCACGGCCCGCGCTTTGATGCCTCCGGCAAACTCACTCGTCCCGCGCATGTCACCGTCCTGCACAACGGAGTCCTCACGCAGGACAACGTCGAACTCACCGGTCCCACCGGCCATCACGTCCGCCCACCGTACACCGCAGGCCCGGACAAACTCCCCCTCGCCCTGCAGGACCACAGCCACCCTGTTCGCTATCGCAACATCTGGCTCCGCGAACTGGCTTCCTGACTTTATTTCGTAATGACGACATCTTGCCGGCGTTTCTACGCATTGATCCAAGCAACCAACACACTTGCTGTCATTTCGACCGGAATGAACCGACGCCCTTGCTGTTCCGATTCCTTCCGAGGAATCGGTCGGCTCATGGAGTGGAGAAACCTCTCCTCGATTGAAGCCAGCCCTCAACCTTCGAATTCGCGTTAGACTTTAGGACATGGACAAGACACCCAAGGCACAGCCAGAAAGGGAAACTACTACTTCCGAAGCTTCTGACGACCCACTCCTGCGCCTCGCTGGTTCCGGCAAACACGTTTGGGCCGGCGAACCCGCCGATGAATACGTGAATCGTCTACGGGGTGACGACTCAAAGGAATCGCCAAGATCCTCAACCGTGTAGCCTGTGTAGAGCCGTCCCTTCAGGGCGGCATCTTCGATTTCAGCCAACCTCAACTGAATCCCACATGCACCAAACCTAAGCATTGTCATTTCGACCGAAATGAACCGATGATTCTGCTTCTCCGATTCCTTCTGAGGAATCGGTCCGTTCATGGAGTGGAGAAACCCCTTTTCGGATCTTGGAAATCACACAAGGCCAGCAAATTTCAGTCTTGGCCTTATCCCTTCCCCGGCTCCTTTTTCTCGCCCTTCGCCGCCGCCTCTCCCCGCTTATACAAAATCTTCTTCGTCCCGCCTTCGCAGGTCCCAACCACCTTCGCGTCTCCTGCATCCGCATCTTTCGCCACAATGTCCAGCGTGTAGTTCTTCACGCCTTTTGCATCGAGCTTCGCGGCAATCTCCGTCTTCAATTCCTCACAAGCCTTCGCGCCTTGCGCATGACTGCACGCCGGCACCAACATCATCGCGCCAACTGCCAATAAAATTTTCATAGGGGATTCTCCTTATTCGAGGGTTTCCAGGGCCTGTGCCGAGCATAACAAATCTGGCCGCCCGCGCCAGTACCATTGAATTCATGATTTACAGCCAGGCAACACAAGAATATATATATTAATATTTATGTTGACATATAGTAAAGAATATGCTAGCGTGTTCCGTGCTTGGACCGCTTCCATTCGAAAGTTTCGACCTCGCTCTTGCCGAGAATCCCCGTCCGTTTTGCACCGCTTTCCTAACTCCTTTCCTTTCATATTCATCCGAATTGCCTCGCCCGCAACTCCTTTCTTTTGATAATCATCTGGATTGCCCGGGGGGTGGGGTACCAGCGCCCGCGGCGGCTCATTCGCTATATCCTTCCGCCTGCGCACTTGTCCCGCCTTTTACTATTGCTCGGCCACTCATGTCCCATCGTTTCAGTCTCTTTCGGCCTCTTTACAAAAAACACCATTGCCCCAACGAATTCTTTTTGCCTCGGCGGTTTTTCTTGGCTGGCCAAAAGGCGACCCACCCAAATTCCGGCTCGTCCTCTTCTTCATTCTCCCTCTGTTACAATCTTCAGTTCATTTCCACCGAGGAGAGCTCATAGCAATGTCCACGAAGATCGCAAAAGTCCACGCCCGCCAGGTGCTCGATTCGCGCGGCAATCCCACCGTCGAAGCCGACGTTCTGCTCGAGTCCGGCTTTCTCGGCCGCGCTGCCGTACCCAGTGGGGCTTCCACAGGCGAACACGAAGCCCTCGAACTCCGCGATGCCGACAAGTCCAAATACTTGGGCAAGGGCGTAGTAAAGGCCGTCGCCAACGCGAACAACGAAATTGCCAAAGCGGTCACCGGATTTGACGCCGCCGATCAGCGCGGCCTCGACCACAAAATGATTTCGCTCGACGGCACACCCACCAAAGCCCGCCTTGGCGCCAACGCCATCCTCGCTGTCTCCATGGCCGCCGCCCGCGCCGCTGCCGGCACTGTAAAACAGCCGCTCTATAAATATCTTTCCCGCTACTCCAGCGAAAAGTCCGCGTCCATCCTTCCCGTTCCCATGATGAACATTTTGAACGGCGGCGCGCACGCCGACAGTTCCGTGGACTTTCAGGAATTCATGGTCATGCCTGTCGGCGCTCCCTCTTTCTCAGAAGCGCTCCGCTGGGGCGTGGAAATTTTCCATGCTCTGAAATCCTCTCTAAAAAAGCGCGGCTACAACACGGCTGTTGGCGACGAAGGTGGTTTCGCGCCAAGCTGCAAGTCCAATGAAGAAGCCATTCAGATCGTTCTCGAAGCAATTTCTGCCGCAGGCTACAAACCCGGCGAACAGGTCTGCATCGCGCTCGATCCCGCTTCCAGCGAATTCTTTGACAAGTCCGCCGGCAAATACATCTTCAAAAAGTCCGACAAGTCCGAGCACTCCTCCGACCAAATGGCCGCCTATTGGACCAGTTGGGTCGAAAAATACCCCATCGTCTCCATCGAAGACGGCATGGCCGAAGACGATTGGGCCGGATGGAAAGCGCTCACCAATTCCGTTGGCGCAAAATCGTCCAAGAAAAAAATCCAACTCGTCGGCGACGACCTCTTCGTTACCAACACCGAGCGCCTTTCCCGCGGCATCAACGAAGGCGTGGCAAACGCCATTCTCATCAAGCTCAACCAAATCGGTAGCGTCACGGAAACCATTGACGCCATCGAGCTCGCGCGCAAGGCCGGATACAACTCCATCATTTCGCATCGCAGCGGCGAAACGGAAGATACGTTCATCGCCGATCTGGCCGTCGCCACTGGCGCAGGCCAGATCAAAACCGGCTCTGCGTCCCGCACTGACCGCATCGCAAAATACAATCAGCTTCTTCGCATCGAAGAAGAACTTGGCGCCGCCGCAAAGTTTCCGGGCCGCTCGATTTTTTCATGAGTTTTTCACGGAGGAGCTTTCTCAATTCGCCTTGCGGTGATTTCCGATGCGGACGCCCTCACCAGGCTTATCAATGAAGCCTTTCTCGCTGAACGTCCATTCGTCGAGGGCGACCGCGTGGATCATGCCGGCGTTCTTAAGTATCTGGCCACCGGAAAATTCCTCCTCCTCGAACGGAATCAGTCGCTCATCGGCTGCGTTTACCTGGAGAGACGCGGGGATCACATGTATCTCGGTCTTCTCAGCGTCGCCAGTTCGGAGCAGGGCAAAGGATGGGGCCGCAAATTGATGGACGCCGCGGAACGATACGCGGCGAAGGAAGGTTGCGTCGCGATCGATCTGCGCGTCATCAGCGAACGCGCGGATATCCGCCCATTTTATGAGCGGCTCGGATATGCCGCGGTAGCCGTCGAGGCTGTTGCGACGGCGATTCCCGTGAAAGTGCCGTTCCACTTTGTAGTTATGTCGAAACCGATTGGGAGAGCGCAGGGGGCACAATGAAGCGATTCGCCATCTTTTCTTCCGCAATTTTCTTTCTTGCGTCTGCGGCGTTTGCGCAGGAGAAAAAAGAAATCACTGCGAACGAAGTGATTGGACGCATCAAGAAAAATGTCGGCGTGGAATGGCACAGCGACACCGTAGACACCATCAAGGGCGGCGGCGATCCCAACACGAAAGTTACGGGCATAGCCGTTACCATGATGGCCACCATGGACGTCCTGCAACGAGCTGTGGCGAAAAATGAAAACCTCATCATCACGCACGAGCCGACTTTCTACGATCACCTCGATACGACCAAAGAATTACCACAAGGTGACAGCGATCCGGTCTACGCAGAAAAACGTAAATTCATCGAAGACCACCACCTGGTTGTGTGGAGGTTTCATGACCACTGGCACATGCGCAAGCCGGACGGAATTCTCACCGGAGTCGTAAAAAAGCTCGGCTGGGAGAAATATCAGGACGCGAAGAACCCGTATCTCTTTACGATTCCGGAAACGACGGTTGGGCAGCTTTCCGAGGAACTAAAGAACAAACTCGGAATCAACGCCATGCGAGTTGTCGCCGATCGCGACATGAAATTAAAGCGCCTTGCGCTCAGTCCCGGCGCGACCGGATTCAAGTCTGAAGCGGGTGCGTTGGAAATGCCGGACATCGAGCTCCTGATCGTGGGCGAAACGCGAGAATGGGAAACAGTGGAGTACGTTGCCGACGCCATCGCGCAAGGCCGCCACAAGGCGCTCATCGTTCTTAGCCACATTCCCAGCGAGCAACCCGGAATGGACGAATGCGCAACCTGGCTCAAGACATTTGTGACGGAAGTACCAGTAGAATTCGTTCCAGCCAAGGATCCGTTCGCGCCGCTGAAAGCGCCTGCAAAATAGTCGGCGTTATCAGCATGCTTTATGAATACAAAGATACAACCCGCTCCGTTCGCTGCGCGTCACAGCAGATAGCTTGAGGTTTCCAGCCATGTTTCTCGCACGCGTCACTCTCGCATCCGTTCTGGCGTTTTCCTTTCCCAGCAACACGCCGTGGGATAAGCCCGCAAATCAATGGACTGCCGCCGACACGAACAAAATTCTCGAAGACTCCCCCTGGGCTCCGGGCAAAGTCACGATTGAAGCGAAATTTACGCAGAAACACACGGATCTTCCAACTGGTCTGATTTCTGATTCGTCGATCAACACCCAAAACACAAACAACATTCGCGGGGTGCAACTCAGCAAAGGCGGAACGCCGGACTATTACGTGAAGTGGATGTCGGCAAAAACGATGCGGCTGGCGCTTGAAAAAATGCACCGCATGCGAACTAACGCCGCGGGTGCACAACTTCCGCTCAAAGTCGAAGAATCCCCGGACTACGTGATTGCCATCGAAGGCGATGAACCGATGCGCATCATTCGCGATGCAAAGGAAGACTTGCATGACACGGTGTTCGTCGAACTCGACAACGGTTTCACCCTGGACCTGGCCAGTGTTCAATATATTGATGGTCCGGACGCCGATCCGCTCCGCACGGAATTTCATTTTCTGCGGGAGATCGAAGGAAAACCAGCGATTGATACCGACAGCGAAAAAGTGATCTTCCATTTGCGCGCAACTGCAAAAAAAGAATTGCCGAATCGTCAAAACGCCATCGCAATTCGCGTGGATTTCCATCCAAAAGAGATGCGCGCGCAAAACGTGCCCGATCTTTGATCGCCGGGCATCTGTCCTAACGGACAGGAGTGCACCTTCCGCAAGGATTACACAGGTATTACAGAGCGATTTTCTCTTGCGTGATAATTTTAGGTTGTTGGCCACTTCCGCACGCAGGGGACTCATGAGCTTTCTGGAAAACGACAAAACTTTTTCGCGCCCGGTCATTTGGGGCGTTACGATTTTCTTTATCGCGCTGCATATTCTCGCCATCACCGCGTTTTTCTTCTTTTCCTGGAAAGCGCTCATCCTCGCCGTCATCACCTACTGGATTGCGGGCAGCCTCGGCATCGGAATGGGCTACCACCGTTTACTGACGCACCGCGGCTACAAGACTCCGAAGTGGGTCGAATATATTTTGACGACGTGCGGGACGCTGGCGATTGAAGGCGGGCCGATTGCGTGGGTTGCGACGCATCGTGTGCATCACCAGAATACGGACAAAGAGGGCGATCCACATTCTCCGAATGACGGCGGATTTTTCGCGCACATGGGCTGGATCATCACGGGAAAAGCGATGCACGCGCGCGCGGAAGAATTGCTTCCGTTCGTTCCCGATCTTCGCAAGGACAAATATTACGTCTGGGTCAGCAAGTATCATTGGGTACCGCCGGTTGTTTTGGCCGTTGTCATTTTTGCTTTGTTCGGCTGGTCCGCTTTACTTTGGGCGGTTTTTCTCCGCACCGTGGTGGGATTGCATTCCACTTGGCTCGTAAATTCCGCGACGCACATGTGGGGTTCGCAGCGGTTTCTTACGGGAGACACTTCGACAAACAGTTTTTGGGTGGCGATGCTCACGTTTGGGGAAGGCTGGCACAACAATCACCACGCGTCACCGCAAGCGGCGAAGCATGGGCTGGCATGGTACGAAATCGACCTCAATTGGTATGGAATCCGGGCTCTAAAGGCGCTTGGGCTTGCCTGGGACATAAAAGTGCAGAAGGCAAAGCAAACGGCGGCGGATCTGGCCTCGGCCCCTCTTGCCGGCGCGGAACCTCCAGAGATGACCACCGCAATCTCCGGCGACTAGGACATTCGTTCCCATCTTCATCTATCATTGGGATTGCTGAGCAAGAGCAGCTCCCGTGAAAATCACGAGCCGCGCCAAAGCGACCGCATTTTTCATCACGCTGGGCGCCTGTCTCGTTGCGCTGACGATCGCCCTGAACGTCAGTTGGATTGTGCTCAACTGGCGCGAAGTCGTGCCTCTGGTTCTGGGCGTAATTCTCTTCGGAGTCATCATTGCGGGAGTGGTGATCAACACGATTTTTCTCGTGCGTGAAATCCGCCGCAACGAGCAACACGACAGTTTCCTCAACGCAGTCACTCACGAACTCAAAACACCGATAGCTTCGCTGCGCCTGTACATCGAAACGCTGGAAAGCCGGCAACTGGACGACGCAAGGCGGCGCGAGTTCTATCACAACATGTTGCAGGACACCGACCGTTTGCTGGGAACGGTGGAGCAGGTTTTGAAAGCGAGCGAAGTGCGGCAGCGAAGCACGCGCAAGAACTGGGCCGAAGTGGATTTTGGGAAGCTCGTGGCGGAATCGGCGGAGATGTCTCGCACGCGGCATCACTTGAAACAAGAAGAATTGCGCGTGGAGAGCCTGCCGGTGGAAGAACTCCTTGTGCGCGGGAATGCGGAAGAGTTGAAGACACTGGTGTTGAATCTGTTCGACAACGCCGTGAAATATTCCGACACGAAGAAAGATATAAAGGTGGAGGTCAGCACGCCGACGCTGGACACGATTTCGCTGAGCGTACACGACAATGGAACGGGAATCCCGAAGAGTGAGCTGAAGCGAATTTTCAAAAGGTTTTACCGCGCGCAGTCCGAGAAGACGAAGCTGGTCAAGGGAACGGGGCTGGGATTGTTCATCGTGCGGTCCGTGGCGCGACGCTACGGAGGGGATGCCTACGCGGAGAGCGCGGGAGAAGGGCAGGGCAGCACATTTTTTGTGAAGCTGCCGCGGGTGTACCGGGCATGAGCCGCATTCTGCTGGTGGAAGATGAGGAGCATCTGGCGCAGGGATTGAAATTCAATCTGGAAGCCGAAGGACATTCGGTGGAAGTGACGGATGAGGGCGAAGTGGCGCTGAAGCTTTTGCTCAAGGAAAAGAAAGAATTCGACGCGCTGGTTCTGGACGTGATGTTGCCGGGAAAAGATGGATTTACGGTGGCACGGGAATTAAGGAGAGCGCAGAACTTTATCCCCGTACTGATGCTGACGGCACGCGGACGGCAGGAAGATGTGCTGAAGGGATTTGAAGCGGGCGCGGACGACTATTTGCCGAAGCCCTTCAATCTGGCGATTTTGCTGGCGCGACTGGACAGCATGCTGCGACGGAAAGAGTGGACGCAACGAGAGAATGGCGCGGAAAACGGAACGGAATCCGATGTGCCTGCGATTTATGAGTTCTCCGGGAAGACGATTGATTTTCAGGGACTGAAACTGCACGTCGGAAAACAAGCGATGCAACTGACGCTGATGGAAACGGAGCTGCTGCGCTATTTGATTAAACATGCGGGACAGGCAGTTTCACGCAAGGCGATTCTGGAAGATGTGTGGAACCTGCGCGAGGATACGGATACGCGGGCGATTGACAATTTTATTGTGCGGTTGCGGAAATACATCGAGAAAGAACCTTCGAAACCGAAGCACTTGCTGACGGTACGCGGAGTCGGATACGAATTCGTTCCCAACCCCCAATAAATATCCCTAACCGAGAGACCATGCCGAAATTCAAAAAGCACATTTTTATTTGCATGAATCAACGGGAAGAAGGGCATCCGCGCGGATGCTGCGATCCAACCGGGCAGGGCGAATTGCAACGGCTGTTCAAGACAAAACTGGCGCAGAAGGGCCTGAAACTTGTCCGCGCGAATAAGTCAGGCTGTTTGGACCAATGCGAACTCGGACCGACCGTGGTCGTGTATCCGGAAGCAGTGTGGTACGGCGGAGTAAAACCGGAGGATGTGGATGAAATCATCGAATCGCATATCCTTGGCGGAAAACCGGTGGAACGGCTTCGTATACCGGATGAGATCCTGAATACCACGCACAAGAAATCGTAAGAAGACAATTTGAGAGGTTCGCGGGCTCGCGGGACAGCAATCCGGACTTGCGATGGAGTGCCGAACGCGGAATAATCTCCGCGCGCTGAAGAAGATATGACGCAGGGGAGAAACGATTGAGTTCGTTGGCGCCAGGACCGGGTCTGTACGTCCCCACGCAGGATGAAAAGACGTTTGCTCTCCTGGTCTATGTGCTGGGAATTTTCTCAGGATTTATCGCGCCGCTGATTTTTTTTCTGGTCAAACGCGATTCCAAGTTTGTTGCGTTCCATGCGTTGCAATCGCTGACCTGGCACATCATTTACATGGTTGCCTTAATCGGCGGAATAATCATTGCTTTCCTTTCGCTTTTTGCAAGCATGGGTTTTCCGCCGGGAGACCACGCCAAACCGCCGCTGGCGTTTTTTGGAATTTTTGGAATCGTGTGGTTGATCGGGGCGGGCGGAGGGATTGTGAATTTAATTCTGGGAATCGTTTACGCGATCAAATCGCACAACGGCGAATGGGCGGAGTTTCCGCTGATTGGCGGATGGGTTTTGAGAAAAGTGGTTTACAAGTAATATTCAGTTGCCGGCTGGGGGGATCATGAAGCGCACGGTAAAGATGTTGGTTTGTATTCTTGTGTCGGCGGTGTGCTTTCCGCTGCTGAATCTTACAGCGGGAGACGAGACGCCGATTTTCGGATTCACCGCGGAATCTTCGCGTGCGGAGCGGCAATGGGAGGAAAAGTTCAAAGAAATTCCCAAGCAGGAGAACCTGCGCGCATACATGGAGCGCTTGTCGGCACGGCCGCACAACGTGGGATCTCCGTATGACAAAGAAAATGCCGAGTGGATCGCGGCGAAGTTCAAAGAATTTGGTTTGGAGACGCAGATTGAGAATTTCGACGTGCTGTTTCCCACGCCGAAAGAACGCTTGATTGAGCTGGTGGGTGGCGCCCCTTATTTCAAGGCGAAACTGCAGGAGCCCGCACTCCCGGAAGACCCAACTTCAAATCAAACCGCCGAGCAATTGCCCACGTATAACGCTTATTCGATTGATGGGGATGTGACCGGGCCGCTGGTTTACGTGAATTATGGAGTGCAGGAAGATTACGAAGAACTGGAACGACGCGGCATTTCGGTGAAAGGCGCGATTGTGATTGCGCGCTATGGACATGCGTGGCGGGGAATCAAACCGCTCGTGGCCGGTGAGCATGGCGCGATCGGCTGCATCATTTATTCCGATCCGCGCGACGACGGGTATACAAGCGGAGACACTTTTCCGAAAGGTGCGTACCGGCCGAAAGATGGCGTGCAACGCGGCAGCGTGCAGGACAGCGCGGTGTTTATGGGAGATCCTCTGACGCCGGGGTATGGCGCGACGCCGGATGCGAAGCGGGTGGCGATCAAAGACGCGCAGACGCTTACGAAAATCCCCGTGCTTCCGATTTCCTATGCAGATGCGCAACCGCTGCTGGAAGCCATGAGCGGCCCCGTGGCGCCGAGGATGTGGCGCGGCGGATTGCCGATTACCTACCACCTGGGCCCAGGGCCGGCGAAAGTGCATTTGAAAGTGGCATCGAACTGGGACATCAAGCGTTTGTACGACGTGATTGGAAAGATTCCCGGTTCAACGAATCCGGATGAATGGGTGATTCGCGGGAACCATCACGATGCGTGGGTGAACGGGGCTGAGGATCCGATCTCCGGAATGGTTGCTGTGATGGAAGAAGCGCGTGCGATGGGCGAACTGGCGAAACAAGGCTGGAAGCCAAAACGGACACTGATTTATTGTGCGTGGGACGGGGAAGAACCCGGACTGCTGGGCTCGACGGAATGGGTGGAGACGCATGTGGAGGAATTGAAAAAGCATGCAGTGGTCTACATCAATTCGGACAGCAACGGACGCGGATTCCTGGGGTTTGAAGGATCGCAGACGCTGGAAAAATTCATGAACGACGTGGCGCGGGACGTTCAGGATCCAGAAACGAAATTGTCGGTGTGGAAGAGATCCCAACTTGAGGCCATTCGACACGCGGGTTCCGCGGAAGACCGGCGGGAAGCGCGAACCCGCAGCGATTTGCGCCTGGATATGCTGGGCGGCGGCTCGGATCACGCGCCATTCAACAATTTTGCAGGAGTAGCAGCGCTGGGAATTGGATTTGGCGGAGAGACCGGCGGGGGAATTTATCACTCGATCTACGACGATTTTTACTGGTACACGCATTTTGGAGATACGGATTTCAGTTATGGGAAGGCGCTTTCGCAAGTTGGCGGAACGGCAATGATGCGGCTGGCCGATGCGGATTTGCTGCCGTTTGAATTCGGCGATTTCGCGGACGACGTGCAGATGTACGTGAAAGAAGTGAAGAAATTCGCGGGCGAGCAACAGGAGGAAGTGACGGAGCGGAACCGGCAGATTGACGAAGGAGCGTATACGGCGACAGCGGACCCGAAACAGACGTATGTGCCGCCGTCGAAAGAAGAGGTGCCGCCATTCATCAATTTTGCGCCGCTCGATAACGCGGTGGAAAAACTGAACAAGAGCGCGGAAGAGTACAAGAAAGCGCTGAATGCGGCGAATGCAAACGGCGGAGCGATCCTGGCGAAGGCATCGCTTGGCACGCTGAACGAGATGCTGATCCAGAGCGAGCACAAGCTAACAACGCCGGAAGGATTGCCCGGACGATTCTGGTACAAGCACGAACTGTACGCGCCTGGCGCCTACACGGGTTACGCGGCAAAAGCGATTCCTGCCGTGAGGGAAGCGCTGGAACAGAAGAAATGGAAGCAAGCGGAAGAGGCTGCGGCGCGCGTGGCGCGCGTGCTGCAGAATGAAGCGACGTTGATCTCCGAAGCCGCGGCGAAGCTGAACGCGCAGTCTCGTTGATGCCGGCAGCCAAAACCAAAGACAGAGGCATCCGGGCAATTTCAGGCTACCGCAAGCCCTTTTGGATTTTGGCATTGGATGCGTGATTCATCGTAGCAGCCAGGATTGGCTGTGCCACAAAACATAGAAAACGCCATCGTATAACCCCCATCGTCTGATGGGCGGCGCTAGACGCACATTTGGCTATCTCCGGAAATTTGTTGCGTAGTGGGGAACGGAGAGCGCCGGGTCGCAACGTTCGTCGCGAATGGGAGTGTCCGCGACGAGGCGCAATGGGACGATACCGGCCCAGACGGGCAATGAGTAGTCGCCGGCGTCGTCTTCGACCGGGCCGCTGCGGACTTTTGCGGAAATTTCCGTGAGAGGCAATTTCAGGAGGCTGGTGGCTTTGAGTTCCTTTTCGTTGGGCTGGCGAGCGTCGTTCCAGCGGCCAGGGAGGATTTTTTCCGTGAAGGCGTGAAGAGCTTCGAGTTTTTCAGCCGGAACATCAACAAATTGCGCGGTGCCAAGCGCGACGACGGAGCGATAGTTCATGGAATGATTGAAGACAGAACGCGCGAGGACGAAGCCGTCGGCAAGCGTTACGGTAATGCAGACGGGAAGTCCGGAGGCAAGATTGCGGAGCATGCGGCTGGCAGCCGAGCCGTGGAAATAGACGGAGTCTCCGACGCGGGCGAACATGGTTGGGATGACGTAGGTTTGCGAATCGCTTGTGAAGCCGACATGGCAGACGAAGGCTTCGTCGAGGATTTTGTAGATTTCGGCGCGATCGTAGACGGCGCGCTGCGGCTCGCGCACGACGCGTGTGCGCTCCGTTGGTGCGAGAGAATCCGGCATGTGGACACCGTGGATGAAACCAAGCGCGGGGTTGATAGCCGGCGCTCGCGGCATGAGTGGGGATTGCTGGGAAAATACTAACACAGAGCGGGGGAGCGCGGGGCGGGCACGAGTTGTGAGAAACTATCGGGCTTGACGATTCGCGGAGAAAACAAATGAGCACAACAGCGATGAAGGAAATGGGAAACAGGCTGCTCGATATTGCGTGGGTGCGGGAGCAGTTCCCATCGTTGAAAGTGGAAGTGGCGGGGAAACCAGCGGCGTTTCTGGATGGGCCGGCGGGGACGCAAGTGCCACGACGGGTGATGCGCGCGATCGAAGAATATTTGACGAATGCAAACGCGAATACGTATGGCGCGTTTTTGACGAGCCGGCGGACAAACGAAATGATCCTGGGCGTGCGCGGCGCGATGGCGGATTTCTTTAATTGCGCGGCGGAAGAGGTCGTGTTCGGGCAGAACATGACGACGATTACACTGGGACTGGCGCGGGCGATTGGACGCGAGTTGAAGGCGGGCGATGAAATTGTCGTAACGACGCTGGACCACGATGCGAATGTCGCGCCGTGGCGCGCGCTGGAAGAAAAGGGCGTTATGGTGCGGCAAGCGGATATTCGCGTGGCCGATTGCACTTTAGATCTGGAGGATTTGGCGCGGAAGATTACGAGCAAAACGAAATTGGTGGCGGTTGGATACGCGTCGAACATGGTGGGGACGGTCAATCCTGTGGAGAAAATTACGAAGATGGCGCACGACGCGGGGGCGCTGATGTTCATTGACGCGGTGCATTACGCTCCGCACGGGTTGATCGATGTGAAGGCGATTGGCTGCGATTTTCTGGCGTGCTCGCCGTACAAATTTTTTGGGCCGCATATGGGAACGCTGTACGGGAAGAAAGAACACCTGGAGCGCTTCAAGCCGTACAAAGTGCGGCCAGCGACGAATATTTCGCCGGAATGTTGGGAGACGGGAACCCAGGTGCAGGAGCTGATTGCGGGGATCGGCGCGGCGGTGGAGTACATTGCGGAGTTGGGACGGAAATGTGGCGCGTCCGCGAAGACGCGGCGCGAGGCGCTGGCTGCGGCTTACGCGACGACCGTGCCGTATGAACGAGCCTTACTGACGAAATTGGTGGATGGGTTGGAGACGCTGCCGGGAATCGAGATTTATGGAATCACGGACCGCGCACGATTTGGAGAGCGGTGTTCGACAATTTCATTTCGAATCGGAGAGCACAATCCGACGGAGATTGCGGAATTTCTTGGGGATCGCGGGATTTTCACTTGGGATGGGAATTTTTATGCGCTGAATTTATCGGAGCGGCTGGGCGTTGAGCAAAAGGGCGGGGTGTTGCGCGTCGGGTTGGTGCACTACAACACGATAGAGGAAGTAGAGAGGTTGTTGGCGGCTTTGAACGAGTACTGCTCTTCCACGAACTGAACCCTCATGTGGAAGAGAATTGTGAGCGAAATCCGTTCTTGGTTTGACCGGAATGACGACTTCATTTCGATTGTTTTGTTATTGCGACAACCTCGAAAGATTGGAGAAACTGTTCTGCGCGAAGCCGCAGAGCGCGCGTGGAACGTCAAGCTGGAAACGGGCGAAAAAGCTCAGAATTTCGTGGTCGTCAATGCCATGGTCAGATTTGTCAAGATCCATGGTCATTTCTTTCAGGTTCTCACTGCCGCAAGGCCGTACATTACGGATGTCGAGTTTGCTGTTGCTCTGGCTTCCGACGAGCTCGTAAAGACGGCGATTATCGCTCATAAAGCATGGCTGTCCGTGGACTATATAACCAGCAGGAACTCCCAATTAAGCGAAGATGCAAGATACGCAGCGACAGGAAAACTCATTGCCGAATTAGTTGACGAGACTTGTCTTGCCATCTGCGTTCCAGACAAGGATCTAATTGTTCCTGCAACTCCCACCGCAACCAAAATTCTGAGGAATATGAAGACCGCGGGGGATCTCGCGGACGCACTCCACTAGAAGGCTTGATAAGCCTTATGTGACAAGGCCTACAAGTGACGTGTATTCTTTTGGGCTATGGCAAAACGACCGAAACCGATTGTGCTGACCGTGCTGGATGGATGGGGATACCGCGCGGAGACGGAAGGGAACGCGATTGCGCTGGCCAAGAAGCCGGCGTATGACGAGTTGTTACGCAAATTTCCAAACACATTGATAAGCACGTCCGGGCCGGCGGTGGGGTTGCCGGAAGGGCAGATGGGAAACAGCGAAGTCGGGCACATGAACATCGGCGCGGGGCGCGTAGTGCGGATGGACATCACGAAAATCGACGTGCTCGTTGCGAACAAACAACTCGATGAAGTGCCGCTGTTCCGTCAAGCGATGGAGCGCGGGCGCACGCGACAACTGCATTTTCTGGGATTGTTGAGCGACGGCGGCGTGCACTCGCATATTGAACATTTGTTTGCGTTGCTCGAGATGGCAAAACGACATCACGTGGAAAAGGTTTTCGTGCACTGCTTCATGGACGGACGCGACACGCCTCCGCACAGCGGGAAACAGTTTGTGCAGCGATTGCAACAGAAGATGCGCGAGCTAGGCATCGGAGAAATTGCGACGGTAGTGGGTCGATACTACGCGATGGATCGCGACAACCGCTGGGAGCGCATCGAGCTGGCATATCGCGCGCTGGTGCATGGGGAAGCGGAGTCGAAGTCGAGCGATCCGGTTGCGGCGCTGGCGAAGAGCTATGAAGCCGGCGTGACGGATGAGTTTGTGAAGCCGGTGGTGATCACGAAGGGCGAGGGGGCCTCGGCTGCACCGGTTGGGTTGATTCACGATGACGACGCTGTGATTTTCTACAATTTCCGGGCGGATCGCGCACGGCAGATGACGTTTGCGCTGGCAGCGCCGGGCTTCGACAAGTTTGCGGATGCCAAGCGGCCGAAGAACCTTTTTTACGTGGCGATGACGCAGTACGACAAGAACTGGCCGTGGCTGCAGTCGGTGATCAAGCCGGAAAAACTGGAACATATTCTGGCGCAGGTGTTCGCGGGGTTGAATTACAAAAATTTGCGGACAGCGGAGACGGAGAAGTACGCGCACGTGACTTATTTTTTCAATGGCGGCGTGGAGCAACCGTTTGCGGGGGAAGAGCGGATTTTGGTGCCTTCGCCGAAGGTGGCGACGTACGATTTGAAGCCGGAGATGTCCGCGCAGGGAATTACGGACACGGTGGTGAAGGCGATTGAGAAGGGCGAATTCGACGCGATCATCATGAATTACGCGAACGCGGACATGGTGGGACATTCGGGAAAGCTGGAAGCAGCGATCAAGGCCGTGGAAGCGGTGGACGCGGGGCTTGGAGAGATTTACAAGACACTGAAGCCGCGCGGGGGCGCTTGGATTATTACGGCGGATCACGGAAACGCAGAGACGATGATTGATCCGAAAACGGGCGGGCCGCACACGTACCACACGACGAATCCCGTGCCGTTTGTGCTGGTGACGGAAGACGACAAGCTGAAATTGCGGCAGGGAGGGGCGTTGCGAGACATCGCGCCAACGCTGCTTGGAGTTATAGGCGAAAAGTCGCCGGGAGAGATGAGCGGGCAAGATCTCAGAATCTTTAGTTGAACGATTCGCGCTTCTGGCTCACTTGGCCGGCTCGGAGCAGGTGAGGTCCTTCGGCCATCTTCTTGGATGGCCTCAGGATGACAACGCCCATGGTTTGTAGATTGCTTTGAAAGCGAGACTGCCCATGAAGACTTATCACGTCTACTTCATGAGCAACGAAGCCAAGATGCTATACGTTGGAGTTACCAACAATCTGCAATATCGCGTCGCTCAGCACAAAAAGAAGCTGATCCCCGGTTATACGGCTCAGTACAACCTATTCAAGCTGGTCTATTTTGAAGAGTACTGCGACATTCGAGAAGCCATCACTCGAGAAAAGCAGATTAAAGGCTGGCTGCGTTCAAGGAAAGTGACACTAGTCGAAAAGACAAACCATGGATGGAACGATCTGGCAGCAGATTGGTGTCGCGCACCGCAAAACAGGTGTCATCCTGAGGCTATCCAGGAAGATAGCCGAAGGACCTCAATGTAATGACTAACGAAAATCCAGCCGCACACCGAGCTAACCAATTTGCAAGGAGTGGATTCTCGCGTGCGAAGAAACACTCAGGAACTTCAGACAAGAATGAAACGAACTAAGCCGAGCGAGACGAAATTGGTGATTTGTGTCTGGCACCCGTTCCGGTTTTGGCGGCCGGATCCAGCGATGGCGGAAACGCTACGGGCGAAGTGGCCGGAAATGCGGGTGGTGCATTTGCCGAACTACGACGTGCTCCCGCCCGAATTGCCGGATACCGACATTTTTGTCGGATATTCACTGCGTGCAGATCAACTGACGCACGCGAGAAAACTGAAATGGATTCATTCGACAGCGACCGGCGTGGCGCAGTTGATGTATCCCGAATTGCGCGAGTCAGGAATCCTGGTGACCAATCCCCGCGGTGTTTTTTCCGTGCCAGTGGCAGAGCACACATTGGGAATGATGATTGCAATGGCGCGGAATTTTCCGGACTCGATCCGGTTTCAGGATCAGGCAAAGTGGAGCCAACAACAGCTTTGGGATTTGCCGCAGCAATTGAGCGAGCTCAGCGGCAAAACATTGCTGATTGTGGGATTCGGTTCGATCGGCCAGGAACTGGCGAAGCGGGCGAAAGCTTTCGACATGCGCGTGCTTGGCGTAACGCGTTCCGGCCAAAGTAATGGAGATCTTGCGGAAAAAATCGTTGCCGGTTCTGAGCTCCACTCAGTTTTGCCCGAGGCCGACTACGCTGTGATCGCTGTGCCGGAAACCGCCGGAACAAAGAAGTTGATGGGGGCGGCAGAAATTTCCCGAATGAAGCGCGGAGCACGGTTGATCAATGTGGGCCGCGGGTCGCTGCTGGATGAGGACGCATTGATTGCGGCACTAGAGAGCGGCCATTTGGCTGGCGCAGGGCTGGACGTGACCGGCATCGAGCCTCTGCCCGAGAATTCTCCGCTCTGGAAAGCGCCGAACTTGTTCATTACGCCACACACGAGCGGAGTGAGCAACCGGTTGTGGCAGCGGGAAACTGCCTTGCTCGTTGAACTGCTGGAACTTTGGTTCAGCGGCCAGTCCATGAAAAATGTCGTGGATCTCAGCCGCGGTTATTGAACGTCAGTCGGCGCCCTTAGGCGCGTTGTAACCCTCGCGGGAATAGACGACGTATTTCTGCTTCTTTCCTTTTTGGTCGACGATCATGAATGGCGAGCCATCCGGAGCAACCAATTCAACCTTCACTTTGCGGAATTTTCCGTCTCTAGTGCGATTGCTGGGCGAATAAGAAATGCTGTACTGGTTGCGAAGGAATCCCGTGACCGCCCGGAAAATTTCGGGCATTTCGCCTTCGAACCGGGGGAACCAGGCGTAACCGCCGGTTTCCTTCGAGAAGGTCCTCAATTGATTCTGCGCCTGCAGATAGTCCATTTCGCGGAGAGAGCCCATGCCGGGGGATCTTGTTGTCAGAAACTCTCCCAAACCGATGCAAAAGATCGTGGTGTCCGACTGACGCAAAGTCTTCATCGTTTGATCTAAATTGTGCTTGGAAAAAGTATCAACGCCGCTGGCGATCAGCACGATGGACTTCTTGCCTTTCACGTCCTTGAGGCGGTCCGTTGTTTCCAGAAGCGCGTCAAATACATTCGATTCGCTGAAGCCGGGGAAATAGAGATGGTTGATAGCCGAGAGAACTTCTTCCTTGTTCTGGGTGAAGTCCTGTTCGACGCGCGTGCGCATGTCAAATGTCTCGAGGGCAATCCAATCCTGCTGTTTCAGATTGGAAAAAAGGTATTGTGACCAATACTTTGCGAGATAGCCAAAGAGGCCGTAGCTGCGGCTGCCGAATTCCAGGACAAGAACCATAGTGATGGGTGAATCGCTGGGCCCGAAGTTGGAGATTTGCTGGGGCACTCCGTCTTCGTAGATGCGGAAATTTTCGCGTTTGAGGCCTGTGATGATATCGCCGCCGGACGTGGTTGCGCCGACTTCGACCGTCACGAGTGGAACTTCCACGGAGATCGAGACACCGCCGCTCTGCGATTGCGGCTGTTGTGCCGGGTTTGTGCTCGAAGGGGGCGGAGTTTGCTGGGGCGACTGGCCGGGCTGCGGACTAGGCGGAGCCTGGGCGAGGGCAGAAAGCGCACCGAGCCCCAAAAACAGACTTGCAGTCAGAACTCCCGCTGCAATTTTCCTCATGCTCTCCCCCATCCTCAACAAACCGGAAACGTGGCGCATCAATTAGACGCAGACCGTGAAGTTTTGGAACGTCTCTCCGCTGACACGGGCCGGGCATCTATCTGTGCATGTTAGTATGAAGCACTTTCCCGGCAAAACGGTTGTAGCACGGAAAATTTCTGATTTTGGCCGAAGGAGGAAGAGCGGTGAGCGGGAATAAAGCGATTTTTGCGGGAATTTTTGGGGCGGCAATGGCCCTGGGCGGGGCGAGTGCGCTGCAGTCGCAGGGTTTGCCGGTTACTCCGGCCCAAGCAGCACCGGCGGCGCAATCCACCGCGAATACAACCTCGGCGCTTGGCCAGGAAGCCCTGGGCTGGCTCGCGGAACTGATCAAGATCAACACCACAAATCCCCCCGGAAATGAAGAAGCTGCCGCGAAATACATTGCGGGCATTTTGCAAAAGGAGGGAATCGCGCCCGATATTTTGCCGTTGAACCCGGGGCGCAGTGCTGTTGTTGCCCGGCTGAAGAGTTCCGCGATAGCCGATCCTTCGCGAGCACTATTGCTTGTGGCGCATATGGACGTGGTTGGCGTGGACAAGTCGAAGTGGACGGTCGACCCCTTCGGCGCAACGATGAAGGACGGCTATCTGTATGGCCGCGGCGCGGTGGACGACAAAGGAATGTTGGCCGCGAACCTGGCGGCGTTTATTTCACTCAAGCGGAGCGGCGCGCGGCTCAATCGCGACGTGATTTTCCTGGCGACATGCGACGAGGAAGGTTTTAGCGAGTCGAGCATCAAGACGCTGATTGCGAAGAATTGGGACAAGTTTGCCGCGGGTTTTGCGATCAATGAAGGCGGAGTAGTGATCGCGAAGGACGGCAAGGTGCAGTACACCGCCGTGCAGGCCAGCGAGAAAGTATCGTACAACGTGGACGTTGTGGCGCGCGGAACTTCCGGGCATGCTTCGATTCCGCTCAAAGACAATCCGGTGGTGCATCTTGCGGCGGCCATTGAAAAAATCGGAGGCTATTCCGCGCCGGTGCATCTGACGGCCGTGACGCGCAGGTATTTCGAAGGCCTTGCGCCGCTGCAGGACGATGAAATCGGGAAGTGGATCCGTTCGCTGGACACACCCGATCGAGGAGAGCACGCAGCGAAGGTAATCTCCGAGTCAAATCCGGCGTGGAGCGCGATGCTGCGCGACACGATTTCGCCGACGATGCTGAGCGCCGGCGTGCGCGTGAATGTGATCCCCGCGGAAGCGCGTGCGACGCTGAACATACGTTTGCTGCCGGGCGACACGATTGATGTGCTGGTGAATGAGCTCAACAAACTTGTGAACGATCCGCAGGTGAAACTGGAAATTCAGTCAAATGCAGGCCTCGCGGCGCCGACTTCTTCTCTGGAGAGCGATTTCTACAATGCGATTGTAAAATCAGCCGCGCAGGAATTTGGCGGCGCGCCCGTGCTGCCCTATCAATCGACCTGGGGCACCGATTCCGCACAATTGAGGCTGCACAACGTGCAGGCGTATGGGCTCGTGCCATTTCCGTTGACGGAGGATGATTTGAAGCGAATGCACGGCAACGACGAACGGATTCCCGTGGCGGCGTTCGGCAAGGGTGTGGCGCTGATGGTGCGCATCGTGAACGAATTTGCGGTCACAAAATAGGCTATCGGCAGCAACGAATTATTTGTTTTGATCAACTCATAAAATAAATCGAACCACACGCGACGAAACAAAACAGTTTGAGTTAGGCTTTACGTGGTTCCCCGGACGCAAAACGCGGGCTAGACGTGAATTCATTTCGACACTCAAAAATCGTCTGTACCATCGGGCCGGCCAGTTGCTCGCCCAGAATCATCAAGAAGCTGCTGGAAGCGGGCATGGACGTGGCGCGCCTGAATTTTTCCCACGGCACTCACGAAGAACACGCAAAGTGCATTTCGCTACTGCGGGGCGCCGCAGCGACGATGAAAAAGACCTTTGCGATCATTGCGGATCTGCAGGGGCCGAAGATTCGCACGGGTGTGCTTGCCGGCGGCGGGCCGGTACTGCTGCGCACGGGCCAGGAATTTACGATTACGACCGCCAAGGTTCTCGGCGATTCAACGCGTGTCAGCACCGTGTTCGAACCCTTGCCGAGGGAAGTGAAGGCCGGGGACAGGATTCTGCTTTCGGATGGGTTGATTGAACTGAAGGTGCGCGCCGTACGGAAGCCAGAAGTGATTTGCGAAGTAGTGAACGGCGGCGCGCTCGGCGAAAACAAGGGAATTAACTTGCCGGGCGTAAAACTGCGCGTACCTGCGCTGACGCCCAAGGACAAAGCGGACTTGCGATTCGCGCTGTCGCATGGCGCGGACTATATCGCAGTGAGCTTCGTGCGGCGGCCGGAAGATGTGCTCCTGGCGAAGCGGTTGATCCGAAGAGCGAAAAAAGATACCCCGGTGATTGCGAAACTGGAAAAACCGGAAGCGATCGAAAATCTCGAGGCGATTTTGCGCGTTGCGGATGGCGTGATGGTGGCGCGCGGCGATTTGGGCGTGGAAATGAGCCCGGAAAGAGTGCCAGTGGTGCAGAAGGAGATTATTTATCGCGCCAGGGCATTTCGGAGGCCGGTGATCACCGCGACACAAATGCTCGAATCCATGACGGAGAATCCGCGGCCAACGCGTGCGGAAGCGTCCGACGTGGCGAACGCGATTTTCGACGGGTCGGATGCGGTGATGCTTTCCGCGGAGACTGCGAGCGGAAAATATCCCGTGGAATCCGTAAGCATGATGGCGCGCATTATCGAAGCGGCGGAAGCGAGTATTCAGGAATTTTCGCAGCCTTTGCCGCACGAAACGCTGAAGGTTGCTGAAACGGTGGCGGAATTGGTGTGTCATGCGTCGCGCGAATTGCATATGCGGCTGATTGTGGTTTTTACGCACAGCGGTTTTACGGCCCGGCTGATTTCGCGTTATCGGCCTAAGGTGCCGATTGTCGCACTCACCCCTGAGGTGGAAACACTGCGGAAGATGGCCCTGGTTTGGGGAGTGTTGCCACTCGAAACGAAAGATCAGCAGCGCATCGATACTTTGGCCGCGACGACGGAGAAGAAACTCCTGCGGGAGCGGCTTGTACGCAAAGGGGATGTAATCGGAATCGTAGCGGGGACGCCAATGGGCGTGCGCGGGTCAACGAACTTCATGAAGTTTCACGTGATCGGCGGAACCTAGGAGAGAATCCCTAATTTACCCAGCGGTCGGGGCGCGAAGGCGGATCGCCTTTGTGTTTGTTGACGTAAACTTCAAACCGTTTGCGATTGCGCTGGTACTTCCAATCAGAAACTTCGTTGCGCAGACGATAGAGATAGGAATCGCGGCGCAAATAGAGATAACCCACGAGAAGGCCGCCAAGATGGCAAACGTGGCTGATTTTGCTTTCTCCGATACCGAGAGTGCCCAGAAACGCGACGATGGTAAAAAAAGCGACGATCCATTTCATCTTTATCGGGACGGGCAGGGGCAGCAGATAGAGGCTGCGATCGGGGAACAATACGAAACAGGCCACCATCACGCCGAAAATCGCGCCTGAGGCGCCAATCGTCGGGACATAGGAATAATCACGTCCCCAAAGATGCGGAAAATTATTGACGATGACGTTGATCAAGCCGGCGCCGACGCCGGTCAAAAAGTAGTAGCGCAGGAAACGGTTGCGGTTCCAGACGAGTTCCACTTCACGCCCGAACATCCAGAGCATGAGCATATTGATGAGGATGTGCCAGACGTCCCTGACTTCGTGGAGAAATAAATAAGTGAATGGCTGCCAGATGCGAAGGCCGGGAAAGACACCGGCGGGGATCAGCCCAAATCTTGCGATCAGCGCCTTATATCCGCCGAACCATCCGTACTTGTAAATGAGTGCTTCCAGAATGAAGACGGCGAAGTTTGCGATCAGGAGCAACTTCACGCCCGGGGTCACATAGAAATCAAACGTGACACGGTAGCTTTTCACTCCAGAACGCGAAGCCATGGAAGTCCCTCGGTGCGGAGCGCACAGGGCGAAACAATTCCATCTTAAAGGGTGAAAAGAGGAAATGTAAAGAACCCGGAATTGCCGCAGACCGGCCGATTTCCAGAGCTAGTCTAGTTTCTTGCGAGCGAAATAGAATAACGATCCACAGAGAAGTGCGAACATGATAATGCCGAAGAGATTGCTGTTTGCCAAATTTGGCCAGAACCTGGGACCGAAGGACAAGAGATCAGGACGCCAAGGAAGGTGGAGCGCAGTCGTCATCCAGCCGGGAACGCGTGACGAAATTTCCGGATCCTGAAATAGATTGATGATAATGCCGAGAAGCCCGAAAACGCCCCCGGCGGCAATCAAGCCGCTTGAGAATAACGCGCCGGGACTCGCCTCGCTTTCATCTTTCTTCTTCGTCGTAGCCTCAACAAGCACCCGCACAAGGCCGCCTATGAACATCGCCGCAGTGGTTCCCAGTGGAAGGTAGGAACCGGTCGCAAATGCGAGAGAGCGGACGCCAAGTATTTCCACGGCAATGACAAGGGCGACTCCCATCAATACAAGACGCCATGGCAATCGTTGATTCAAGATTCCGCTGATGACGGTGGCCATCAGACGCGCTTGCGGAGCGGGGGCTTTGTCGCTGCCAATGCCGGGGATCCACTGAACTTCGATTTGCTTCGTGGCCGAGTCGTACAAATATTCGCCGTCCGGAATCTCATGAGAGCCAAGCGCGTTGACGAGCATATATGTCTTTCCGTGATATTCGTGAGACGGCGCTTCAATCTTTACACCCGACGGAAGAGAAGCAATGTTTACAGCAATTTGCGCTGGCTGGTATCTCTCCAAGCCAGTATTCATCAGATATAAAGTGCCGCCAATGATTACCGTGGAGACTGTAACGCCGATCAATAGGCCGATCTGCTGCCAATAGGGAGTTGCACCGACCAGATAACCGGTTTTCAGGTCTTGCGATGTTGCGCCGGCAATTGCCGCTGCGATGCAAACGACTCCGCCGATCATCAAGGCGAGGACCTGATAGTTTGGCGCGGTCCACCCAGCCACAAAAAAGATCGCGCAGGTAGCCATCAGCGTGGCGATGCTCATTCCGCTGATTGGATTGGAAGAGTTACCGAGAAGTCCGCTGATGCGCCCCGCGACCGTGACAAACAGGAATCCAAAAACGACAACGAAAACGCCGGCAAACAGATTCTGATACCAGTGAGTTTCCGCGCCTGGAATTGGTCGAAACGTCAAAAGCACCCACATCATAGCGATAATCACGATGGAACCGACTACAACGGTGCGCATGGAAACTTCGCGGTCGAGGCGGCTTGCGATTGTGGCCTGGCCAACGCCTTCTGTGCGCACGTCTTTTAATCCGGCGCGCAAAGCCGAAACTATTGTCGGGATGGTGCGAAGCAAAGTGATGAGGCCCGCCGCCGCGACCGCCCCGGCTCCCATCGGACGTATGTATGTTCCCCAGATTTGATCCGGAGTCATTTGCGGAATCGGGATTGTGGAAGGATAGATGGGCTGCCCGTTTGCGAGTTGTCCGTAAAACTTGATGGCGGGCATGATGACGAGCCAGGAAATAATACCGCCTGCGAAAAGAATTCCCGAAACGCGAGGCCCAATGATGTAGCCGACTCCAAGATATTCCGAAGTGATCGCAGCGCGGAAAGAAGCGCCAGGAAACCAGTTTGGCCGGGCCTCCGGTTGAGACACCCAAGCCTGGACTGTATTCATCAGGAACGTATAGAGACCGCCTAAACCGAGCCCCCAGAACACGCGCCCTGCAAAGGAACCACCCCGTTCCCCTGCGACGAGGACGTCCGCACAAGCAGTGCCCTCGGGGAAAGACAGGTTGCCATGCTCCTTTACGACCAGCTGTCTGCGAAGCGGCACCATGAACAAGACGCCGAGCCACCCTCCAAGAAGCGCGAGCGGAAAGATTCTTCCAAACTTAAAGTGCTCTCCGAAGCCCAGAAAAATAAGCGCTGGGATCGTGAACATCACACCGGCGGCGAGCGATTCGCCCGCCGAGCCCGTTGTTTGCACGATATTGTTTTCGAGGATGGTCGAGCGGCCGAAAGCGCGGAGAATGCTGATGGAAAGAACGGAAATTGGAATCGAAGCCGAGACCGTAAGACCTGCGCGAAGACCTACGTAGACCGTGACAGCTCCAAAAAGGAGCCCGAACAGCGCGCCGAGAATCACTGCTCGGACCGTGAATTCTTTCAGCGTTTCTTCCGCGGAAATGTATGGGCGAAATTCTCCTGGTGGCGCAGTGGAACTCCAGGGGCGATTGTTCACGGGATTCTCCCTCGCGGCAGCTCAAGCCAAATTGGACAGATGCGCGGGGGATTATGCCGCAGGGAGCGCCGATGGGGAAGAGAATCCTGAAACAAACTGAGCCTCCGAGGTGTCGAAACTCTACGGTCCGCGTACTTGTCGTAGAAGCAACCGTTATTCCAATACGTGCTCTTGACAGGTGAGTGACGTACTTGTACTTTGCCATCAACAAACGGAAAAGGTCGGCAGCCGTGTGCCAGGCCCTGGTAAGTCCTATCACCGCAAAAAGACTCCGGGTCCAAATCCACGAAGCTGCATTTTGGAAAGGAATTGCATTTGCTTCCAAGGAGAAGCCTCATGCTGATGCGCTGTTATCGGATGGTTTGGCTGGCGGTGATGATTGTTCTGGTTACTGCTCCCGCTCGCCTCGCGAGGGCGGACGAATGGAAGCCCGTTAGCCCTGATGATCTTAAGATGACTAGCTTGCCGGAAGCCCCCGGCGCTCCGGCGGTTTATCTCTACCGGCAGGTAGATCGCAACGACGCCTCCCGCGCTTCTTCGGAATACAACTATGTGCGGATCAAAATCCTTACGGAAGAAGGGCGCAAGCACGCGAACATTGAGATCCCGTTTATCAGAGGCAAAATCTCGGTTAGCAACATTCGTGCGCGCCTTATTCGCCCTGACGGGTCCAGCGTCCCTTTCGATGGAAAGGTCTATGAGAGCACCATCGAGAAATCGAAAACTCAAAAAGTTCTCGCAAAGACATTCACCGTGCCGGATGTGCAAGTGGGTAGCATCATTGACTACCACTTCAACTACGATTTCGAGGATATGCATATTTTCGATTCGTATTGGCTGCTGAGCGACGACCTTTTTACCAAGCACGGGGAGTTCACGCTCAAGCCTTACACTAACGAAGGCTGGACAGTGCAATGGAATTGGCCGGCCGGATTGCCGAAAGGCACTGATCCGCCGAAGGAAGGGGCCGACGGCATCATTCGTATGACTTCCAACAACATTCCTGCGTTTGTCACGGAAGACTATATGCCGCCGGAAGACGAGTTGAAGTTCCGCGTTGTTTTTGTCTACTTCGATTCATTCCCGGAACGCGATCCGCAGAAATTCTGGAAGAGTTTTGGCAAAAAGCAGGCCGACCGGGCGGAGAGCTTCGTTTCGAAAAAGAAAGGTTTGGAGGAGGTTGTGGCGCAGACTGTCTCGCCAAACGACCCTCCCGAAGTTAAGCTCAAAAAAATCTACATTCGCACTCAACAGATAAGAAATCTCAGTTATGAGCCGCAGAAATCCGAGCAGGAGGAGAAGCGCGACAAGCAAAAAATTGCTTCCAGCGCCGAGGAATTGCTGAAGCTGGGTTACGGAGACGGGTACTACATTACCTGGGCGTTTTTGGGACTTGCACGCGCCGCCGGATTCGAAGCCTATCCGTGCCTTGTTTCCGCCAGGAATCTGTACTTTTTCAACCCTCAACGGATTAACAAGAGTGAACTCAATTCGAATGTCGTGCTTGTCAAGCTGAATGGAAAAGATACTTACTACGATCCGGGCACCAAATTTGCCCCTTTTGGATTGTTGCCCTGGTATGAATCCGGCGTTACGGGACTGAAACTCGACAAGGAAGGCGGCACCTGGATAACGACGACACTGCCCCCAAGCTCCGATTCTCAGATCGACCGTACCGCCGATCTCAAGATCACGCCGGAAGGCGATCTGTCGGGAAAGCTGAAACTCAGCTTCACAGGGCTCGAAGCGCTATCGCGACGCATGACCGAGCGCCTTGAAGACGAAGCTGCCAGGAAAAAATACCTCGAAGATCTGGTGAAGAACTACATTCCCGCGGGCATTGAACTTGATCTCACCAACAAACCGGATTGGAACGCATCGGAAACTCCGCTTACGGCCGAGTTTGATCTGAAAGTACCCGGGTGGGTTTCTTCCGCAGGCAAGCGGGCCCTTTTGCCCGCCGCTCTATTCGGCGCAACCGAGAAACACCTTTTTGAACATGCCGACCGCACCTGGCCTGTCTATTTTGACTACCCTTTCAAGAAAGTCGACGACCTGACGGTGGAATTACCGTTGGGCTGGCAAATCGGCGACCTGCCGAAGGAAACCGATACGGATGCGAAGGCTGCCGAATACTCAATGAAAGTCGAAAAGCAGAACGGAAAGCTCCACATCCAGCGCGTTGTCCGCTGCGACTTGATGATGGTGGGCAAGGAGCAATATCCGATTTTGCGAAATTTCTTTGCGAATGTAAGAACCAACGACGACCAACAAATCGTGCTGCAGCCGGGAACGGGCAGCGCTTCAAACTGAGGCCCCACAATGAAGAGCACACTGGCGATCCTTACGTTGCTTGGAGCAGCGGTAGTTGGCGCTGTGTTTATCCCTGGCGCGAAAGCAGACGCCCCTGCCTGGATGCACGCCGCCGCGACGGCGCCTCTCCCAGCCCACGATGAAAAGACCGACGCGGTTCTTCTGTACGCCGAAGATGTTACGACCGTTCAACCCAACGGCAAGATCAAGAATTTCCGCCGCCGTGCATACAAAATCCTGCGGCCTGACGGCAAGAGATTTGGATTTGTCTTCGCCTATTTCGATTCTGAAACCAAAATCAATGCGATGCACGCGTGGTCCATTCCCGCCTCCGGCAAAGATTATGAGGTCAAGGAAAAGGATGCGATTGTGTCGGCGCCGCCCGATATCGAAAACGGAGAATTGGCCAGCGACTTCAAGATGAAATACATCCGCATCCCCGCTTCCGAACCTGGCAACGTGGTGGGCTATGAAGTCGAGCAGGAAGGCAGGCCGTACGTTTTCGAAACTGACTGGAATCCGCAACAAACTGTTCCCGTCGCGGAAGCCCGCTTCACTCTGCAATTGCCTCCAGGCTGGGAATATCGAGGCGTCTGGGTAAATCATGCGGATGTGCAACCGAAAATATCGGGCAACAACTTCGAGTGGGATCTGCGGGATCTACCCGCGATCAAATATGAAGAGGATATGCCGCCCTGGCGCGGTGTAGCCGCTCGCATGGCGGTGGCCCTCTTTCCGCCGAGTTCCGACGGAAAATCCTCGAAGGGATTCGAAACCTGGCGGGACATGGGAATCTGGTATGCCGACTTGACGAAAGGGCGCCGCGATCCCTCCCCTGAGATCAAGCAAAAGGTCTCTCAACTGACCAACGCGAGCCAGTCCCCGATCGAGAAAATGCATATGCTCGCCGACTTCATGCAGAGCGATATACGTTACGTAGGCATTTGGCTGGGGATTGGCGGGTTTCAGCCCCATTCGGCCACGGAAGTCTTTGCGCACCGCTACGGCGATTGTAAGGATAAAGCTACGCTGCTCAGCTCGATGCTTCATGAAATTGGTATTGAGTCTTACTACGTTCTGATCAACGTGGAGCGAGGCGATGTTACAAAGGATATGCCGCCGCAGAAACATTTCAATCACGCGATTCTTGCAGTAAAACTGCCGAAAGATGTGAACGATCCTTCTCTGCTTGCTACGCTGAACCATCCGACGCTCGGGAAGATCCTCTTCTTTGATCCCACCGACGAGTCCACGCCATTCGGTCAATTGCGTGGCGCACTACAGGCGAATTTTGGGCTGCTTGTTGGACCCGACGGCGGCGAACTTCTTGAGTTGCCCCAACAGCCTGCTTACACAAGCAGCATTTCGCGCAGCGGCAAATTCACGCTTTCTGCAAATGGCAATTTGGTGGGAGACGTCATGGAAGTCCGCCAGGGAGATCGCGCCAGAGTCGAACGCCATGCCCTGCTCACGGTGGATAAGGAATCCGACAAGATCAAGCCGATTGAATCCCTTCTTGCTCATTCTCTCTCGTCGTTTCAAATCACAAAAGCAAGCGTGACCAACCTCAAGAAGAATGACCTGGCGTTTGGCCTGAACTATTCGCTCGTTGCGGATAGCTACGCCAAAAGAGCCGGAAACTTGTTGATTGTCCGCCCGAGAACAATCGGATCGAAGGGCAGCAGCGTTTTGGAAACGAAAGAGCCTCGGAAATATCCGCTGGAGTTCGAAGGGCCCGCCCGAGACACGGACAAGTTCGAGATTGCGCTGCCTGCAGGTTACGAAGTGGATGACTTGCCGCCGCCTGTGGATCTGGACTACAGCTTCGCCAGCTATCACAGTAAAACGGAAAAAAACGGCGATACTCTTCTTTACACGCGAACGTTTGAGATCAAAGAGCTAAGCGTTCCCGTCAGCAAAATGGAAGAACTCAAGAAAATGTATCGCGCAATCGCAGGCGACGAGCGAAACACGGCCGTTTTGAAGCCCAAATCTTAAACCTCCGCCTTGCTCAACCCAGTTTCGCGAGGCGCTCGCGCACCAGGTCGCTGAGCGCTTTGCCATCCACGGTCTTGCCTTCCAAAGCCGTTTTTGCTGCCTTCACAACGGCGCCCATCTGTTTGATCGAGGTCGCACTCGTTTCGGCGATTGCTTTGCTAATTGCCGCGTCCATTTCTGCCGCGGAAGCCCCCGCGGGCAGATACGCTTCCAGAATCGTCAATTCATTCTTCTCTTTGTCCACCAAATCCTGCCGACCGCCTTTCGCGAACTGGTCGATGGATTCCTTGCGCTGTTTCACCATGGTTTGCAGCAGTTGTATGGATTCCTGCTCGTCCAGCTTGCGCAACTTCTCAACCTCTTTAAGTTGAATGGCGGCCTTGACCATGCGAAGGACATCCAACTTCATGCCTTCTTTCGCCTTCATTGCTGCCACGATATCTTTCTGAATCGTCTCGCTCAGACTCATCGCTCGCGCTCTCCCGTTTGCACACTATAACAGACCGAAGGCCGCTCCATTTCTTCTTCTAATTTGACACGCTGCATCCCGACCGTTAACTTGGTTAGTTTCAAATAGAAGCGCGGGACCGCCCGTACGTCAGGTGGCCTGCAGCGGCAAAATCGAAGGGGACTCATGAAAGTCATTGTTGCGGACAAGATCAGCGAGCGGGGAGTGGATCTCCTCAAAAAAACACCGGGCTTGAATGTCGTCGTCACCACCAAGGACACCATCGGCGCGGAACTGGCCGATGCGGAGGCCCTGATAGTCCGCAGCGCCACGCGCGTCACACGCGATTTGCTGGCCAAGGCGCCGAAACTCCGCGCCGTGGGTCGCGCCGGCGTCGGAGTAGACAATATTGACTTGCAGGAGGCGACGCGCCGCGGCGTGCTCGTGATGAGCACCCCCGGTGGCAATGCGGTCAGCGTCGCGGAACATACATTCGCATTGTTGCTGGCGCTGGCGCGTCAGGTGCCGAAGCTAGATTCCGCACTTCGCGAAGGCCGCTGGGAAAAGTCTTCGTCCGGCACGGAAGTGCGCAAGAAAACGCTCGGGCTAATCGGCCTGGGGCGAATCGGCAGTGAGGTCGCTTCCCGCGCAGAAGCGTTCGACATGCGCGTGATCGCCTATGATCCTTACATCAGCGAATCCGCCGCAAAGGAGTTGCAAGTAGAACTCGTACCGCTCGACAAGCTGTATGCCGAAAGCGATTTCATCTCTCTGCACACGGCCCTGAGTCCCGCGACAACGAACATGATCAACGCGGTCTCCATTGCAAAAATGAAAAAGGGCGCGCGCATTGTCAACGCCGCCCGCGGCGAGCTGATTAACGAAACCGATTTGGCTGAAGCGCTGAAGTCGGGGCGTATCGGCGGCGCGGCCCTTGACGTTTTTATCGAAGAGCCCCCCAAAAATTGTCCGCTCATCGGCTTGCACAACGTGATCGGCACTCCGCACATTGCCGGCTCCACACAAGAAGCACAGGAAGAGGTCGGTACGCAGGTCGCTGTTCAAATCCGCGATTATTTAGCCGAAGGGATTATTCGCAACGCTGTGAACCTTCCAGCGCTTTCTGCCGATCAATATCGCCGCGTCCGTCCGTATCTCGAACTTGCAGAACGGCTTGGCTCGCTCGTCACACAAGCCGCCGATTCGCGCCCCGGGCGTATCCGCATACGCTATGCGGGAGAAGTTGCAGAGGTCGGGACGCACTTGCTTCGCAGCGCCGTGCTTGCAGGCGTACTCAATGCCGTGCTGGACGAAAAAGTGAACGTTGTGAACGCACCAGCGGTTGCTGCCGCTCGCGGTCTGGCCGTCGAAGAAGAAACACGCCGTCGTGAACACGGTTTCCCCCACACGCTGGAAGTCTCCGCCTTGCCCGAAAAGTCGGGTGCGGCGGGTTTTTCGGCGGAGGGCACGGTGCTCTTTGATGGCACTCCCCGCGTCCTGGCCATCGACGGCATCCCCCTGGAAGCCCAGTTGGACGGTACGATTCTCTTCCTGCGCAATAACGACGAGCCGGGTGTTATCGGGTCCGTCGGGAGCACTCTCGGCAAGCTCGGCGTGAATATTGCTACCTTCTCCCTCGGGCGAAGGGAAGCCGCCCGCGGAGCAGAAGCTGTCTCCCTGGTCCGCCTTGATGGAAAGGTTCCCGACTCCATCCTGGAACCCATGCGCGCGCTGCCGGCGATTACCCAGGCCAAGCTCTTGCGCTTAGGTAATTCCTGAATCAATTAGCGATAACTGTTCATAAGCAAAATAAAGAGTCAAAATCAGTTTAACTATTCTTGACATATGCGTGCGATTTGTCCTAAAACCTACATTAATCTGACGGAGTTGTGGTGGTGGGCGGTTACCTGGGGCATTCTTGAGGTGTGCTGAGGCTTGCAAACTCCTCCAGTACGCTCCCCGGTCAGAGATGATTTTCCCTCTGGGTAATTCCTCCCTTTAGGTTCCAACTATTTCATATGGGTGCACAAAGGAGTGTTTAATGCATCGCATCGATCATAGAAAATTCATTTTTGCTTTTTCGATGTGCTTGTTTCTGGCTTTTGCTTCTGTGGCCCAAACCGGCAACAGCTCCTTGCGCGGAACTGTCGTCGATCCGAATGGAGCCTCGGTACCGCAGGCGGTAGTTACGATCTCCAATACGGCGCTGAACATTAATTTGTCGACCAAATCGGACAAGGATGGCGCTTATCAGTTTTTGGAGGTAAGGCCCGCAACGTATGTATTGACGGTGACAGCCACTGGATTCGCGAACTACAAGCAAACCGGATTGATCTTGCTCGTTGCCACGCCGACAACAAACGACGTGAAGATGCAGTTGGCTAGCGTCGCGACGACCGTGGAAGTGATTACGACGACGCAGACGATCAATACAACCGACGCCACAATTGGCAATGCCTTTAACCAAACGCAGATATCGGCATTGCCATTCGAAGGCAGAGACCCCGCCGGCATTCTTGCGCTGCAGCCGGGTGTTACGACCGTGGCCGATCGCGGTCAAGTGGATTTGACGGGTGATAGCCGGGGCGGTTCAGTCAATGGGAGCAGAAGCGATCAGACGAACCTGACCTTGGATGGCATCGACAACAACGATCAAACTCTCGGAACTGCTTTTGTCGGCGCCCTGCGGGCGACTCTGGATTCGATCGAAGAATTTCGCGTGACCACATCGAACGCAGGCGTAGATCAGGGGCGTTCTTCTGGTGCGCAGGTTCAGTTGGTGACCAAAAGTGGAACAAACAATTGGCACGGGACTGCGTATGAATATAACCGGCCGAAAAACCTGGTCGCGAACGACTATTTCAATAAGCATGCTCAAGAGCAAACGTGCGCCGCCAACGGAACTCCTTCAAGCGATCCAAGCTGTAACACAGCTCCCAATCTCTTGCGGAACACTTTCGGCGGGAGTTTTGGCGGCCCGATTAAAAAGGATCGCCTTTTCTTTTTCTTGGCTTATGAGGGACAGCGAACGCGCGAAAACTCGCAATCCGAACACACCGTGCCCTCTGCATCCTTGCGCGACGGCGTCATTCAATACCTTTGCCAGACCCATACGGATGGCAGCCTCGATACGACGGCTTGCCCCGGTGGATCCGTGCAAGGATTGAGCGGAGCGAACTATTCGTTCATACCGGGCTACAATGCGCTGAGCCCAACGCAAATTGCACAGATGGACCCGCATTGTTCCTCTACTGGCACATGTCCGTGGGGACCGGGCGTTGACCCGAACGTAATCAGCACCTTGAATCAATATCCGCAGCCGAACTCCAATCAGACTGGAGACGGTTTGAACTACGCGGGTTATACGTTTTCGTCTCCGGCGCCGAACAAGCTGGACACCTATGTGGCAAAGTTTGACTACAACTTGACGCAAAACGGGACGCAGAGAGTGTTCGCGCGTTTGGGCCTGCAAAACGACCACGCCAACCAAGCGCAGTGGTATCCAGGACAACCGGCGCGCGAAGTGGATACAAACAATTCCAAGGGGATCATTGCCGGTTATTCCTGGACGTTGAGCCCGACAAAAATCAACAGTTTTCACTACGGCTATGTCAGGCAAGGCGTTGGCCAGAACGGCGGCTCAACTGATTCGTTTGTGAATCTTAGAGGCCTCGAGCCACCAACTGCGAACACGCGGACGACTTCGGTGATCGTGCCCGTGCATAACGTGACCGACGATTTCAGTTGGTCCAAGGGGAAACACACTTTTCAGTTTGGCGGAAATTGGCGGCGCGTCACGGATTTCCGGCAGTCGAATGCAAATTCATTCACCAGCGCCTTGACGAATACCGGCTTTCTGGTCCCGACCGGAATCTCCAATGTAGGCGGAAGTTTTGACCCAGCGGCATTTGGGTTTCCGGCCGTGGATGGTGGTTTTGCAAACTCGTACGACTATCCCATGATGGCGCTGTCCGGAGTCATTACGGAAACGGACACTGTTTTCGTCCAGAACAAGGCTGGCCAATACCAACCGAACGGCGCATTCGTCACGCGTCATTTCCGCGACAACGAACTGGAGTTCTATGCGCAAGACTCCTGGCG
>JAFDVY010000069.1 GCA_018268785.1 Acidobacteriota bacterium | reverse complement strand
AAGATTCCGGCCGGGGGTTCTGTAAATTCCAGAATGCCGATCGTTCCGCCAGGCTTAAGAACGCGCTGCATTTCGCGCAAGCCGGCTTCGTAATTCGCCAGGTTACGGAAGCCAAACGCCGCGGTGACCAAATCAAACGAAGCGTCGGCAAACGGAAGTTGCAAAGCGTCCGATTCCAGGAATGGAACTGCGCCGCCGAAATTGGCCGCAGATTTTTCATTGGCGCGCACTAACATCGGGTGGGCAAAGTCGGCACCGATGACTCGCGCCTTACCTTTTTTCTTCAACGCAAACGCCAGGTCGCCCGTGCCACAGCACAAATCCAAAACAACCGCATCCGGCCGCTGCAAAATTGCACGCAACTTTCGTGCAGTTCGCGCGCGCCAAACGCGATCGAGTTGCAGCGAGAGCAGATGATTCAGCAGGTCGTACCGCGGCGCAATCTGCGTGAACATTTCACGCACTTTACGCGAGGCATCGGCTTCGCTTATGGCGCCGTCTGGCCGAGTTCCCTTGCTTGGCTCCGTTTTAACGCTCGGATTCATTGAGGCGATACTTTCTTCATGTTCTTTAGGGGGTCGGAGCTTTAGCTCCGACATAGCGCCTGCCACTAAAACGGGCTCTAGCCCCAGAAGCCCGTTTTGTCGCTAATAGAATGCCTACCTCAGCCACTCACAATCTCCGTCAAGGCGTGCAGCCGCGGTGCAAAGTGCAGCGCGTGTTTAACCGCATCCAGCGGAACATTTTCGTACGTCGCCGCTTTGCCGATTTTCTTCGACAGCACGAAGCGCAATTTATTTCCAACTGTCTTTTTGTCGCTCTTCATCGCCTCGATCAAACTTGCATCCGAAACCCTCGACCAATCGGGCAGCGGTCCCAGACGCTCAATCAGCGCGACGATCCGCGAAACGTCGCTCGCCCGGGTCAATCCGATTTTGTGTCCCAGCAGCGCTGCACACTTCATGCCCCAAGCCACAGCTTCGCCATGTTGAAAACGCCTGTACCGCGTTTCGCTCTCCAGAGCATGCCCGAACGTGTGCCCGTAATTCAGAATTTCGCGCAAGCCGCTCTCGCGCTCATCCTTGCTCACAACCCAAGCCTTAATCTCAATCGACCGGCAAATTAAATACTCCAGCACTTTTTCGTCGCGCCGCAACGCCCTCTCGAAATTCTCTTCCAAATATTCGAATAGCTTCGCGTCAGCAATGATTCCGTACTTGATCACTTCGGCCAGCCCACCGCGAAATTCCCGTTTGCTCAATGTCTTCAACAGTTGCGGATCGACCACTACCAGCCGCGCCGGATAAAAAGCGCCAACCAAGTTTTTCCCTTCCGGCAGATTCACGCCGGTTTTGCCGCCCACGGAGCTGTCCGTTTGCGAAACCAGTGTTGTGGGGATCTGAACCAACGCCACGCCGCGCAAATAACTCGCCGCTGCGTATCCGACCACATCACCCACCACGCCTCCACCTACCGCCAAAATCAGCGAACGCCGATCCGCTTTTGCCCGCGCCAGCAGCCGTGCAATCTGCTCCACGCTGCGCATCTCTTTCTTCGCTTCGCGGTCATCAAAGAGGTGCACTTCGCTGGGCTTGTGCCGCGCGAGCCCTCGCAAAACCGCCTTCCCCACCGCGCGCCATACCTTCGGCGATGTCACCACATGCACGCTCGTAAATTTCCCCAGCCGTGCAATCTCATCATCCAGACGCGACACCGCTCCCGCAGCGCACACAACCTCATACGCCCCGCTGGACGCTCTAACTTTTATTCGCCGTACTCTCATCCGGGTTCTTCTGACTTTAGCACAGCCGCACTAGGCTATGTCTTTGGGTCATCCTAGCAAGCTTGTTTGTCCACTCATGCAGCGGTTATTCCGCGGCATCCGTGTCCATAGGAACGCTCTTCAGTTCCTTAATTTGTGTGATTGCGATCGCGCGAGTTCCGTTTCGCATGAACGCTGGCCCAATCGCCTGCACGTACTTCCCTACAAATGGCATCATTTTTTCACGCTGGTCGGAATCAGGCATGTCCCTTGAGATTGGGAAATAGATTAGCCCTTCCTTGGTCAGGATGATGATCGGAGAGCCGTGCTTCACGCAATCCAGGTTGCACTGCCCGCTGAAGCTGGTGGCCGACGAGGCCGGATTTTGGATGGGACATGCGAGGTCCCGAACGGCACCCTCGATTGTGACCGTCTTCGCGTCGGGTGCCATCTTAGTCCCCTGACCCGCGGACGCCGCACAGATGATCGCCGCAAAAAGGCCCATGGGTACGAGCACATAGAACAAAGTGGAGCGCTTCATCCGTAATCTCCTTTGCTTCAAAACTGCATCGCTAGACTCGCTCAAGCTAAAGTCAATGCAAGGAAGAGTCTTGAAAGCCCGAGCGTACCGAGATTCTGAGGTACAAAGCGGCCAACGTGCAATGCAACCGTATCGTCAGTTTTCCTTCGTGATACCATTTCTCTGCGGCCCCATTCGCCTATCTAAAACCTACTTTCGATGGCACTTTCCGAAAAAACCTATCGCGCTGACTATGCCGTTGTTGGTTCCGGTGTCGCAGGCCTGCGCGCCGCCATCGAACTGAGCGGCGCTGGTAGCGTCCTCGTCCTCGCCAAATCCTTCTTAAGCGATTCCGCCACGGCCTGGGCGCAAGGCGGCATCGCCGTCGCCCTCAGCGACGAAGACGAAATAGGCCTTCACGAGCAAGACACCATCAACGCCGGCGACGGCCTTTGCCGTCCAGAATCCGTGGCCCTGCTCGTCGAAGAAGGCCCCAAGTACATCACACAGCTCATCGAATGGGGCACTGAATTCGATCGCGCAGGCACAAAGCTTGCCTTCACGCGCGAAGCCGCGCACAGCCGCTCCCGCATCCTCCACGCCCACGGCGACTCAACCGGCCGGGAAATCAGCCGCGCCTTGCTGGCACGCGCCAATTCCATCCCTCATCTTCATCTTCGCGCACACGCTTTCACTACCGGGCTGATCCTCGAAAATGGCCAAACAGTTGGCGTGCGTTTCATTGACGAGACTGACGGCTCGCTCCACGAAGTGCGCGCTAATGCGATCCTGCTGGCGACCGGCGGCCTGGGACAAATCTACCGCGAAACCACCAATCCCGACGTGGCCACCGGCGACGGCATGGCCATCGCCTACGAAGCTGGCGCTGTCCTTTCCGATATGGAATTCGTCCAGTTCCATCCAACCGCGCTCGCCGTCAAAGGCGCGCCACGTTTTCTTCTTTCCGAGGCGCTACGCGGCGAAGGTGGCATCCTGCGCAACATCAATCTTGAACGCTTCATGAAGCGCTACAACGAAGCGCAAGAGCTCGCTCCGCGCGACATCGTGGCCCGCGCCATCGTCAGCGAAATGCATCGCACCAACGCACACCACGTTTATCTCGACATGACGGCAAAGCCGAAAGAATTTCTCGAAAAGCGCTTTCCGAGAATTTACGCCACGTGCGAAAGCTACGGCCTCGATCTCGCCACGGACATGGCGCCCGTCTGCCCTGCGGCGCATTACATGATGGGCGGCGTGAAAACCGATCTCTGGGGCCGGACTTCGATTCCGGGACTTTATACGGCAGGAGAAACGGCCGACACGGGCGTCCACGGCGCGAACCGCCTGGCGAGCAATTCCCTGCTGGAAGGACTCGTTTTTGGCGCCCGCAGCGGCCAGGCGATGATGGAAGACGCGCCAGTTTCAAAACGCAGCTCAACGCAACTACCCGGCAAACGCGCTCCGCAGCCAGACTCGCCAGACGCGGAAAAGCAGCCACACCCTGCCCATGCAGAATCGCCAGTGCGCGCGCAGATCCGCGACCTCATGTGGCGCCACGTGGGGATTTTACGGACTGGCAAGGAGCTGAAGGCCGCGCTGGCGCAACTCGAATCGCTGCAAATTCCCGAAGTGGCCGCGACTCGCGAAGAAAACGAACTGAAGAATCTTCATTCCCTGGCCAAACTCATCACCCGCAGCGCAATCGCCCGTGAAGAAAGCCGCGGCAGCCATTATCGCTCGGATTTTCCGTACAGGGACGATGACGACTTCCAGAAGCACTCTCTAATCCGCAAAAACTCCGAAGTCACCTTCGAAAAATAGAAATCGGAAACTTGAAACTGGAAACTGGCGAGCCGCACCGCGGCCCAGCGCCTATTTTCGAATTTCGATTTTCCAATTTCCATTTTCTACTTTCACTTCCCCTGCAGCGCCTTCACCACTTCCAGAAAGACGTGCCCCACCTGACCAAGCGTTTTGGCGCTGATCTGTTCCATGTTGTCCTGTGGCGTGTGCCAGTAGCCATTATTTGAAAAATAGGCGATCACGTCCACGGACGGCACTTTGCGATCCAGAAACGAGTCGTGATCGTCGGTTGCTCCGCTGTCTTCATTGACGAAAAGCGAGCCATAGCCCAGCCGAACCGCCGTCGAATAGACAAGATCCACCAGCCATTTTGTGGAGCTCGTCTCGCGCGGAATCCGTGCGTTTTTTCCGCCAACGATGTCCGCAAGCACGAAGGCTTTGATCTTGGGCAGGTCCCCGGAAAGCGAAAACTTCGCGGCCATTTCGCGGCTGCCGTAGCGGCTGTCCGTATTGCTCCAGTGCTGCACAGCTTCTTCTCCATCAAGGAACGCAATCCACACCGCATATCGGCCGCGTTTCGGGCAAAGTTGCCGTGCCACTTCCAGCATCAGCCCGGTAGACGAGCCGCCGTCATCCGCGCCAACGAAATTGCTGAGCGGGCGGTCCTGCGCGTCGAGCCGCGATGTGTCGTAATGCGTGCCCAGCAAAATAATTCCCGGCCGCTCCCCTTGAATCTTCACCAATATATTTTTCATGGTGATTGGCCCGATGGGGGTCTGAGCAGTAAACGCGTCGGTTTCCACGGTGCAACCGGAACTCTTCAATTGCGACAAAATGTAGTCCTGCGTCTGCACAAGCGCTTGTGAACCCGACGGCCGCGGCCCGAACGAAACCATCTTCGCCACATGCTCGTATGCGGCTTTGCCGTCGAAGCCCCCGGTTTTGTCAGGTGGGAGGGCATCTACCGCCATCTGTGGCGGATTTGCCGTCACGGCACTCATGAACGGCGGCTGTGCAGCCTCAGCCTTTTTCTCTGCATCGGCGTTGCTCTTGCATCCTGCAAACAAAACCGCCATCGCGCCAAGAACTGCGCCATGCTTCGCTCGCTTCGCCAGATTCATCACGTCGTCCCTCTCGCTTCGGCTGCAATTCTCTGCGTTCGCTTGCGCAAAGCTATCCAGGAAATTCCCACGCCGAGGAAATAGAGCGCCAGCATCACGCCCATCACAAGGAGCATCGTTAACGCATCAGGTGTTGGCGTAACAATTGCCGAGACTACCGTGATCCCCAGAACTGCGTACTTTGTGTTCTGTACCAGGAATTTTGGCGTCACAATTCCAAAGTAGCAGAGCAGGAAAATCAGCACCGGCAACTCGAACACCAGCCCCAAAGCCACGATCACCAGCATCGCCAAATCAATGTAGCTGTTGACGTGAATCATCGGAGCGATCGCGGATCCCGGCCCCTGGAATCCCACCAGGAATCCCAGTATGTGCGGCAGTGCGAGGAAAAATCCGAACGCAATTCCACCCAAAAACAGAACGACAGTGGAAAACACGAATCCCACCACCGCGCTGCGCTCATGTTTGTACAAAGCCGGCGCAACGAACATCCACACTTGATACAGAACGACCGGTGACGAAATCACGAGCCCGATGTAAATGCTCAGTTTGATCAGCAATCCCAAATAATCCGTCGGATCCGTGTAGATGAGTTGTGGATTGTATCCATGCGCTTTGAGGGCCACCTGGATTGGCTCTGCAAACAACTCCACCACCTTCGGCGCCAGAAACCATCCGCCTGCCGCGCACACCGCTATCGCAATCAGCGAATTGATGATCCGCTTCCGCAGCTCGATCAGATGCTCGAAAAACGTCATCTGGCCGCCGGTCTCTTCCTCTTTGGTTTTCCCGATGATTTCGCTGTCCATGGTATGAGCGGCCGAGCTATGCCGTGTGCCCCTGCTCTCTCACCGGATCCTGCAGCGCCTTTTCCTGCATCGATTCACCGGAAGAAGTTTCGTCCGCGGCTGCGTCCAATTCTGGTGTGGAACTTTGCTCCTCTTCGCCTCGCGCCACCGCTTCGCTTACTGGCGTCACTACGGGATCAATCGTCTCCGGAAGCTGCGCCAGAGCCTCGGTTTCCGCCGTGGGAGCTGCACCGGGGCTTTCGCTTGCGGCTGCGGACGCCGCTGCCGCATCGGCCTGCTTCTTGCGCTCCGCCTCGCGGGCCTGCCGCTCCACATTTCGCATCTCTTCTTCAAACGCCAGTTTGAAGTCCGTGGACGCCTTGCGGAACTCGGCCATCAGCTTGCCCAATCCACGCGCCAATTCCGGCAATTTGTGCGGTCCAAAGACCACCAATACCACAACAAACAGCACAATCATGTGTGAGACGCTGAACATGCGCTTGGACGACCCTTTTCGAACCCATAGGCATCATAGGAATTGCATAGATATGTGTCAAACCGGACTTTCCGGGCCGATATTCCGTTCGCATGTTACAATCGTACTTAGCCTGGCTAGCGTGAGGTCAGAATGAAATCAGAACGTCGTTGGGCGTTTTTGACCGTTGCAATTCTCGTTGTGGGCGCCTTGCTGGGTGCCATCTACGGCCCCTCGGTCCGGGCCACCACCTCCAGCGCTGACGACTACCAAACAGCCGTCAAGCAGTTCACGCGCGTCCTCGACGTCGTCCAGTCGAATTACGCCGAGCCCGTTGACGTGGACAAAGAGGTCTACCAGGGCGCTATCCCCGGCATGCTGCGCGTGCTCGACCCCCACTCGAATTTCTTTGACGCTCGCCAGTTCGCCCTTTTGCGCGAAGACCAGCGCGGCCGCTATTACGGCGTCGGCATGATCGTCGCTCCTCGCGATAATCACACGGTCGTCATGGCCCCTTACGTCGGCGCTCCCGCTTATAACGCCGGCCTTCGTCCCGGTGACGTGATTGTGAAAGTGGACGACAAGTCCACGGACGGCCTTACCACCACTGAAGTCGCCGACATGCTCAAGGGGCAAAAAGGCACCATCGTCAAAATTGTCGTCACCCGCGAAGGCTACGCCGATCAGCTTTCTTTCACCGTTACCCGCGGCGAAATTCCCCGACACTCCGTGGACATCGCGTTCCTGATTAAGCCCGGCGTCGGCTACATCCGCCTCTCCTCTTTCAACGAAACCACCGATCACGAAATCGCCGACGCACTCAAGCAATTGGACGCCTCCAATCTCGACGGCCTCATTCTGGACATGCGCGGCAACCCCGGCGGCCTCCTCAATGAAGCGGTGGCCGTCGGCGACATGTTCCTCGAAAAAAATCAGCTCATCGTCTCGCACCATGGCCGCGCTTCCCAGAATCACAGCTATTACGCCGTCCGCGGCAACCAGGGCATCACCGTCCCTCTCGTAATTCTCGTCAACAACAATTCCGCTTCCGCCACGGAAATCGTCTCGGGCGCCGTCCAGGATCACGACCGCGGCCTGATCGTCGGCGAAACCACCTTCGGCAAGGGCCTTGTGCAGACCGTGCAGCCGCTCAGCGAAAACACCGGCCTCGCTCTTACCACCGCTCGCTATTACACGCCGAGTGGCCGACTCATCCAGCGCGACTACAAATCCATCTCTCTTTACGAATATCACTACGAACGCAAAGTTCCCGATCATCCGACCGAGATCAAGCTTACCGATTCCGGCCGCCAAGTCACCGGCGGCGGCGGCATCGCTCCGGACATCGTCATCTCCGAGCCCAAGCTCAACAAGTTTCAGTTGGAACTTTTCCGTTACGACGTTTTCTATCCGGCTGAAGCAGGTGTCGGCGGTTTCACTCGCTTTTTCCTCGGCGAACGCCCCACCATCACGCACGACTTCACTGCGGACGACAACGTTATGCACGAGTTCCGCAACTACTTGGCCAAGCACAACGTCCGCTACAGCGAATCCGACTTGGCCGAAAATCTTGATTGGGTAAAGCGCAAGATCAAACAGGAAGTCTTCATGTCCACGTTCGGCATGCAGGATGGCTTCAAAGTCCTGCTAGAGGCCGACCCGCAAGTCCAAAAAGGCATCGATTCCATTCCCCAGGCCCGCGCCCTCTACCAAAACGCGCGCAAAATCGTCGCCCAGCGCAACGGCGGCTCTCTCGATCAACCCTGATTCTTGATTGGGAAGCGCCAAACCGATCTTCTTGGCTCAGCGAAAACTGGAAATGCGAAACTCTCTTTTGGGTAGCGGATCAAATTGAAATTTTGATTCGTGACCCTGAACCGGGAATTGCAACTAACCAGATACCCCATCGCGACCCTGTTTGGAATCCAATCGTCGCTTTGCTAAAATACTTCCTGCACGTGGGCGTGTAGCTCAGCTGGGAGAGCGCGTCGTTCGCAACGACGAGGTCGCAGGTTCGATCCCTGTCACGTCCACCAAACTTCCCTTCCGGCCTATATCTTCCCTCTAAATTTAAGCCCCACGGCAGCCAATCCAGCAATCACCAACAGCAGCGTTCCGGGTTCCGGCACAACCGTCACTTCAGACGCCGCGCCCAGGTCGAACCAATACGTTCCCGGCGCCTCTTGTAACGTCAATGTCAGCGTCCCAGACTTCCCCGTAACTCCGCTGAGGCTCTGCGGTAGTTCGACCGAACTATTTGCGAATCCCAGCATGTTCTGCCCTAGCGCATCGAATAGTTCGATCCACACCTGCGCTGTGCCGCTTCTCCCCACCCCATTTGTATCCGGGGTCATCAAAATTGCCAGGGTGTAGGGCACGGTAATCTGGATGAGCCCCGTCTTTGTCGTCAAATCTCCTGACCGCTCGGCCTGCCCATTCAACTGAAAGAATCCGTCGCTTGTCGCCGCGGAGGCCAGCGAAGTAATTGCTGAACCCGATTGCGCCAGAACAAAGCTGTTGCTCCCATTAGGAAGCAAATCCGTCGTCGTCGTCCATCCTGGCGAAGTCACTGTGCCGCCGTTGAATGAATAGGGGTTGCTCCCCGCCGCGCTCGCTTCCGCCAGTGAGGAATACGGGTTGGGGATGGAAGCGGGGCTTGTTGTGCCGGAAAACGTCGCTGCGCTCCATCCGAGGCTGGCAATGGCGGAAGCCGTCGAATCGGCGTGCGCTGCAGGAGAAAGTGCGAACAAAACGGCGACTACACAGATGGACTTGTAGTTCGAAAGAAGGCTGCTCATACACACCCCACGCAAGGTGAACTGCAACCGTCAACAATGGATAGTGTAATTGAGGCGAATCCCGTGTCTCAAACTAAATTCTTTTTTCCTGATCACTCCATTGCCAAAACTCCTGGTACCAGCATGTCCAATCACTCCCCTGCTTCCGGTTACTAACCCACTTCCGCGCGTGCTATCTCAATCGCTCTCTGAGCAGTCGCTGGATCCGCCAGCGCGCCTCGCGCAAAGTCCTTCGTTCCGCCGCCTTTGCCGCCCACTACTCCCAGCACCTTTTTCAGCAGCGCATTCATGTCCTTCCCAACTCCCGGCCCCTGCCCGAAAAAAATGTGCCCGCACTCTCTCCGTGCAACCAGCGCCACCGTCTTCTCATGCGTGGCAATCGCCGGCGCCAGCAGCAACACATAACTCGCCTCGATTCCTTCGAATACATGCTCCACAATTTTCAAGCCACTCGCATCTACAGCGGTCTCCCGCACTATCTTTTCCGCCTCAAGATCGGCCAGCCGTTCTCCTCTCGCTTTCGCCAATCGAAAGCTCGCATCGCGCTCTCCTACCGTTTTATCCACCATGCTTAAAGCTTCTTCCGGCGAGCATTTCAACTTCTCCGCCACCGCCCGCCTCGTTTCATAGTCCGCCCTCGCCGCCTTGGCCACTCGCTCGCCGCACAAAAACTCCAGCCGCCAGTCCTGACGAATCTTCGTGCAGCGCCTTAGCTGAATCATCCCGATCTGGCCTGTCCTCGCCACATGTGTCCCGCCGCACGGCTGCAGTTCCACTCCCTCAATCTCAATCGCGCGCAAAACCCCGTCGCGATCCACTTCCTTTCTCACACCCAGCGCACGCAACTCTTCAGCTGTCCCGTACTTTACAGACACCGGGCGGTCTTCAAAGACAACGGCGTTCGCCGCTTGTTCCGCCGCAACCAATGTTTCCGCGCTCGGCTCCAGTCCCCGCAAATCGATCGTGCAAATCTCCTCCCCCAAATGAAAGGACACTGTCTCCAGCCCAAACTCCTTCATCAGCACTGCGGACAGCAAATGCTGTCCCGTGTGCTGTTGCATATGATCGAATCGCCGCGCCCAATCTATCTTCCCGGCCACACTTCCCTGCACGGCCCTGTCTACCACATGCACAATCTCGTCGCCTTCATCTACAACATCCAACACGCGCGCTTCGCCCTGCGTCCCCAAATCGTTCGGTTGCCCGCCCGAAGTTGGATAGAACGCCGTCCGGTCCAAAACCACGCGCCATTTCGTCGCGTCTTCGCCCGTTATTTCTTCGCACGAGCGCACTTCGCCAATAAATTCGCGCGCAAACGCGTCGTCGTAATAAATCCGTTTTGTCGTCATGGAAAAACTCTAGCATACGAAACATGCTTTGCTTTTGTACCGCCGTCCCTTTTTGCCGTGAGTGAACGCGAAGGGCGGGGCTGGCATCTTCGCTGCAGTCTCCGCCCAAAATCCCAACCAAATCGTAGCGGCACGATATGAATCTGCCGATTCATGGAGCGCAGAAATCTCTCTTCGATTCGATCCGAGGAGCAAAGTATGCCCCTCTACCCTGTAGTGGCCGATCTTCAGATCGGCTCTTTTTCTTCCCTTCGGTAGGGGCACGATATATCGTGATATCGCGATGTCGTGCCATCCTAACGAGGTGACGGAAACACGATTTGCCGCAACCCCCTCGGCAACGCGTTTGGTCGTTCCCACAGGAGGGGGTCCCTCTTGTCCAACTTCTTTAGAATGAATATCTTCGCAAAAGACAGCGAGGGAAGGGCGTTCCATTTTGGAACTCGGCAACTCCCGTCACTCCCCACACCATCTTCCAGCACTTCACGGTAAACTAGATAAGATGCCCGTTCGCCTCATCGCTCTCGATATCGACGGCACGCTGCTCGACAGCCGCTGGCAGCTTTCCGACGCCAACCGCTCTGCCGTCGCGGAAGCCACACGTCGCGGCATTGAAGTCGCCCTCGTCACCGGACGCCGCTACGATTTCGCCATGCCCATCGCGCACCAGTTCGGCTGCCCGCTCACCATGATCGTCAACAACGGCGCCCTCATCCGCACCGCCGACGGCCAAACCCATCTCCGCCATCTCCTCACGCAAGACGTTGCCCGCAGCGTCCTTGAAGCCACCAAGCCCTGGCGCGAAGGCGCAGCCGTCATCTTCGATCGCACCGTCGCCAATCAAATCATGCTCGAATCGCTCAATCCCGACGATTCCATCCGCTACGCCTACTACAAACGCAATCTCGAAAACATCGGCATCGTTTCCCCGCTCGAAAATTCCATAACCGAAGATCCCATTCAAGTCATGTTTTCTGGAACCGTCGTGGAAATGCGTGCAGTCGAAGAGATTCTGCGCAGTGCGCACTTCACTCATCGCTATCGCCTCGCTGTCACTCTCTACGATTCGCGCGATTTCGCCATGATCGACGTTCTCCCCGTTGATTGCACCAAAGGCCGCTCTCTCGCCGAATGGGCCGAACACCGCGGTCTCCGCCGGGACGAAATTCTCGCCGTCGGAGACAACCACAACGACCTCGAAATGCTCCAGGTTGCTGGCATCCCCGTTGTCATGGCAAACGGCGTCCCCGAACTTAAAGTGCACGGCTGGCACGAAACCCTCTCCAACGACGAAAGCGGCGTCGCCGCCGCCATCAAGCGTTTCGCCCTGAGCGAGGCCGCATGCGCCTAGCCAGCCTTAAGAACACCCGCCTCGCCGTGTCTCCCTCTGAAAATGTAGAGCCACGGCTTTTTACCCTGAGCGAAGCCGAAGGGCAGCCCGGCATCCTGAGATTTTTCTTTATTCTGGTTTTGCGCCGTCGCTGTGGTTTTTGTAGCGCCGGGCTTCAGCCCGGCATCTTCGATTTCACATTTCGAGCAGGCTCAGTCCAAGCGCGAACTGTTCTATGCGCTCTCCTCCTGATTCCTGTCTTCGGTTTATGCTTCGCGCCATCCGCCCGAGCCGAATACGTCGTTCTAAAATCCGGCCAGCGCCTCAGCGTCACCGGCTACCAACTCGTTGGAAACACCTACAAACTTACCTTGCGAGGAGGCTCAGCAGAACTCCCTGCAACCGAAGTCGTCGCCATCGAGCCCGAAGAAGTTTTCTGGTCCGAGAAAAAGCCCGCGCTCGATGGAATTCCCTATTCCGAATTCATCACAAACGCCGCACAAGCTCACGGCGTGGACGCCGACCTCATCGTCAGCGTCATCACCGCCGAATCGAAATTCAATCCCAAAGCCGTCTCCCGCAAAAACGCCCGCGGTCTCATGCAGTTGCTTCCAGAGACCGCCACGCGCCTCGGCGTAAAAAACACTTTCGATCCGCGGGAAAATATCGAAGCCGGCACAAAATATCTGCGCGAACTTCTCGACCGCTATCACGACGACCTCGCGCTCACCCTCGCCGCCTACAACGCCGGCCCGCAGCGCGTCGCGCAATACAAAACCATTCCCCCATACCGTGAAACCATCTCCTACATCCGCCGCGTCCAGAAAACCTACGCCGCCCGTAAATCTCCGGCTCAAAATTCATCGAACGAAAAACGGTCTTCAAGTGGACCCGCCAATTCCTCCGCACTGAACATTCCCGCGCCAAACAGCTCCGGCAAACACACGTCCGCACAGCAATCAAAATCCGGCGGCTAAAAAATGAACGCTACCGAATTCCTATTTTCAATTTTCTATTTCTAATTAACTACTGCTGTGGAGGATTCCCTTGTGGCGGATTTGTTCCGCCCCCTTGCGGGTTCGTCGTTCCCTGACTTCCAAACCCGCCTTGCGGCGCTCCCGCTGGAGTTCCCGGCGTCGATGTCCCAGGAATGTTTGTCTGCCCGCCAAACTGAATCGCGTCCTTACTCGGATCCCAGTAGAACTCAAACCGGCGATAGTTGTATGCCTTGTCGTAAACAATCACGGACTTCGCATTCACCTTGCTGCCCACTCCGATGATATTTCCGCCGATGATCGTCGGCGTATCCGTCGGCTGCGACCCGATCGGCAAACCGTTCGCATCCAACTCTTCCGTCGTGCCAGTCCCATTCGTTCCGTTTGCCGCTCCCGGATTGCCACCTTGTGGCCCCACCCCCGGTATTGCGCTCGATTGCCCGCCAAGTCCGGTGCTGTTCACGGAACCAAAGCCGTTCAAGTTCGCAGCCGGCGTTCCAATATTTGCGGCGCCTGGAATTCCTGTCGGCAGCACGAGATTCGGCTGCGGTTTCAAACTGCCGATAAGCTGGCCGTTGGGGCCAACGTAAATCAGGCGCCAGGATCCATCTTCGGTATTCATCGGATCTTTGTAAGCCTGGCGCATGAAATGGACGTTTGCCGCTTGCGGTTTTGTCAGATCTTCGAGGGAGGTTGGGAATTTTCCGTTTTTGCGGTAATACATTTTGATTCCGCGCACGTACTGATTTCCGCGCCAGATCATTTCTTTTTCGCGTTCGCGCCTTCCATTGATCAAAATTCCGGGCGCTGCGGTCATCGCGGCGATCAGCATCAGCGTTCCAACAAACACAACAAGTAGGAGCGCGTATCCGCGTTCTCTCCGATGGGCTCGCGTTGTATGTTTCCGCTTCACGCTGCGGGCCCCTGATCTTCCAGCACTTTTTGCCCGCGCTGCCCCGTGGCCAATTCCTCGAACTCAAGCGTGGCGTTATTTATTTTCAGAATGCGAAATCTGCCGATGAGCGTGTCGCCTTCGCTTACGATGAGTACATCATCCTGATACGCGAGAAATGCACGGCGGGGCGTTCCGTTCGGCACCGTGCCATAGCCAAAAAATTTCATGTCCGGAGGCAATTGCGCAGGCGGCGGAGGTGGAGGCGGATCATTCTTGTGAGCATCCCTAAAGGCTTGCTCATCTTTTCTTGCTTTATCCAGATCGGCGGGAGTTGGCGGAATCACTGTCGTAAACAGATTCACGCCCGAAGCTTTGTATTCGGATTTGCGGCGGTCGTCGATTCGTTTCCACTGAATTTCGGGATTGGGGAAATTGAGAGCCTGATAAGCCTGAAACAGAGCGGAGGAGGCTGATTTACGTCCGTCGGACGGCCAGTATTCGTAGCCAAAAATCAGGGCGGCGATGACAACCAGGACGATCAGGATAGTGACTTCGTTTTTCTGTTTCATGAGCCCGCCGTCCTGAAAAAAGTCCGCATGTGCAAACCTACCCGCAGTTGATTGGGCGTGTTGCTTTCGGTTCCCAGTTCGAGCGAATCCACGACATAGAAATTCGGCGATTTCTGGAGTCCATTCAGAAATTTCACGACATTTTCATACTGGCCGGAAACGCTCGCATCCATCTCGCGCTCGGTGACGCTGTACGCGGCATGTTCCTTGTCCTTGAAGGTGATACCGGTCAACTGAACGCCGGATTTTTTGGAGATATCTCCGAGTTCCGCGGAAATGGTGGACGAAATGGAGGCGGAAGAAGGCAGGCCGTGTTCAAACTTATCGCAGTCTTTAACCGTTTTCGGAAAGTTGGTTGCGATTTTTTCGGCGTAAGCAATGTCCGCTTCCTGCATTTGCAGCTTCAGCTTTTCTTTTGCGAGCAACTGCGGAGGCGTCGACGGTGCGGTGGACAAACGCCATCTGTAGACTCCCAAAGCGACGTCGGCGAGGAGCAGCAGGGTGACACCGCCGATAATCACCCGCCGCTTGAATGTAAAATTCTGGTTCATCATGCTCTCGTGTAAACAGCCGAAATCTCAAAGACGTCGGGGTCACCACCGGATTGCGTGCTCTGCTGATCAGAAAGCAGCATCACTTTTCCGAACGCTTTGGAGCCTTCCAGCGCGCGGATAAATTTCAACTTCGCTTCGTCGGAAGTTGCGCCCACTTTCAAACGCACTTCCATATTCCCTTTGACCATTTTCTGGGAAATGCTGAGCACGCGAACGCCGCCGGGCTTGACGTGCTCGAGGTCCATGAACATCTGCGTCCAGAGAAAACCGCTCTGGTCAATGATGGAGTTCAAGTAGGCGGCGCGATCGCTCAATTTTGCGTTTTCCGGCTGGGAGAAAAACGTCTTCAGTTTTTCGCGGCGTACTTCCTGATTCGCGCGCTCCGCGCGAATCTCGCTGATTTGCTGTTGCAGTTTGGCGTCGGCGCGATTGGCGGAATAGGCGTTCCAACCGAGGGCCAGAAAAACGATTCCGGCCACAGCGGCAATCGCCGCTGCGCCAACAAGGAACCGCCGGTGGGTGACCAGCGGTCTTGTCGCAAGATTTAGCCTGGCTCTCATTCTCTTTTCTTCGTTTCCTGGTCAGGTTTTCTGAACCATCCAGCCGACGAGGCCTTCCAGTTCCCTGTCGGCGAGCGGCCGCGCATCTTCCGAGATTTTTCCATCGGAAATGGCAGTGTGAAGCAACGAGCGAACTTCGCAATGAAATTCGTCTTCGAGGGAGCGCACAAATTCGGGCAAACGTGCGCCAAGACCTGCCACGCGAACGCCTTGAATTCCTTCCTGCCACGTGTCCTGGTAATACGCTGCGACAGGATATATTTCCTCGAGAAGCATTTGCGGCGTGATGCTACTGCCGGACGCGGGAAGCTCTGTGCAACGATAACCGCACAAAACGCCGTCGCGTACAATCGCGGTGGTTAACGCAGGGCCTGAAATGCGGGCAAGAAGCGTCGGCTTGTGATCTTCCAGCAAAGAGACGGCGGCGAGCGAAGAGCTAAGCACAACACCGGGGTGAAGGCCGAGATTTTCCGCGAGCGCTTCATATTCGCGAATGATGCGGAGGCGGCCGAGTGCGGTGACAACATCCACGCCGCCTTCGCGCGGCGCCTGGCGCATATAAGAAATCAGCGTTTCGTCCACTTCAAAGGGAACGCTCTTTTTGAGCTTCCACTTGAGCATGGGAATCGCTTCCTGCGGCGAACGGGGGAATTCATCGAAATGCTGGACGAAGACGCGGATGACGGCGTCCGGAAGAAGGATGGCAACTTCTTCGTTGCGGGCGCGCAGCCGAGTGCAGACCCCCTCGAAGGCCGTTTTCACGGCGACAAGATTGATAATGTTGGTTTCAACGGCGCTGGGCGAAATGG
>JAFDVY010000068.1 GCA_018268785.1 Acidobacteriota bacterium | reverse complement strand
GAGCCGAAACCTGCGAGCAAGTTGATCAAGGAAGTGCGGCATGAGCTGGTGATGCTGCCGTACTACTCCGTGTTCGATAATCTGACGTACAAGGTTGAAGGCGACAAAGTGACCTTGATGGGACAGGTGGTGCGACCGACGCTGAAGTCGGATGCCGCAGCGGTCGTGAAATCCATTGAAGGCGTCAGCACCGTGGACAACCAGATTGAAGTGCTGCCGACATCGCCAAACGACGACCGGATTCGCCGCGCCGTATACCGCGCGGTCTACGGAGCGAGCACGCTTTTTCAGTACAGCCTGGCAAACGTGCCCTCCATACACCTCATCGTGAAGAACGGACATGTGACGCTGGAAGGCGTCGTGAACAATGAAGCCGACAAGAACATGGCCGGGTTGAAGGCGAACGGAGTGCCGAATGTGTTCTCCGTAACGAACAACCTCATAATCACCAAGCCGTAATTCGCTTGCGGAAAAAGAGAGGGGCGCGAGCCTCTCTCTTTTTTTTTGCTTGGTACGATTCGAGAAGTTTCGCTTGGCGGATCAGAATGTAATGGAAGGCAGGAACGCCCCTGCCGGCTGGTTATAGAGGCCGGCGCTCATGAGAGTCGCAGGCTCGACGACACGCAGACCTTGTTCGAGGCACCAACGGAAGAGCGAAGCATTGCGCGTTGGCACGAGAATACCCGGGCCAAGAAACTCGCCTGCGGTTGAAATCAACGCTTGAAGATCGCGATTGGTTTCGGCGACGGCGTGGCCGAAAAACCCGATGGCCGATGCATAAGCCGTGATTTGCCCGCCGACCTGGGCCACCCGGGCTGTGCCCATGGCGATTCCATCCTGAATTTCCGCGCGGCGCTTGTGGCCATGCACCCGCAGGCAAAGAGCATCGCAGGCGTCCAAATCTTCGCTTGTGGCCGCACGCGCGGAATATCCCGAGGGAGCTTTGCCAATGGCGGGGCCATTCATGACTGAGAGCGGCTCCATCGGATCAAATCCAAGTTTGGTGTAGAGAGAAAGCGAACGATTGTTGAACGCCATTTGAACAAGGCGAATTCCGGACGCTTTTTGTTCGGCGGCGCGATCCATCACGGCAAGCATCAATCGGCGGCCCACACTTTTGTTTTGTACGGCGGGATCGACGGTAATCGGGCCAACGCCGGCTATTTCGCAGCGCTCGTCGAGGCAATTGCTTCCGACGGTTTTCCCATCGAGTTCCGCGACGAGGCAATGGAATTTTTCGTGAGAAAACATCCACGACAAAACCTGATTTGCTACTTCGACGTTTGGGAAGTCGGGCGGAAAGTTGTGGTGGCGATTGAACGCTGTGAACGCTTCGTAGCAGATTGGCCCGCAGGCGGCCACGTCAGCGGCGTTTGCTTTGCGCACACGGATGGAATCGGATTCGCGAACGGCGGAAGGAGCGCCCATAAATGCCTCCCCGGTTCACGCATGATGGAACCGGCAGAACGCATCTTATCACCGGTCGGGACAAGGTGCCCCAACCCTCATGCTCGCGCTATACTTTCTTATGGCCATGAGTAAACGCACTGCGTTTTCCTCCGCTCCATTTTTTCTTGCTCTTGCGGCGTTTCTGGTTGCCGCTGCCGCAACTCAAGCGCAAGACGCAGCGTGGCAAAGAGAGATCAAGGAGTTTCGGGAGAACCGGGCTGCGGTATTGCTGAAGCCGGATGGTTGGTTGTCGCTCGTCGGATTGGAATGGCTACAGCCTGGAGATACCAGCGTGGGCTCCGCGCCGGATAACACAGTGAAGCTTTCGCCCGGGCATCCCGCGCACCTGGGAATTTTACATCTGGAAAATAATGTTGTGACTCTGCTGCCGCCGAAACAAGGGTTCCCAGCCGGGCTTACGGTGGGAGGAATCGCCGCGAAGCAACAAGTGCTTCAGACGGACGCGGATGATGACAAGAACAACCCGCACCTGATCGTAGGGACCCTTAACATCTATGCGATACGGCGGGAAGATCGCTTTGCGTTGCGAATCAAGGATTCACAGTCTCCTTCCCTGAAAGAATTTCGCGGATTGGACTGGTACGCGCCGGATGCAGCTTACCGCGTTACCGCCAAATGGATCCCGTACACTCCGGCAAAGTCGGTGCAGCTTGCGACTCTGGTGGGGACGAGTTATCGGGCGCCGGTGCCTGGGACAGCGGAATTCACGCTGCAGGGGAAGACGTACCGGCTCGAACCAGTTCTGGAAGAGGCGGGGGCCACGGAACTGTTTTTTATTATGCGCGACACGACAAGTGCAACGACGACTTATGGTGCGTGCCGGTTTTTGTACACGGCGTTTCCATCCAATGGATTGAGCAAACCTGGCGAGCTGGTGCTCGATTTCAACAAGCTGCGGAATCCGCCATGCGCGTACACGCCGTATGCAACTTGCCCTCTTCCACCCGTGGGAAACCGGCTGCCAATTGCGTTGCCTGTGGGAGAGAAGCGCTACCATGGGTAGAACGAGGAGAGCATGAGCACGGCGTTACCGAGCAATCCGCGGCGAGAGGGAGACGATCCGGCGGCGCGGGAAAAACTGGTGGCGCTGCGGAGCGCGCTGCTGCGGCTGCACAAGACGCTGATCGATATGGAGCGGCGCGTTTACGAGAAAGAGTTCGGCGCAGTGAATGTGGGCGAATTTTTCCGGCTGGTGGTGGATCATCCGCAGTTTGCGTGGCTGCACAATATTTCGGAATTTGTGGTGAGGATTGACGAATCGCTGACGGGTGAAGCGCCGGTAGTTCCAGCGGACGCGGAAACAGCAGTTGCTCTGGCGCGCAAGATGTTTACACCGACGGCGGACGGCGATGCGTTCCAGAAAAAATACTTCGATGCGATACAGAGCGATCCGAACGTGGTGATGGAACACGGAGAGTTGGCGCGCGTATTCTTGTTGGAGACTTCAACCGGCGCCAATGGGAAGAAAGAATCGTAATGGGAATCGAACTGGACAAGCTTGAAATAAAACACAACGAGGCTGCACGGCGGTTTGAGGCGGACTTGCAGGGATCGCTGGCCGTGCTGGAGTATATGCTGGTGCCTGGGCGAATGTTGATCCAGCATACGGAAGTGCCGCAGGAACTGGAAGGGCGCGGGATCGCGGCGAAAATGACGCGCGTGGCCCTGGAATATGCGCGAAGCCAAAAATTGGAAGTGGTTCCCGCCTGTTCGTATACGGCCAGTTTCATGGCGAAGCATCCGGAATACAACGATTTGCTTCCCCCTCCTCGATGAGTTCCACTGCGGCTAACCGCCGTTCCCTGGCGTACCTTGCTCTTGTTGGCGGAATCCTGTGCATTGCGTGGTCGGCGATTTTTGTGAGGTGGACGGACATTCCGGGGCCTGCTTCGGCGTTCTACCGATTGTTGATTCCGGCCCTGGTCTTGGCGCCAACGTGGCTGCTGGACCGCAAGACTCCGCGAGTGAATCTGCGAACACTCGCGATTATTTGCGGAGGCGGCGTTTTCTTCGCACTGGACCTGGCGCTTTACAACACTTCCATTCTCAAGACTTCCGCGGCAAATGCCACACTCCTGGGAAACAACACACCGATTTTTGTGGGATTGATCACGTGGCTGATTTTCCGGCGGCGGCCAAGCACAGCGTTTTGGCTGGGGTTGGCACTCGCGGTGGCTGGGTCGCTCGTGATCGTGTGGGGAGATATTGCGGAGCGCGCGCATTTGGGCTGGGGCGACGCGATGGCGCTGGCGGCGTCGGCGTGCTTCGCGGTGTATTTGCTCGCGACGGAGGAAGTGCGCGGGCACACAGGGACGCTGGTGTTCTTGCGGCTGGCGATCCTATCGAGTGCGGCGTTTTTGCTTGTGCTGAATCTTGCGATGCGCGTGCCGTTGGGGATTCCGTCGGGAAAATCGTTTGCGGCGCTTGTGGGGCTGGGGCTGGTTTCGCAGCTTGGCGGATATTTTTTTCTGACGTATGCGATGGGACATTTGCCGGCGACAGTGACTTCGGTTTCGCTGTTGTCGCAGGGGCCCCTGACCGCGTTGCTGGCTGCTTTTCTGTTGCATGAACCGTTGACGGTGCCGTTGCTGATTGGCGGATCTTTGGTGCTGCTTGGGATTGCGCTGGCGAACAGATTAAAACGTCCAGAACAAGAGGCCAATGCGGCTCTTTGCGAGGCAGCGGAAGCGGCGCAAGGTGAAACGGGCGCCTGAGTGACGCGTCGAAAGAAGTAAGCGGACCGCGAAATGAGTACAAATCTCCAAACCGGACAGTTTTACGGGGCTACGCAAAAGCGCGTGGACGCAGCGGGTTTGGTACTGACGGAGATCCGGCACACACAAGGCCGCAAACTGCCGATGCATACGCATGAGTCGGCTTACTTTGGTTTGCTATTAGATGGCGGGTACACAGAGTGGTTTACCCAACGAGCTACGGAATACGGGCCATTTACCCTGGGGTTTCACCCACCGAGCCTGACGCATGAAGATGAAATTCCGGCGTGCGGTTCGCGGATGTTTTGTATTGAGGTGCGAGAAGCGTTCTGGCAGGGGACGCGGAATTTGTTGACGGTGCCGAAGTTTACTCCTGACCTCTGCGGACGAGAGACTACGTGGCTCGGCGTCAAGCTTTACCGGGCGTTTCGAGCAGGGACGCTGGACGCCCTGCAGATCGAAGAGATTTGCGGCGAGATGTTGCAAGGGTGCGCGCGCGCGAATTTTACGGAAGAAAAATCTGCTCCGGGGTGGCTGGACATGGTAACGGATTTACTGCGCGGAAAGTTTCGGACGCAGATTACGCTGGATGCGATCGCTCAGGAATTGAATGTGCACCCCATCCATTTGTCGCGAGTATTCCGCAAAAAGCATCGGTGCTCGATGGGTGAATATGTAAACCGGCTAAGGGTGCAATTTGCCTGCGCGAAAATGTCGCAGGGCTGGCCCGCGCTGGATGAGTTGGCGTTGGAGGCGGGATTCGCCGACCAGAGCCATATGGGGCGGGTGTTCAAGAGCATCGTCGGCGACACTCCTGCAAAATTCCGCGAGCTTTTACATAACTCAGTTCATACCTCCGCCTAAGCTCCTTCCAAAGAATTCGTGGGAAAGTCAGTTTTATTCTAGACGCGCATTCGCTCAGGGTTCATGCTGTCAGCAAATCGAACCAGGAGAATAAGATGAAAAAAGCGATTGGGCTGACAGTGGGCGCGCTGGTGCTGGCGGAAATTGCGGTCTGGATGGGGCAACCACGGGCTGCGGCTAGGGCGGCGGATGCAATTGGCGCGCCGCAGTACGGGACGGACGGAAAGTTAGTGCGACCTGCCGGATACCGGAAGTGGGCCTATCTTTCATCGGGCTATGGCATGAGCTATTCGGACAAAGGGTCCGCAGATGGGCACCTAATGTTTACGAACGTTTTTGTTACGCCCTCTTCCTACGACTATTTCGTGGAACATGGAACGTGGCCGGACAAAACGATGTTTGTGTTGGAAGTCTACGGATCGTCCTCGAAGGGCTCGATCAACAAGCATGGGAATTTTCAGAACGAGTTTATGGGCCTTGACGTGGAAGTGAAGGACGAACACCGGTTTGAGGACAAGTGGGCGTATTTCAATTTCGATGTGAAGGAAGAATCGTCCGAGGCTACGAAGCCGAGCAAGAACGACTGCTGGAAATGCCACGACCAGAATGCGGCCGTGGAACACTCCTTTGTGCAGTTCTACCCGGAGCTGCTGAAAATCGCGAAAGACAAGAAGACGATCAAGGAAAGCGCGCACATCGGATAGCTCTCTCGTAAGCCAGTTTTCAATCTGGCGCTTCTTGGCCTCCGCTTGTTAAGCGAACTTCACGCAGAAACGCCATGTGACTCTCCGCTTAGATTCGATTTACTTCCGCTTACGAACAATTGACTTCTAATTCAGCGTTATGCACTGAACTGTTTTATTGGCGACGCGTCTCTCTAGAGGAGTGGCCACGGTTCTTCGAGGGTAGACGCATGCACCTTAAGACTTTCCGTTCCGCTCTTTTCTTCTTATTCGTTGCCGCGCAATTCCCCATTTCACTCCCGGCCCAACTGGCGCCGAACGTTGCCGCGCAGGAGACTCGCTATGAGATCCCGTTCGAGTACACGGACGGACACTTACTTGTCGTGCGCGGAAGCGTTGGCGGGCGGAAAAACCTGCAATTCCTGGTGGATTTTGGGACCACGGTGACGCTGCTCGACCGTGAGTTCGTGTCCACACAACAGGCTGGGGAAACACTCCAGGTTACTCATTTTTCCAACAACATCACTTCGGCGGAAGTGATGGTAAACCAACTCGAGTTGGGAACGATGACTATCCCCAGTTTCCGGGCTTACCTTACGGACCTTTCACAAATACCGGCAATACCACAAGGAATAGCAGGCGTAATTGGGCTGGATTTGTTGGGAAGGCAGAGCGTGATGGTGGATTTTGCCGAGAGGCGGCTCGTGTTTGGCTCGGTATCTGGCGGAGAACATAAAATTCCTCTATTGAAGTGCGAAGTCGGGTACGCCGTGGACGCGCAATGGAAAAGTACGCCGGTGAAGCTGGCTCTTTCCACGGGTGTGGATCAGGTGACCCTGGATCGGGATCGGATGAGGATCAAACCAATCAAGATGCCTTCGCTGAAGCAGGGGGTTATGAGCACGAGCCTAACGGTGACGCCAATTTCGTTCTTCGAGACGAAGGAGCTGCGGTTGAGCAACACGAAGCTGGAAGGACAGATGGTTCTGCGAAAGATGGGGTGGCCGTACCCTGGCGATGAATTGGACGGATTCTTGCCTTTGCTTGCGCTGAATGCGGACCGCGTGACGATTGATTTCGAGCATGGCGTTTTGTCCTGGGAGGGCACGAAATTAGCCAAGGCCCGCACGAGACAGACGAATGTACCAGCCCAATCGTTCACGAATCGCTGAACAAAATTGTTGTGAGCTATTTCGCCGTGGGCGCGAGGATTTCCACGTTCGTGCCGTCGGGGTCCTTGATGTAGACCGAAGAAGTGCCATCGCGGTGCGACTTTGGTTCGCCGTGAGCTGCGGGATCGCCAAGGATGGCGATATGGGGCGGATGCTGTTCCGGGATGACAAAGGCAAGGCGGACATTGCCAAATTCAAGCAAGGCCCAAGTGGCATCCTGATAGACAACTCTGCATTTGAAATGAGTGGTGTACCAACGAACGGATTCGGCGACGTTGCGCACGCTGATGGCAACGTGATCTAGCGTATCGAGCGCGGTTCTATTGGGAGCTTGCCTCATAGAGTAAGTTCTTTCCAAGACTAATCTGCTCTCTCCATTTTACCTGAGGTGGCCTCGCGCGCCTCGCGCTTGCTACAACTGTACCCAGTGTCTTTCCCGATTCTCGTGGTTCCCTCGCCTCCGCAAGCAAAGTAGACTTTCGTGCAGCTAGATTGTCGCGAGCACGCGGCAAGTCCCTGGGAGGCTGTCCATGAGACGGTTCCTGCTTATCTTTGTGTTGATCCTGCTTGTTGCTGGAGATTTGACGCTCGCGCAAGAGCAGAATTCCACGCTGAAAAGTGCAATGCCAAAAGTGCGACCCAAAATCGGCGTGGCGCTCGAAGGCGGCGGCGCACTAGGGCTTGCTCACATTGGCGTACTGCAATGGTTTGAAGACCATCACATTCCGGTGGACTACATTGCGGGGACAAGCATGGGCGGGCTGGTGGGAGGGTTTTATGCGACTGGAAAGAGTCCTGCGGAATTGAAGCAGATTGTCAAAGCGCAGAATTGGGACGTAATCATCGGCGGGGCCGCGCCCTACGAGGATCTTTCCTACCGGCGCAAGGAAGACAGCAGAGCCTTTCAAAACAAGATTGTGCTCGGATTGAAGAACGGCTTGTCCCTGCCGGCCGGGTTAAATGCCGGGCAAGGAATCACCCTGCTGATTGACCACGAAACCGTGGCGTATTCCAAACTCAATTCCTTCGACGAGCTGCCGATTCCTTTTCGCTGTGTGGCAACAGACCTGGTGACGGGGAAAGAAGAAGTGTTCGGCAACGGATCGTTGCCGCGAGCGTTGCGTGCGACGATGTCCATTCCCGGGATTTTCTCGCCGGTGCGGGACGGCGAAAAGGTCTATGTGGATGGCGGGCTCGTCGGCAATTTGCCGACGGAAGTGGTACGCCAGATGGGTGCGGACGTGGTCATTGCAGTGCACCTGCAGAAAGCGCCAGTGAAACCGGAAGAGATTCAGTCGCTCTTCAGCGTGCTGGGGCGCTCGATTGACGTCGTGATTCATGAGAACGAGTTGCGCGGGCTCTCCGGGGCCGACTTGATCGTCAATGTGAATCTGCGCGATTTTACGTCGATGGACTATCCGAAAGCGGAGACGATCATCGACAAAGGCGCGGCCGCGGCGCAGGCGAAGCAGCAAATTCTCAGCCCCTATGCGATGAATGATGCGGAATGGAGCGAATACCTGCAAGCACGGTTGGCGCGAAGGCAAACGGATCTGCCCGTACCGCAGTTTGTGAAGGTGGAGGGTACGGATCCGAGCACAGCGAAGCACATGGAAGAGTTTCTCGCGCCGCTTGCAGGCAAACCAATCGACAATGTGAAACTCGGCAAACTGCTGACAAGGCTCACTGGGTTTGGAAAATTCGACTGGGCGGGCTATCAGATTGCCAACCGCGATGGACAGAGCGGTTTGCTCATCGCGGTTCACGAAAAAAACTACGCTCCGCCGTACTTGCAGCTTGGATTCGAAGTGGACGGCTCGGAAAGCGGCGATGTCAGCTTCACACAAGCGGCCAGGCTGACGGTGCAAGACAAAGCGGGTTACCGGTCGGAATGGCGCACCGACCTTCTTTTCGGCAACACCTACGGGATTGCGAGCGAACTGTACAAGCCCTTGACGGCGACAAGCCATTGGTTCATTGCGCCGCGGGGGAGCGCCAGCGATGCAAACTTCAAAATTTACCGGATGAACGATCCAGTGGCGGAATACCGGCTTGGCAGAGCAACCATCGGCGTCGATTTTGGATATGGGTTTAATCGATTTACCGAAGTGCGAGCGGGATACGAAGTGGGAGACCTGGACGCAAAGTTGCGGCTTGGCACTCCAAAGTTCGCTTCCGTGTCCGGACGCACAGGGGATTTTCGATTTTCGCTGCTGACGGATCACGCCGACGATCCGATTATTCCTCGGCGCGGCTACCGATTCGACGCGTCATTCCGATACGTGGACACGAGTCCAGGCGCGACTGAGAATTTTCCGGTGATGGACATGCGATTTGGTTACTTCCAACCGGTGTCGAAGCCTGGATCGATCTTCTTCACTGGCGAAGGCGGAAGCACTTTCGGGTTTGCTCACACCGGAATTCCGCAATATTTTCTGGGCGGGCCCGGGCGGTTGAGCGCATACGGCACCAATGAGCTGCTCGGCAACCAGTACTACACGTTTCGGGCTGGGTATTTGCATGATCTGTTCACGTTGCCGCCGTTTGTGGGGAAAAAGATCTACGCGACGGCGTCCTTTGAGTTCGGAAAAATGTACGGCTTTCCGAATCAAAGCGCGTTTCCGGCCGATGTGGCCGCGGGAGTTGTGGCGCAAACAGCGTTAGGGCCGATCTTTTTGGGAGGGAGTTTGGGCGACTCTGGCCATCAGAAATGGTTCTTTCAGCTAGGCCATGTCTTCTAGACAAAATGATTGAAGAGATTGTTGAGGGCCTCGGACAACGTGGGGTGAGCGAAGACGGCATTTTGCAGGACTGTGTACGGCAAGTTGCCCATCATCGCGAGCTGGATTTGCGACATGATTTCGCCGCCCTCGATCCCTAGCACTGCGGCGCCAAGAATTTGGCTTGTGTTTACATCAACAATGACTTTCATGAAGCCGCGCGTTTCGTCGATCTCCAACGCGCGCGCGACGTAATTCATCGGCATTTTTGCGACGCGAATGGCGCGGTTTTGCAGATGTGCCTCCGTCTCGGTAATGCCGACTCGCCCGAGTTGCGGGTCAATGAAGACGGTATATGGTACGAGTCGGCCCATGGTGGAAGCATTCCCCTTCTCGATCAAATTTGTGCGGATGATGCGGAAATCGTCGTAGGAGATGTGCGTAAAGGCCGGCCCGCCTTTAATGTCGCCGAGGGCGTAGATATTTTTTGCGGAAGTTTCGAGTTTGTCGTTGACGTGGATGAAGCCGTAGTTGTCCGTGGCGATGCGAGCGGCGGAAAGATTGAGCATGTCTGAATTGGGCACGCGGCCCGTGGCGACAAGAAGGTGCGAGCCTTCGAGGCTGCGAACTTTGCCGTCAACGCGGATTTTTAGATGGACACGAGAGGCGTGGCGCGCGGCTTTTTCGGCGCGGGCGCCGAGCAGGACGTGAATGCCGTCTTCTTTCAAAATCTCGGTGACTGCGGATGCGACGTCCGCGTCTTCGCGCGTGAGAAGGCTGTTCGCGGATTGAACGATGGTGACTTTGCTGCCCAGGCGCCGGAAAAGCTGCCCGAATTCGAGACCGATGTAGCCGCCGCCCAGAACGAGGAGATGTTCCGGAACGACGTTCAATTCCATGATGGTGGTGCTGTTGAGAAAGGGGACGTCCTTGAGTCCCATGATTTGTGGGACAGCTGGACGGCAACCTGCGTTGATGAAAAAACGATCCGCGGTGAGAACACTATCCTGGCCTTTTTTGTTGCGAACCGCGATGGAAGTCGGCGAGATAAATTGTGCGAGGCCGAAGATGAGATCGAGATTGGCTGCCTTTTCAATGCGGCGCTGGCTGCCGTCGCGGAACAAATGAACGATGTCGCGTTTGCGTTTGCGCACGCGCAACATATCCACGCGAGGCGTGCCGACCTGGACGCCGTAGTCGGCAGCACGGCGAGCCAAATAGGCAACGCGCCCGCTGGCAACCATGGTTTTCGTCGGAGTGCAACCTTCGTTGATGCAAGTGCCCCCCACGTGTTCGCGCTCAATGAGCGCGGTGCGCATCCCGGCCGCGGCGAGGGCCTGGCTGAGGGGAGTTCCACCCTGGCCGGAGCCAATGACGATGGCGTCGTAATGGGTGGATTGAGAAGATTTGAGGTTTGGCATTGGCTTAGCGCCCTACAAAGAGGCCAGGATCTTGCTGCGGGCCAAGTTGCCCGTGTCGGAGATTTTTGTCAAGGAAGTAGATGAAAAGGCGGGCGTTAGAGCGGTCAATGGAGTTGCGCCGGACTCATTTTTCTTCGATGCGAAACTTCCATTCAGAAATTTGTGTTTGCATTTTAGGAAAATTATGGCATTTTGGCAGAGTCCATTGGAGGACGCGCCCATGCGGCAGATGCAAAACAAGAGCCGTATTGAAGCGTTGCCAGCGAGAGGTTATTGCTGCAACGGATGGGCGCTGTCCGCTCACTCGGTGTAGTTCCTTTCGTTTGCGGTAAACGCACTCAAACAATTTTTAATTTGCGGTGGAGTGTGCCGCATTGCGCGCGCAATTTTTGAAATTCGCGTGAACCGTGCCCTTCGCGTTTCGTTCGCGAAGAGCCAAACCGAAGCGCATGGCGCTTCTTAGAAAAAGAGAAAGTCATGGTCACAATCAAGGTGAAGGATGGAACGCCGCACGGGTCGGGAACTCTGTGTTCCACCTGCCGTTGGGCGCACATCGTGAAGGGTTACAGCGCGTCGGAGAAAGAGGTTTTCTGCACGCGGTTGTATCCGGATCGGCGCGTTCCTTTTCCAGTCTCGCAATGCACTACTTACGATGACAAGCGCATCGCCAGTAAGCAGGACATGGAAAAGATTGCCTGGATATTGGTTACAAAAACTGCTGGACGGAGCATCGGTTTTGTGACCGCAGCGCAATTCCGGCAAATCGAAGGCGAGGACGTAGAGATTCTGCCAGCGGCATCCATCGAACCGAAGTTGAAGGAGTAGTGCGAAGTTGCGTGAAAAAACATGCGGAAAGGAGGAATCATGAGTGTCATTCAGTGGGCTTCGTTCGGATGGAAGCAGCGCGTTTCGTTGTGCGCCACTTGCATTTGGGGAACCGTGCGTACAGGAGAGCGCGGGAAGGATGTGGAAACCTTCTGTCGCTTGATCAACCCGAACACCGTGGTTCCCTTTCCGGTGCGCAACTGCACGGACTACAGCGAGCGTATTGTGCCCGTGCCTGAGCCGAAGCTGGAACAGCGCGGGTTCGGCTTCGTCAGCGTGGATGCGCTTCGCGTACACACTGGCGAAACCGTCGAAGTGATTCCGCTAGAAGGAAAACCCACTAGGACGAACCAATAGACGCGCGAGAGTTCTGAAGAATGACGATCAGGGCTCTTGCGCGTATTCGTTTTATGACGGCCTAGGGCCACTGCACATCCAGGCGTAAATTTCCTGGGTACAGTGAAACCGGTGAAGTAAACCCTCTGAATGGAAGGCAAATTCAATGATTGACTTTCGCTTTTTATTCGCTATACTGCGGGCGGTAGAGGAAAACGGGAACGGCCCGTGCATTGAACAACAGGCACGGATAAAGTGGCGTTCGGTTCCATTGCCGGACAGGCTCTCACGAGCCGGACGCCACCCGTTGAATTTAGCATCAGCCATGATCCTCACCGGGAGCGTTTATGGAAGCCTGTGTCGAAACCGTATTCCCCGCCCTCAACCCGAATGTCATTTCGCTGCCAGAGGCTCCCGTACAGCCTTCGCAGGCGCAGCCAGCGCCAGTCAGCAGCGAGCCGATCCCCAACATTGTTCATGTGGATGTGGACGCGTTCTTTGCCTCGGTCGAGCAGGTGTTGAATCCAAAGCTGCGCGGCAAGCCGGTGCTGGTCGGGCGCGGCGTGGTGGCGTCGGCCAGCTACGAAGCGAAAATGCAGGGCGTGAAGACCGCGATGACCTTCCGCGAGGCCATGCGCCTTTGCCCGAAGGCGGTTGTCGTTCCCGGCCAATACGAGCACTACGCCGATTACGCGGAGCGTGTGCGGCGAATCCTGGAAACCTACACGCCTGCAGTGGAGACCGCGGCGTTGGACGATTTTTATCTCGATTTTGCGGGGACGGAGCGGCTCTATCCCGATTTTCGCGGCACGCTGCTACGGCTGCAGATGGAAGTGTTTCAGCAGACGGGTTTGAGCGTGTCCGTGGGAGCAGCTCGAACAAAAGTTGTGGCGGCGATTGCATCGCGTCTGCAGCGGCCTCGCGGATTTAAATTGATTATCCCAGGCACAGAACAGGAATTTTTGGCGCCGCTGCCGGTGGAAAAACTGCACGGCATCGGCCACGTCCACGCTTCGATGCTGGCCGAGCGCGGCGTCACGACCATTGCAGAATTGAGCCGCGTGCCGCGACCCGCATTGGAGGCAGCGTTTGGCGAAGTGATTGGCGGGCAAATCTGGGAACGCGCGCGCGGGCTTGATGGCCGCGAAGTGATGCTGCCGGCAACGCCGAAATCCATTTCGCGCGAAACAACGATTGAAGGCGGCACGATTGACACGGAATTCCTCGGCGGCTTGATCGAATATCTTTGCGAGCGCGTCGGCTCCACGCTGCGCGATTACGGCCGGCAAGCGCGCTCCATTGGTCTGCGCATCCGTTATGTGGACCATTTTTCAGCACATCAGACATTGCGGCTGGCGAAGCCAAGCAACGACGAACGCGCTTTGCATGCCACGGCGATGGAACTGTTCAAGAAATTGTTTACGCGGCGCGTGGCGGTGCGGCTCGTCGGCATCACAGTCGTTAATCTGGATCAAGATCGGCGCCAAAACGAACTCTTCGATAACACGGCCAACCGGCGCTGGTATTTGAACCGCGGTGTGGACAATGCGCGCAAACGCTACGGCTGGAATTCGCTGTTTTACGGCAAAGGCCTGCAGTTGCGCGAACATTACGCCAGCAAACCCGGCGGGCTCGTACTTTCCACTCCCTGCTTGTCGCGGTAATTTCGCTGTAAAACTTTCTTCCGGCTTCCCTACCTGAAAACGGCTGGCTATTTCATGTCGGCTGCGGGCGCTCATGTTCGTTCATCTGAATTGTCACAGTCATTATTCGTTTTTGCGGGCAGTGCCGTCTCCGCAGGAGATTATTGCGGCGGCGGCGGAAGCGGGCATGCCCGCCGTCGCGCTGACGGATACCAACGGCATGTATGCCGCGATTCCCTTTTACAAAGAGGCGTTGGCGCGCGGGGTCAAGCCGATTGTCGGAGTGAAGCTGGACGTAGAGCCAAAAGAAAAAGCAGATTCCTCATCCGCAAAATTGCGGATTCGGAATGACGATCCTGAGAAAAGTGAACAGATCGTGCTGCTGGCGGAAAACGCCGAGGGATACAGCAATCTTTGCCGATTGGTGACGCTGCGGCAGATGGGGACGGTTGCGCCTCAACCTAAAACAGAAGACGCCGAAAACGAAGGACGGCCTGTCACGCTGGGCGAGTTGGCACAGTACAGCGGTGGAGTGATCGCGCTGGCTCCGTCCCCGCGAACGTCAAATAATTCTGCTGAAAAGGGCACGATATATCGTGCCCCTACTGAAGCCACCGATAGAGTCAGCGCCCTTCGAGCGATTTTCGGCGATCGATTTTATCTTGCCGTACAGCGCCTTTCGCCAGGCGACGGTCGCTTTCTTCGCGCAGCCGAACGCATCGGCCGCGAACTGAATATCCCTCTCGTCGCTACAAACAACGTTCATTTCCTCAAGCCGGGCGAGCATCTGCATCATCGCGCAATGAATGCAGTTCGCGTGGGCGGGCTGCTCACGACAGTCGGCGCATCGCTCACGCAGGATTCACGCAAAGCGGAAATCACCACAAGTGAAGCATGGTTCAAGCCGCACTCGGAAATGCAGCGTCTGTTTCCCGATCATCCGGAACTGTTGCACCGGACTCTCGAAATTGCGGAACGCTGCGACCTGAAACTCGAACTCGGCAAACTCATCTTGCCGGAATTTCCCGTGCCGAAGGGAGAAACGGCCTTTTCGTATTTGTGGAAGCAGTGTTTTGACGGCGCGCGGCAAATTTACAGGCCGGTGACCCCGGAAGTGCTCTCGCGGCTCACCAATGAATTAAATGTCATCGAAAAATGGGGACTCGCGCCGTTTTTTTTGCTGGTTTGGGACATCGTGGAAGAAGCCAAGCGCCGCGGCATTCCGGCAGTCGCACGCGGCTCGGCGGCGAGTTCGATGGTGACGTACACGCTCGGAATCTCGCGCGTGTGCCCGTTGCGCTGGGGGCTTTATTTCGAGCGCTTCCTGAACGTGCAGCGCGGCGATTGCCCGGATATTGACATTGATATCTGCGGAGCGCGGCGCGATGAGCTGCTCGATTACGTTTACGAGCGCTGGGGCGAACGAAAAGACGCAAATGACCCGCATGTAGCGTCGGGCCGGTTAGGCCCGCACGTAGCAATGATCGGAAGCTTCGTAACCATGCACGCACGCCTCGCCGTGCGCGAAATCGCAAAAGTATTCGGCGTGCCGCCGCTCGAGGTGAATCGCTTCACCAAACGGCTTCCGCATCGCCCCGTACGGGAAATTCTGCAGGCGATTCGTGCACTGCCCGAGTGCCGCGATCTGCCCGTGGACGAAGAGCCCTGGAAAACGATTCTGCAAGTGGCGCTGAAACTGGACGATGCACCGCGGCATCTGGGCATTCATCCCTGCGGCACGGTAATCGCTGCGCGGCCGCTGACGCAATACATGCCGCTCGAACGCGCCGCAAAAGGAATCATCGTCGCACAATACGATATGCACGCCGTCGAAGCGCTGGGCCTCATCAAAATGGACCTGCTTGGCCAGCGCGGATTCACAACGATGTCTTTGGCGCTGGATAACATCGAGAAGCAGGAAGCAGAAGCAAAAGCAGTCGCACCGGATGGAATGACTCCATTGCCAAAAGCCAGAAATATCGATTTCGACGCGATTCCCGAAAATGATCCGGCAACGTGCGAGGTTATCGCTTCAGGAAGGACGCTCGGCGTTTTCCAGGTCGAATCGCCCGCCATGCGCGGCATGCTTCGCATGATGAAGGCCAAAACGCTGGAAGAAGTCGCCATCGCGCTGGCGATTATCAGACCCGGAGCGGCGGAATACGGCTCGAAGGAATTGTTCGTGAAACGGCTGCTGGGGGAAGATCAGCCCGCCTATGCGCACGATGCACTGAAACCAATTTTGCAAGACACTCTGGGAGTTTGCGTGTACCAGGAGCAAGTCATGCAGATCGCGCTGGCGCTGGGAAAAATGTCGCTGGCTGAGGCGGATCTGGTGCGGCGAACCTCGGCGAAATATTCCGGCCGCGCCGATTACGAACGGCTGCGCACCAAATTCGAGGAAGCTGCCGGAATGATGGGCCTGACGGAAGAGCAACGCAAGGAAACCTGGATGATGGTGGAAAAATTCGCGGGCTTCGGCTTTTGCAAAGCGCATGCCGCAACCTACGCGGACATTTCGTACCGCATGGCTTATTTGAAGACGCACCATCCGGCGGAGTTTCTCGCGGCGATGTGCAGCGCGGGCGCTGGGTTTTATCACGTCTCGGCGTATGTCGAAGAGGCCAAACGCTGGGGCATCGAAGTGCTCCTGCCCTCGGTGAACCATTCGCGCATGGAATACATCGTGGAGTTGCGAC
>JAFDVY010000067.1 GCA_018268785.1 Acidobacteriota bacterium | reverse complement strand
CCAGTGGCAAGGCGGGCGATGATTTGCTTGTTTGCGGCGAGGAAATCGTATTGGCCGAGTTCTTTGGGGAAAACCCAGGCGATTTGCTCGAATGAGATTGGCTGGACAGCGTCGTAGTCAGAGATGGCGGCGGCGAAGAAGCGTATTTCAAATTGTTCGTCGCGGCCGGCATATTTGTGCTGGACACGGCCAAGCTCTACGCATTTTGTGAGGGATGCCCGCAGCTCTTCGCGCAGTTCGCGTGCGAGTGCGGCCTCAGGCGATTCGCTTTCCTCCATTTTCCCGCCTGGGAATTCCCACTTGAGAGCGGAGGAATCGTGTTTGCGGCGCTGGCCGATGAGAATGCGGCGGTCGCACCGCTCGATGACAGCGGCGACAACGGTTCTCATTGTTGCCTTCTCATTTGGGAGCGGCATTTCTCCAGGATCCTGGCGAGTTCCTTGGCACCGCGCACGAGGATCGGCGCTGGCGTATTGAGCAGTTCATCGCGGATGACGAAAACCCTGCGATTTCGAATTGCCCCGATATTGCGCCATTTTTCAACAGTGTAAGCTTTGGCAGAATCGGCACGATCGCCAGTGGCCGCCCATGCGAGAATCACAACGTCCGGATCGGCTTCAGCGACTTCTTCCTCGGAAATTCGCGCGCCAGGCGCTCCGACAAACTTGGCTCCGCAGATGCCTGCCAGTTCCGCAACCCAGGGCGGAGAAGTGATGCGTGGATTGGGCCAGGCTTCGCAATAGACGCGTAGTTTCGCGCTCTTGTGAGCTGTGCGGCGAATTCGAGAAAATGCTCTTCGCATTTCCCCGATTACGCGGGTTGCGGCAGAATTGCGTCCAACGAAAGCTGCGAGAATGAGAATGTCTGCTTCAATGTCAGCCAGACTTCGTGGATTGAGCGCGAGGAAGCGCACAGGGTGTTCCAGCAATTTGCCAAGGGTCTCCGTTTTAAATGGCACGGAGCCAATCACAAGATCGGGCTTACGTTTCAGGATTTTGGGTATGGATTCGAGCTTCCAGCAGTCGCCGAATTGTGGCAAATGTTTTACAGGAGCGACATCCGGGCACCAGCGAGTGACGCCAACAAGCGAGGAACGCACGCCGAGAGCGCAGAGAATTGATGTGGCGTTGGGCGAGAGCGAGACGATACGCATAGCAGGTTGTTCGCAAACAGAATAGCAGAGCGCAACAGGTTGACTGCACAACCGCCGTGTGTTGGACTTCACACGGAAGAAATTAACGCCTGAGGGAACTATGAAATTGAGATGGATAATTTGTTTGGCGCTCTGCGCGACGCCCGCTGTGGCGCAAGAAGCCGCGAAGCAGGACGATGCCGGAATTGTGCGATTTAAGGGAACGAGCGAGAACGTAAAGTTTGTGTTCGGCGTGGCTCCGCCGGTGGCTCATCTCAAGGCGGGAAATATTCTGGAATCGAATTCGCTGGATTGCTTTGGCAACGCGTTGCAGAAGCCGGGCGACACCATGGCCATGGTCAAGGGCGACAATCCGCTCACCGGGCCGTTTTTTATTGATGGCGCGGAACCGGGCGACACGCTTGTCGTAAAGATTCTGGATTTGCAGGTGGATGGCAATCAGGGCGTTGGCACATTTAGCCCCGGATTCGGCGCGGTGAACAGTACGCACTACACGCCGGTGCTGGAAGCCAAGCCGCTCGAAGACCGCATCTGGTACTACCCGATTGACCACGAGAAAAACACCGCGACGTTTCAAGCACAGGATTCGAAATTCAAAGTGAGTTTTCCGGTGCATCCGTTTTTGGGGTGCATTGGCGTGGCTCCGGCAAACGGCGAGGCGCGCAGTTCAATCGTTCCGGCGGAATTTGGCGGCAACATGGACGCGCCGGAAGTGAGCAAGGGAAACACACTCTATTTGCCGGTGAATGTGGCGGGCGCGCTTTTTTATTTTGGCGATGGGCACGCGGCCATGGGCGATGGAGAGGTTGCCGGCAGTGCCGTGGAAGTGCCGATGAGGGCGCGGTTGCGTATTGACGTCTTGAAAAAGAAAAAGATCGACTGGCCGCGCCTCGAAAACGAAACAACGTTGATGACGACGGGAATTTACCGCCCAGTAGACGACGCGGTGAGGATAGCGGTGACGGAACTGATTCACTGGGTTCACGCTGACTATGGACTATCTGAACTCGACGCCTATGAATTGTGCTCGAAAGTCTGCAAGCTGCATCTGACGGAGATGGTCGATCCCAATTATGTCGTGATTGCTTCGATTGAGAAGAAGTATCTGCCCGCGAAGATCAAGTGATGGCGGCGTATTCCGAAAAAGTTCTCGAACATTTCGAGCATCCTCGCAATTCAGGGGAAATGGAATCGGCGACGCACAGAGCCGAAGTAACGAATCCGGTTTGCGGCGATGTGCTGAAGCTGGCAGCGAGGATTGAGAACGAAAAAATCGCGGATGTGAAGTTTTTGTGCCGCGGATGCACCACCGCCATTGCCTCCGCTTCCGTTTTGTGTGAGCGCGTGAGCGGCATGACCGTACAGGACGCGCGGAGGATCAATGGGCAGTGGATTTCGGAAGCTTTGGGAGAATTGCCGGCGGAGACGATGCATGGAGCGCATCTGGCCGCGGAGGCGTTGAAGATGTTGCTAAAAAAGCTTTAGCCAGGTCCACGAGAAAACTTTTCAAAAGCGTCTGGGTCGTTGAGGTTCAGCACGCAGCCTTCTTCCGTCGTGGAAACTTCACAAACCTCGTTCTTGTGTGCCCAGACCACAGCACGCGCGCCCGTGTCTTCCGGCGCGCTCAACAACTCCTCATACAAACGCGCGGCAAAAATTACCGGGTGGCCGCGCCGGCCTTCATACAGCGGCAGAACCACGGCTGCGCGAGACTTCTCAAACGACTCAATCAAATCGTTTACCAGCGAATCACTGACGAGCGGATGGTCTACGGGGCAAAGCAAGAAACCATCCGTGGCCGGGGGAAAACTGCGAATCGCAGCCTGAATGGAACTGAGTTGGCCGCGCTCCCACTCCATGTTGATGACGATTTCTTCCGGCTTCAGCGCAACTTGCGCGGAGATGGCTTCGGCATCGGGACCAAGCACCACGCGGCGCGCGCCGATGCTCGGATGCCTTGCGACGTCGAGTAAATGCTCAAGGAACGGCCGGCCCTGATAGGGAAGCAGGGCTTTCGGCGAACCCATGCGGCGCGAAGCGCCGCCCGAGAGGATTACGGCGGCCAGCATGCAGCGAGTCCTTTACAACCCAGGGCAAATAAAGCGTTTCAGCGAGCGGCCGCAGAGTGCTGGCGTTCGCGGTTTAGCTTCTTGTGCGCGACGGATTCCGCGTTGCGGCGCACGGCGATGAGTTCCGCGGTGATGCTTACGGCGATCTCCTCCGGCGAGAGCGCGCCGATGTCCACGCCCATTGGGGCGAACACTCGTTCGAATTCCTCGGGGCGATAGCCGTCGGCTTCGAGTGCTTTGTAGGTGGAGAGCACTTTGCGCCGGCTGCCGATCATGCCGACGTAGCGCGCTTCGGTGCGCACGGCCCAGGAGAGGACTCGCATGTCTTCCTTGTGGCCGCGCGTGACGATGATGAGATACGACGATGAATTCGGACGAATTTGCGCGAACGCGCCTTCGAAATTGATGAACACCTGCTCAGCCATGGGGAAGCGGTCGCGATTGGCGAACTGTTCGCGGTCGTCAATCACGACGATGGCGAAGCCCGCGGCGTTGGCAGCTTTTGCAACCGCCATTGAAACATGGCCGCCGCCGAAGAGATACGCGACGGGTTGGGGCAAGATCGGCTCGACGAAAACTTCGAGAGTGCCGCCGCAGATGAGGCCATTGTCGAAGCTGGCCTCGTGATTCAGATTGAAGATCATTTTGCGGGGCGCTTCGCGCTCCATCACTTCGCGGGCTGCAGCCCAGACGTCCGCTTCCACGCATCCGCCGCCGATGGTGCCGACTATGCCGCCATCTTCGCGGACCAGCATGCGGGAGCTTTCGAAGCTTGGGATAGAGCCGTTGGTATGGACAATCGTGGCGAGCGCTCCGCGCTGCCCAGCACGCCGCATACGAACGACTTCTTCGAAGATGTCCATGAAGCGAGCCTACGGCGCGCAAGTGTTTCTGTCAACGCGAGGACAGATAGACATGTGCATTGCAGCGAATTAGGATGGCGGCGGCGAATTTGCGGGGAGTACTGGATGAAGGCGATTATTTTTGAAAAGCACGGCGGGCCGGAAGTGTTGAAGTATACGGATGTGCCTGAACCGCAACTTGGCGCGCGAGACGTTTTGGTGCGGGTAAGAGCTTGCGCGCTGAATCATCTGGATTTGTGGGTTCGCGGCGGGCTGCCGGGAGTACCGATTCCGTTGCCGCACATTCCCGGCAGCGACATTTCCGGCGAAGTGGCAAAAATTGGCGTGGAAGTGAAGCGAGTTAGCGTTGGGCAGAAGGTTTTGCTTGCGTCCGGAGTAAGCTGCGGACGATGCGCTATGTGTCTCGCTGGGCAGGACAACAGGTGCCCGGAGTTCAGCAATCTCGGCTACATCCACGACGGCGGCTGTGCAGAGTTTGTACGCTGCCCTGAGGTGAATTGCTTCCCCTATCCCGAAAAATTGAATTGGGAGGAAGCTGCGGCAGTACCGCTGGTGTTTCAGACGGCCTGGCACATGTTGATAGGCCGCGCACAGTTGCAACCGGGAGAGCAAGTGCTCGTGCTCGGTGCAGGCAGCGGCGTTGGTTCGGCTGCGGTCCAGATCGCCAAATTCTTCGGATGTCGCGTGATTGCCACCGCAGGCTCAGAAGAAAAATTGGCAAAAGCCAAAGAGCTCGGCGCGGACGAGACGATAAATCATCACAAAGAAAAGATTCGCGATTCCGTGCGGAAGTTGACTTCGAAGCGTGGCGTGGATGTTGTGTTCGAACATGTCGGCACGGCAACCTGGGATGACAGCTTTGCGAGCCTCACGCCGGGCGGACGTCTTGTGACCTGCGGAGCAACCACTGGCTTCGACGCCAAAATCGACTTGAGATTTCTGTTCGTGAAGCAACTCTCGGTTCTTGGCTCGTACATGGGAACCAAAGAGGAATTCGCGACTGTTTTGAAGCTCGTGGCCGCCGGGGAGCTGAAGCCGGTGTTAGACCGCGTCTTCCCGCTGGCCGAATGCCGAGCCGCACACGAATATCTCGAATCCGGCGCGCAGTTCGGGAAAGTGGTCTTGAAAGTTTGAGCAAGGTGACATGCCGGAAATCCGCCGACTGGTGGCAATCTGGCAGAATTCCATCAGCTGTGCGAAAATGTCGGCAGAGGCCCCATGAGCGCAACGCTGGGAAAACACATTACGCTGACCAAGCCGGAAGACTTTGGCAAGCTGCTCGAAGACGAAGGGATCATCTTTACTACGCTGGACAAAGCCGTGAACTGGGCGAGACGCAGCTCGATCTGGCCGCTCGGATTCGGACTGGCTTGCTGCGCTATTGAAATGATGTCCATGGCCGCCGCGCGGTTTGACGTGGCGCGTTTTGGCGCAGAAGTTTTCCGTCCTTCGCCGCGCCAGGCGGATTTGATGATTGTTGCGGGACGCCTCTCGCAGAAAATGGCGCCAGTCATTCGCCAGCTTTACGATCAAATGCCCGAGCCGAAGTGGGTGATCTCCATGGGCGCGTGCGCCACATCTGGCGGCGTGTTCAACAATTACGCAATCGTGCAGGGATGCAATCAGGTGATTCCCGTGGATGTTTATGTGCCCGGATGCCCGCCACGGCCCGAAGCAGTTCTCTACGCGATCTTGCAGCTCCAAAAGAAGATTGATAACGAAAAAGGCTCCTTCAAGCGCGCGCTGAACCTTGCGTAACCAGCAACCCCTCGCCTCGCTCTTACTTATTTGCCTAGCGGCATTTCCGCTGAGTTGCGGCGGCGGTGCCGTCATGGCGCCTCCGATTGTTCCTGCCTCGACTGGATTCACGCTCGCATGGAGCGACGAATTCAATGGCGCGGACGGTTCCTTGCCAGACGCTTCCAAGTGGACCTATGACATTGGCGGCGGTTGGGGCAATCAGGAACTTGAGGCCTATACGAATCGAGCGACAAACGCACAAATTAAAAGCGGCAATCTCGTTATCACGGCGCAGAAGGAAACATTCACCGGCACGGACGGAATCACGCGCGACTACACCTCGGCACGACTGAAAACGCAAGGGCTTTTCAACCAAGCCTACGGACGATTCGAAGCGCGCATCAAGATTCCCGCTGGGCAGGGAATGTGGCCTGCGTTCTGGATGCTTGGCCAGGACATCACCACGAACGGCTGGCCCCAGTGCGGCGAGATCGACATCATGGAAAATATTGGCCGCGAACCCACGATTGTTCATGGCTCCCTTCATGGGCCCAGTTCGGCATCGCAGACTGCAGATGAAACATCCAGTGTGAGTCTTCCCAACAATGCGAACTTTGCCGGCGACTTTCATGTTTATGCCGTCGAGTGGGAGCCGGCGCAGATTCGTTTTTATGTGGACTCGAACAATTACGCGACGTTCAACAAATCCGATTGGCCAACAAATGGAACTTGGGTTTTCGGCCATCCCTTTTTCATCATTCTGAATGTAGCTGTCGGCGGCAGTTGGCCTGGCGCGCCTGACGCAACGACGCAATTCCCGCAACAGATGCTTGTGGATTACGTCCGCGTCTACACCAAACAGTAGTTCACCCTGGAAGGAGCACACCTCGTGACGCCGGTTCAGAAAATCGCCACCGAAGAACTCGCCCTGCTTCGCCATGCGCTCGCCACGGTCGCCTATCGTGCTGCAAAAACGCTGCGCGATGCGCCAGCTTCCTTTGGAGATTTTTCGTGCGGAGAAGGTGGCCGCACTCCGCGCCAGATTCTTGCGCATATGGGTGATCTCTACGATTGGGCTCTGAGCATCGCGGCAGGAAAGCAGGTTTGGAATGATGCCGAACCGCTGCCGTGGGAAAAAGAAGTCGAGCGATTCTTCGCTTCACTCAAGAAGTTCGACGATTACTTGGCGGCACAATCGGCATTACACGAAACTCCCGCCGCACTCTTTCAAGGTCCTATTGCGGATTCGCTCACTCATGTTGGCCAGCTTGCCATGCTTCGGCGCATGGCCGGGCACAGAATGAAGGGTGAGAACTATCACAAGGCGGAGATTGTGGCAGGGCGCGTCGGTGCGGAACAGGCAATCCCGAGAAGGGAGTTCTAACTAGCGCGGAGAAATGACGGCGGCGTTCGCCCCTCGAATTTGAACGATGCTGCCCACTGCGCTCTGTTCGCGTCGGATGTACCCCATCGCAATATTTGCTTGAAATTCTGGCGAATAAGAAGCGCGCGTAAGGTATCCAATCTCTTTTCCGTCAAAAATTATTGGCGTCTCCGCGCCAGGCAACTCGGCTACAGAAAGTTGAAACAGCGCACGCACCCGATTCACTTGGCCGCGCGACCTGACGCGTTCGACGATTTCTTGCCCTGTGTAGCAGCCCTTCGTGTAACTGATGTGGGATTTCTCCAGACCCGCCTCGTGCGGAATTTGCTTTTCTCCAAAGTCGTAACCAAACCACGGAACACCCGCTTCGAGCCGCAATGCATTCAATGCCGTGTAGCCAGCCGGTCCCCCGCCGCTCAATTTCGCCGCGTGACTTAGTCCGTTCCACAAAGCCCGCAATTGCGATTGCTCGCATAGAAATTCCACGCCAGGGATCCCGCCGGAAGAACGCCGCACAATTCGGCAGGGAATGGCTCCGACATTCGCCTGTCTCCAGGAAAGCTCTGCCATCTCGGTAATCTCGAGTCCGCAGAGCGCTTTTGTAATCCCCGCCGCTTGTGGCCCTTCCAAAGCAAGCGTGCCAAACTTTCCAGACTCATCCGTCAGCATCACGTCATCCATGATGATGAAGTGATCGAGCGCGGGAATCAGCTTTTCCCGAATCAGCGCGAACGAAACACAGAATAGCTTGTCGGCCTCGGCATACGTTTCGATCTCCGCCTGAATGCGCCCTTGTGGATTCAGAAAGAGGGAAGCGACGCCTTCGCCCGGTTTTAAATCCTTGATGTTGTTTGTGAGAATCGCGTTCAGGTAGCGCACGCGATCCGGCCCGGCAAATCCTAGATACGCGCGATAGTTCTTGTCGAGCAGCGCCACAGTCTTGCGCGCAAAACGATACTCGGCTTGCCAATCTCCAAAATCCGAGGGTAAAGCGCAGCCAAACCATTCACCCATGTTCGCACCAGCAGTGCGATGCGTTTCCGCGAGCGGTGTATCCATTGGCGCGTGTTTTAGCGCTGCATCCATATCGCTGAAACCAGTTTAGCAGACGCGGCGCATCCAGGTTCCTGCACCCGAATGGTATACTCTGCAAGGAATGAGAGACCAGGCCTCCAGCAAGATTTCCCATCCCACAGGATTAATTCATCTTTCGCTGCCGGTCGGCATGTTGCAGTGCAACTGCTCAATTATCGGCGACGCCGCCACGCGCGAAGCGATCGTGCTCGACCCGGGCGACGAAATCGGCCGCATCATGGATCTCATCGGCCGGCACAAGCTCATTATAAAAGCCATCGTCAGTACCCACGCGCACATCGATCACGTCGGCGGCCTGCAAAAACTCCACAAGTACACCGGCGCACCCGTCATGATGCACAGCGCGGACTTGCCTCTCTATCACGGGATGGAAGAGCAGGCCGCGTTTCTCGGCATTGCCGCTCCGGCGATCGCCGAAGTTCATCAGATGCTTCGCGATGGAGACGTACTAAACTGGGGAAATTTACAGGCGCAGGTCATGCACACACCGGGTCACTCGCCGGGAAGTTCCTGCTTATTTTTGCCTGCCGGAGCCGGCGACGTTCAACTGACTGCGCCGCAACTTTTCGCCGGGGATACGCTTTTCGCCGGAAGCATCGGCCGTACCGATCTTTGGGGTGGTTCGTTCGATGAAATCATGGACTCGCTCGTAAACAAAGTCATGACACTTCCGGACGAAACGATCGTCCATCCCGGCCACGGCCTTGACACGACGATTGGGGAAGAGCGCCAGTCCAATCCTTTTCTAAACCACAAATAATCCGAACTCTATTGCGGCTGTTTCGCGCGCCGCATTTCTTCCATCACGGATTGCAGCAACTCCTTCGCGTGCGTGAGTTCCTGAACAATCATCCGCAAGTCCATCGATGGCACCGTCGGATTCCTCTGGCTCGTGCAATACACACCGTGTTGCCCAACGAGCACCAGCGCATTCGTCAAACGGTCCAGCGAAACAGCCAGCCGGCCGCGGTCCCGCCCGAACATTTGTTCATAGTGCTCCAACTCTTCCTTGTGCTCTTCAAACGCGGACATGCAGCCACTCTTTCCTTTTAGATTTTCTCAATTTTCGGCTTATTCCCGATGTTGCACTTCGGGCACAACCCGCTTCCAACCAACTTTACCGCACCATTTGAGGGGGACATAATCGCCGATGTACACAGGAACTTGGCCAGATAGCGCAGCCCTCTCTGGAAATCATGCGAGAAATGGCGCCCCGCGATCAATAGCCGGGGCCAGTGGAGCTAGGAAACCATGCGACGTTCGGACCTCGTGCAGCACAAGGAAAAGGAGAAGGGTAAAGTGACGCGCACTTCCCAAATCGTTTTTGGCGAACGCCAGCATCTCCTGCGCGTTCTAGATTCCCTGGAAGGAACTGATCTGCCTATCGCGCGCGCCCAGCAGGAGCGCCGTTCCCTCGAAGAATTGATTCATGCCCGCACGCGCGAACTGAACCACATCAATACGGCATGGGATGAAAAGATTGGTCTCGTGCTCAGCGCCGACGCCAAACCGGAAATGCTCGAGAAGCTCGTCAAACAAGCTCCGGAAACTGACTTCTATTTGCTGCGTTTGATCAGCGAGCATCCGCGCGCCAACGCGAAGACTCTGAACAAGCTGGGGAAGCATCCCTATGGGGCAATTCGCGAAAACGTCGCGCGTCATCCGAACGCGGACGCGACCACGCTGACGTATTTGAGCCGCGACCGCAGCCAGCCGCTCTGGTATCTTGTCGCGTTCAATCCCAACACTCCAACCACTCTGCAACGCCGTCTGCGCGACCGCCTCAAGCGCCTGGGCGAAGATCAAGCTTCGAAGTAGCTGAAGCCGAAGTCTGAGTGCCAAAGCACAGTCTGAAACTACAACGATCGATAGGACTTTGCCGCTTAGAGTCGCCGTGTCACTCCGTGTAGAATGTTCGTCATTCCCGCGAAGCCGATGAAACCTGACGAAGCTCTCCAGCTCGAAAACCGGTTAGCCCTTGCCTCTGCCGCGCAATTCTTGAGAAAAAAGTCCGGTGTCGTGGCCATCATTTCCGCCCTGCTCTTGTTCCCGTGTGTTTGGCATTCGCACATTCAGGCTGGGGATCTTGGGAGCCACGTCTATAATGCCTGGCTCGCCCGCCAAGCGCAGACGGGTCATGCGCCTGGCGTCTATGTTGTCCATCAGTGGAATAACGTGCTCTTCGATCTGTCCTTGTCTGCCACTGCAAGAATATTCGGCTGGCACGCCGCTGAACTCCTTGTCGTCTCCGCAAGCGTTCTGATTTTTTTCTGGGGAGTCTTTGCCTTCATCGCGGCCGTCACAAATCGGATTCCCTGGGCGCTCTTGCCGTGTCTCGCCATGCTCGCTTACGGCTATTCCTTCAGCATGGGTTTCCTCAACTACTACCTTTCCCTCGGACTCGCATGTTTTGCATTGGCAGCCTTCTGGAAGGGCGGAGCAGGGAACTGGATCACCGCAGTAGCGATTGCGCCGCTGGTTATTCTTGCTCACCCAATCGGTCTTGCCTGGTTCGCGGGAACCATTGCCTACGTTGTTCTCCGGAGGAGACTGCCAAAGTATCTTCGCTGGCTGTTGCCGCTGCTGGTCTTCGCTGGCTATGTTGCGTTACACGCGTTCCTCGCAGACAGCTCCCGCTACGATGCCGATTGGCGCACCGACCCCTTTTATTGGATGAACGGCTCCGACCAGCTCATGCTCTACGGTCATCGCTATCTGATTCTCGCCCGCGTTCTCCTTGCTTGGGCCATCCTCTGTTTCCTTCCGTACTTCGCTCATCTTCTGAGCAAATTTAGAACCGAAGCAAAGACCTTCCGGCTTCCCATCGAACTGTATCTGGTCGCTCTCACCGCCGCGGCCTTTGTCCCCGAAAACATTCACAGCGAACTCTTCGCCGGCTGGATTGGCTTGCTCGTCTCCCGCCTCACCACCGTCACGGCAATTTTCGGCCTCTGCATCCTTGGCCTGATCCCGCTTCGCAAATGGCAAATCGCCGGATTCGCTGCCTGTGCGGCCGTCTTTCTTTTATTCAGCTTTCAAGACACGGCAAAAATCTCGCGCCTCGAATCAAACGCACAAATCCTCATCGAAAAGCTCCCGCGCGGCACGCGGATCGTTCCCGTGGCCTCCGCCCCCGGCGACTGGCGCGTTCAATTCATCGCCCACTCCATCGAGCGCGCCTGCATCGGCCGTTGCTTCAGCTACTCGAATTACGAGCCATCCTCCGGCCAATTTCGCGTCCGCGTCCGGCCCGGAAGCTGGGTCGTCACCGATTCCGCGGAAAAATCCGAAGCTATGTCCAGCGGCGACTACGTCGTTCAGCCCGAGGACCTGCCGCTCGTCTCCATTTACCAATGCGTGGACGCAGATTGGACGCAACTCTGTGCCGCTCCTCTCTGGGCAGGGAACAAGACCGAAGATCCCGAGCCTCCGCAAAGCCCGCGAAGCAAAAACTAAGCAAGAAGACAAATTGGCTCTTGTGGCAGTCCAATATCTGCTAGAATTGGCTCCAGGAGAGGGCCAATGCTTCCAGTTCATCTCCAGCCACAGAGCCACGTTCCGCTGTATATCCAGTTGCGCGATCAATTGCGCGCGCTCGTTCACGCAGGCGATCTTCGCCCCGGTGATCGTATTCCGGCCAGCCGCGAGCTTGCCACCATGCTCGGCGTTCACCGCACGACCGTGGCAAACGCCTACGCCGAGCTCGAATCGGAAGGGCTGATTCAAGGCCACGTAGGCCGTGGCACCTTCATCAAGGGCAACGGCAATGGCCTCAAAATCACGCCGCCTGCTCCGCCCGTTCTCAATGGCGCCGATGGCATTCGCTGGGAGCTTCTCTTTGCCGACGAACGCGGCGACGAAGTCTTGAGCCGCCTCACCGCCAGCGCTCCCGTGGACTCGCTCTCCTTCGTGATGGCGCGCCCGGCTCCAGAACATTTTCCCATCGATGAATTGCAAATTTGCGTGAACGCCGTTCTGCGCCGAGAAGCCACCGACGTCTTGAATCTTGGCCCCTCGGACGGTTATGGCCCGCTGAAGGAAGCCCTCATCGAGCTCTTGCGGCAAGAAGGCCTTACCGTCCGCGACGAAAATCTACTAGTTACCGACGGCTGCCAGCAGTCGCTCGATTTGATCAGCAAAGCCTTCGTTCGCCCCGGCGACTCCGTCATCCTGGAAAATCCTGCATACCCGGGCGCTGTATCCATATTTGGCGGTGCGCGCGCTCGCTGCCTCGGCGTTCCCGTGCAAACGCACCCTGAGCCTGGTGGTTCTCTCGGAATCGACCTCGAGGCGCTCGAAGCCACACTCGCTGCAAATCGCGTCAAGCTGATGGTGCTCACACCGGACTTCCAAAATCCCACGGGCGCCTCGATTCCTCTCGCTTCGCGCCGCAAAATCCTGGAAATGGCCGCGCGCTATCAAGTCGCCATCGTGGAAGACCACATCTACGCACGCCTTCACAATCGCGAAGAGCGCATTCCATCGCTCAAACAACTCGATCGCTCGAACATCGTCATTCACATTGACAGCTTCGCCAAAGTCGCCTTCCCCGGCTTGCGCGTTGGCTGGATCGTCGGACCACCTGCTGCTGTAGAGCGTCTGCGCCAGGTAAAACAAACGACCGACCTGCACACGGATCAGCTTGCACAAGCCACACTTGCGGAGTTCTTGCGTCGCGGGCTTTTTACCAAGCACCTGGCCAAAATGCGCAAAGTCTACGCATCGCGCCTTCGCGCGCTGGATGAAGCCCTCCGTAAACACATGCCCGAAGGCACTCGCTGGACCATCCCCGACGGCGGCATGTGCACCTGGCTTGAACTTCCGCTTGGTTTCGACGCGAGCGAGCTGCTTATTCACGCGAAAGAGCGCAGCGTCCTCTTCGCACCCGGCCGCTACTTCTATGTCCAGGGTCCGCAACCGAACACGTTGCGTCTCGGATTTGCCAGCCTCGATGAGAAACAGATCGCTCGTGGCGTTTCCACGCTCGCGGACATTCTTCGCGCCGAAATGCGCAAGCGCGAACGCGGAGTTCGCCGCGCCGAACGCAGTCGCGTGGCATTGGTCTGAGGCCGCAATCGAATGAGCGAAGTCATTCGGCTTGAGCCCAAGACGGAAAACAACTGTTTTGGCTGCGGCGGGGGCAACGATTGGGGAATGAAGCTGGCGTTTGACCTGCTCGTGGATGAACGCAAGACGCGAGGCAGATTCGTTCTCGGCCCGCGTTTCGGCGGCGGAGCAGGCTTCGGCCACGGCGGCATCATCGCGGTCCTGCTCGACGAAGCGATGGGCAAGATTTCGAAATTGACCGAAGAACGCGCAGTTACGGCGGAACTCTCGGTTGAGTACAAAAAACCGGTCCCTCTTAACGAAGAAATCGTCGTCGAGGGCTGGCAGGAAAGTGAAAAAGGCAGGAATCGTTTTCGCATCGGAGAAATCCGGGATGCGAAAGGGAACTTGCTGGCGCGAGGAACGGCGAGATTCGTCGTTATCAACGCGCCGCCCACGGTTTAGTTTTAAGGAAGGAATCTGCAGCCTGAATTTCGAGGAGAAGCAATCATGGACGCAAAGAAAGCAAATGGCAGCGCAACGAACGGCAACTCCAACGAGTGGCGCGTCAAAGTTGGCCTCGCGGAAATGCTCAAGGGTGGCGTCATTATGGACGTCACCAACGCGGAGCAAGCGCGCATCGCCGAGAAAGCCGGAGCTTGCGCGGTCATGGCGCTCGAGCGCGTGCCATCGGACATCCGCAAAGAGGGCGGCGTCGCGCGCATGGCCGCCATCAAGGTGATTCGCGAAATCATGCAGACGGTCACGATTCCCGTCATGGCCAAGGTCCGCATCGGCCATTTCTCTGAAGCGGCCGTTCTCCAGGCGCTCGAAGTGGACTTTATCGACGAAAGCGAAGTGCTCACCCCCGCCGACGAGGAAAATCACGTCTGGAAGCATGATTTCCGCGTTCCGTTCGTTTGTGGAGCGCGCAATCTCGGTGAAGCCCTCCGCCGCATCGCCGAAGGTGCTGCGATGATCCGCACCAAAGGAGAAGCGGGCTCTGGCAATGTCGTCGAAGCCGTCCGCCACATGCGCACCATTGTTTCCGAAATGCGCCGCCTCACCACGCTTCGCGATGATGAACTCATGCGCGTCGCAAAAGAACACGGCGCACCGCTCGACCTTATTCGTGGCATTGCCAAGACCGGCAAGCTGCCAGTACCGAATTTCTCCGCGGGAGGTATTGCAACTCCGGCTGACGCCGCTCTAGTTCGCGCGCTGGGCGCGGAGGCTGTTTTCGTCGGCTCCGGCATTTTCAAATCCAGTGATCCCGATGCCCGCGCAAAAGCCATCGTCAAAGCCACAACGCACTTCGAAGATCCGAAAGTCGTTCTCGAAGCCAGCGAAGAGCTTGGCGAAGCCATGCCCGGCCTGGACGTTCGCCAGCTCCCGGAAAAGGACCTGCTCTCCACGCGCGGCTGGTAACTGTACGGAGCGCGATCGCGTTCCGCAATATCGTCAGAATTGTCATTCCGAGCGGAGCGAGGAATCTGCTTTGATTTTGGTGTGAGAAGCGGGGAACTATTTAATGAAGATCGGAATCTTAGCCGTCCAGGGAGATTTTGAAGCGCACGCCGCGATGTTGCGCAGCCTCGGCGCGGAAACCGTCGAAGTCCGCGCCGTCGCCGACCTAGAATCGTGCGACGGCCTCATTCTCCCCGGAGGCGAAAGCACCACGCAGCTCCAGTTCCTCCAGGAAGAGGGTCTCTACGACGCCATCCGCAAATTCGCCGCGGATGGCCGCGCCATTTTCGGCACCTGCGCCGGAGCGATTTTGCTCGCCACCGAAGTCAAGAATCCCCCGCAATCCTCTCTCGGCCTCATGGACATGACCGTTCTGCGCAACGCCTACGGCCGCCAGCTTGCTAGTGACGTTTTCTTCGGCCCATCGAAATTAAAATCCGAGCCTATGGAAATGGTCTTTATCCGCGGCCCCATCATCGAACGCGCCGGGAATTCTCTCGAAATCCTGGCCGAGTACGCCGGCAAACCCGTCCTCGTCCAAAAAGGCAATCTCCTCGCTGCGACTTTTCATCCCGAACTCACCGCGGACTCCACCGTCCACGAGCACTTCCTGCAAATTGTCGCAAAGCGCGTGATGAGACAGGCTGAAGTTTGATTTTCTTGATCGGTTTAAATGGCTACGTTGCGGCGACGGCGTGCCACACTGTCCTGCGCAAGCAATCCGAGCAATCCCAGCAGGGCAAGATTGGGGAGCAACAACGGCGCAAACGGCGGCGCTCCTTGGATGACGTTTTGCACTAGGCTCTGCGACGGCCCACGCAAATCCGCAAGAACGTGCAAAGCAAATCCGGCAATCCCCACAAGAACTTGCAGAGCCAGCACTAGGGCGCACAACTTTGCGTATTTCGTGCTTTCCTCTCCCACGAACAGGACAGATAGAAACCCCACTGCCAAAGCGCAACTGAACACCGGAATCCATTCGGCCCAGTGATAGAAACCGTTTACGGCATGATCGGTCAAACTGAGCGCGAAATTTCCCGCAAATCCGCCCAAGGTAAAAAAAAGGGTCCATTTTGCCCAATCCCGTGTCGGGAAGGCAATCATGCGGTTCATCAACAGAAGGCAGCCCAGTCCGACGTACGCTAGCGGCGCTGCAAAAGGCGCTGCATACGTCAAACTCTTCAACGTTCGTTCATAGAAGAAGCTACTCTCCAGATGATACGCGACTCCCGCAATACCGACCGCGATAGAGAACCACCCCACGCCATAGCCTGTCCATCTCCATAGCCCCAGGAATTGTGATTTAACTCGCGCGACCAAACCTACGAACAGAAGAGCGGCGGCCGCCCCCGAAAACCAAAGTGGAATATACTCGGCTCGATTTCGAAACGAGTTTGCAGAATGAGCCAGGAGAATGTCGCCCGCCAGGCAGGCAAAATTGAATTGGACGAACACCTCGAGCCACAGGTCGTGAGCCCCAGCCCACTGATTTCGACCCTTACTTGCCATGGCCGTGTTTGGCGCGCAGTTCTTCGGCCATGTGGTTCAACTCAACTTGCTTTTTCAGCAGTTCATAATTTCCATGCCATTGCACAAAGTCCGCACCGCCCATGAACGCCCCGTGCTTGGAAGTCCGCCCGTCATAGTGCCAAAGATCGAACGCGAGAAAATCAATCGGCTGCTGGTAAGGTTGTGTTCCCAGCAATCCGTCTTTCCGCAATCCCGCGACGAGATCTTGTGCTTTCTGAACTTTTTCGTTCGTTGACGCCACCACCTGCTCTGCCTGTGCGTAAACACGGTCAATGGACGGCATCGTGTGGCACTGATTGCAGATTTTCTTCATATTTTGTTGAGCTTCCGC
>JAFDVY010000066.1 GCA_018268785.1 Acidobacteriota bacterium | reverse complement strand
AGAAGAGGGAGATCTTAAGGCCGTCCGTATCGTTGAATTCTGCTCCGGAGAGTTCCATGGAAGGATGAAGGCGATTGACGGCGATGCGCGACCAGGGAATGTCCATGGAAGCCGGATTGGGGATGCTGATCATGCCGATGGCGCCTGCAGCTCTGAGGGATTTCCAGCGCTCGACAGTGGTGCTGTAGTGCGACGCGAGGGCGGCGGGAATATCCGAAGTGGAACCGCTGATGTAGACGACGATTTTGCCGGAGAGGTTTTCATCGGCCAGGTCATCGAAATTTTTCTCTGGGATTTTGAGGGCGTAGCCGACAAATACGAGCGGGGCGGTGAACCCTTTTTCGCCCGTGTTGCTCTTGCTGGAGAAAAGCATGTCGTCGCCGGGGACGAGAGCGAGCGTTTTGCCATCCTGGATTAGAGCGGCATTCGAATTGGATTCGTCGACCTGGCGCTGGATGAATTTTACCGGCTGATAAAAGCCGTTGGCGCCGGCGGGTTCGAGGCCGGATTTCTTGAGTTGGTCCACGACGTAAGCTTGGGCGCGTTTGAGGCCGTCACTGCCGGTTTCGCGGCCTTCCATGTTGTCGTCAGCGAGGACTTTGACGTGACTCCACCAGGAGCTGCCGTCAAAGTGAGATTGCGGCGGAGTCTGCGCAGGCGCGGAGAAAGCGAAGAGCGAAATCACAAACAAGGCGAATGCGGGAAGCACGCGACGCATCAGAGTGACCTCTTAGCAAGAATATTGTTGAAGACTATTTTGCGCGACTGAATTCGATAAATTCGCGGCCCATGTAAATGCGATATTTACCGGGATCGGCTGTGGCCAGGACTTGAAACGGTGTTGGGCGCCTGAGGTCGGCGTCGCGCCTGGAATCAGCTTGGAAAAGATCATTTGCGCCGAGATCGAGCAGGACGAATTTGCTGTTTTCAAGGAATCCGAAGCCGTATGCGCCGGGCTTGACGGACTGACCGCCAAGCTGGAGGGGAACTTCAGTGAGGAGGTAGCCCTGATACTTTTGGCGGATTCCCGAGGAATAGCCAGAGTTGTCGACCAAGCCAGCGAGTACGTAGAAGTCATCAGCAAAATGGACGCCGCCGGTATTGCGCATTTGAACAGGAGCGGATTGGCCACGGAAGAAAACGGTTTCCGGGAAGAGTTTGGAAGAAATGTCGGCGGCTTTAAGGACGACGTCTTTCTTATCCCCGGCGAGCGACCGGGGCGGAGAAGGCAATGCGCTCAGGAAAATGGGAAGCGCGAGAAGAGCGGGTATTGCTACGACGGCGGAAAAACGGCGAGGCATAGGGGCTCCTTTGAGAAAGAGATGCTAGACCAAGTTTTGGCGGAAGTACAAGGGCTCGAGTTCAAGAGCCCTTCTCGGTTGGATAGCCCTTTTCGATCCAATCGGCGGCGAAACTAGTGGGAAGGATAAGGACGCGAATTCGAGTGAAGCCCATTTGCTGCAAAGCAGAAAAAGCTGGACGGAGGTTTGGGCAACGATCAAGCGGGCAGCAGCCGCAGTAAATCACAAGGTTGGAATCTTTCGGAAGGCTGGCGGCGAATTTTTTGAGGTCGAGGATGCCTTCCTCTTTTGAGCCCGGGCCGCGGAAGACGGCGCCGGGAATGTGGGCGCCGTTGTAAAGAGTACGCACGCCGACGTAGACAATCTTCAGAGAAGGATCGTGTTTTTGAAGTTCCAGCGCGAAATCAGCAGGGGAGACGGTTTGTGCAGGAGACCATGGTTCGGAGTTTGGGGAGGAGACGGCGAGTCTTGCCGGAGCAAGAAAGCACAAGACGAGGACAGCAGGAAGCAGGCGCGAAGCGAAAGACCGATTCTTCATAAAAGAATGATAAAGGCGCGGAGCAGATTGAGCAAACGGGGGAGACGTTATTTCTTTGTTTCGGCACGCTGCCTTTGCAGCTTGAGTGCGGTAGTGCGGAGGGTTTCGGGGACGTTCTTGTTCATGGTGAGTTTTTTGAGGTCAACAACGTTGATCATAGGGAGGAGATGAAGGGAAACGTCGAGAGGCAGCTTGGGATTGTTGATTAGGTTGCGGACGACGGCGTAATTTTTCCGGAAAACACGATTGGCCGCGATGAGGCGAAGGATTTCATCGGTCAGATTGGCCATGGAAGCGAAAGCTTCGACTTCCTGATCGGTGAGGCGCGGAGATTGAAGGACGGCGCGCTGAACGACTTTGTTGGTGTCGCGAATGAGGGTGCGGCGCGCCTCAGAGCCGCCTTTTACGGCGAACTGAACGCGCTGGGCGACGGTCATTTTGGCGATTTGTTGCAAGAGGGTTTGACGGCGCTGGATATCGGGTTCGGCTTCGGCGGCGGCTTCAGCGAAATGAGCTTCGTCGGCAGTGCCGCCGTGCATTTCTTTGAGAATGTTTTTTTGATCGGCCGTGACGGTGCTCGAGTGTTCGAGCGCGGAGGCAAGAGCGAGGGAATCGCTTACGCGGCCGAGGTCGTCGAGAAGAGCCTGGATGCCGAGAGCGGAGAGATGCTGGACAACGGGAACGAGGAGTCCGGCGGGGCAATTTTTGTTTTGAACGAGAGCTTCGCCGATGCCCGGTTTATCCGCAAGATTTTTGGAGGCGTAGGTGAAGACGGAAGCGATGGCTTCCGGGCGCTTGATGGCCTCGACAAAAGCCTCCGGGGAAACTGAGAGAAGCGCATCCTGTGCATGCTGCGCGACCATTTCGTCGGAATCAGCTGCGAGGACGGTGAGAACTTCAGCGCGATCGGCAGCGCTGAGATGAGCGCCGCCAGAGCAGACGGCAAGCTTGCGCTCGCGAGTGGCGCGGCTTTGTTTGAGGTCATGAACAACTTCAGGGTTGAGAGACTCCACCGGGTGCCTGCCTTAAGTCCTTCGCGCTAAGGACCATTTTACCGGAGGAACCGGGCGTTCCGAGGGGCGCCATCATCGTGCCGTTCAATTCCAGCAACACCGAGGAGGAGTCTGCGGCGGAGACTTCGAATTGGTCTTGGGCAGTAAAGCGGCGATTTTCTCCGGAGGCGAGTTCGGCATCGAGAACCACTTTGCCATCGGCCAGAATGCGAACTCGGGTGGCGGAAGCGACGAAAACAGAGAGTCTCAGGGGCGCGGGAGCGGGCGAAGTTTCCAAATTTGAAGCGAGTTGCTTTTGCATTGGAACCGCGACCGGCGGAGCAGCGGAAGTTGGCTCGGAATTTGCGCTCTGTTTTGCGAGTTTGTGGGCTTTGTATTTGCGCCAGCCGTAGAGGCCGCCGAAAAGCAAGCCGAGAAGCAAGAGCAGAATCACCAGAATAGCGGCCACGGGAATCCATCTTGGAGGGGCAGGGATGCGCTCTTCCTGTTTAGCGGACGCTTGATTCAGATTTTCGCCGCGGGCCAGATCGTATTCGGCAAGCAGACTTTCTTCATTGAGGCCGAGGTAGCGGGCGATGCTGCGAACGAATCCGCGGCCAAAGACTCCGCCGGGAAGCCTTTCCCAATTTTCGTTTTCAAGAGCTTCCAGGAAGCGAGGGCTGATGCGAGTCGCGGTGGAGACTTCATCGAGTTTGACTTCACGCAATTCGCGTTCGCGCTTCAGACGTTGCCCAAACGTACCTTTCGCCATGCGGTGAAAACCATCCTCGAACCATCATTCGACAACAGCGCCGACAGAACCGAAGCGCAGATAATCGACAAAGAGTTTACAGCGATGCCGGAAAAATCGCGCATCTTCCTGCCAATTTTCGAACTGCGAGAGGGAAAAGGCGTGGGATCCCTGCGAGGCACTATAGGCGGGGAGAAAGGAGCTGTCAAACAAAGAGGGAGATTGGAGATTTGGCGAAGTGCCCACCTTTGGCACTCAACAACGCTGGCATTTTCCGGCACCCGCATCTATCAGGACTCAGGCGAAATATTCTTGACTTGCCTGGGCAATACCGCATATCCAATGTTGAGTCCTCGATCTTATTCCGGCTTGATGTTCTGGTTGAGACGAAGCACGTTCCTAGGGTCATACTTTTTCTTGATTTCCACCAAGCGGGTGTAGTTCGGCCCAAATGCTGCTCTGACAAGTGGTTCACTGGTCTCGCCCAATTGGTTGGCGTACACACCACGCGCAAAGGGCTGCAATTTGTCACGCTGAGTCTTCACCCATTCCACCACGCGTGTCCTTTCCGCAGGATCGTCCCAGACACCAGCTATGTCCACTTCATAGCCGGGCTGTCTGAGAACAAATGCGGTGTCGCGGAGAGGCACACGCGAAATTGCTCCGCGCAAGGGCACAACGATTATCTTGCATCGTGGCGGTGCTTCGCTCATTGCCGCAGAAATAGTGGTAATCACCGCCTCGCTCAAGTCGGGAAGGAAGAGATTGGTCTGAAAGTGTGCAACCGGCGTTTGAAGAAACCCGCCCGCGGATTGCGCTGTCAAATACGGCGTGACCTTAACACTGTCCTCTTGAGGATTGAGCGCTCGGAGAGGCCTCAGCAAGTCGTTTCCGAGTCGAGGATCGCCACAATAGCAGATGTCCATTCTGCATCTCGGTCCGGTGTCGTGAGGCACCAACTGAGCCAAGACATCCATTTCATCCGGTTCTGCAGCGACGAATCTGGCAAAAGCCTGTAGCAGATCCGGAAGGCGACCAGCCGGATAGAGAAGCGTTCCCGCGAGAACGTCTGTTACAGGATGGAGCTGATACTCCAGCTCAGTTACCACACCAAAGTTACCGCCTCCACCCCGAATGGCCCAAAAAAGATCTGGACTTGAGTTGTGACTGGCCTCGACTTGAGTGCCGTCCACTGTCACCAATTGCGCGGACAGCAAGTTGTCACAGGCCGCGCCGAACTTGCCCATCAATTTCCCTTCACCTCCGCCAAGTGTCAGGCCCGCAATTCCTACCGTTGGGCACCCGCCTGACGTTGTGGCCAACCCGAATTTTTGGGCGGCAGCATCCAGATCACGCACTAGCGCGCCTGCCTCCGCACGTGCCACGCGCTTGCCTGCGTCAACAACGACACGGTTCATCCCTGAAAGATCGACTACCACGCCACCGTCGCACATCCCATGCCCGATTCGACTATGTCCGCCGCTACGTACTGCCAATGGCACCTTCTGGCCCTGCGCAAAATCCAGCGTTCTTGCGACATCGGACGAGTTGGCACAACGCACGATAAGCGCGGGCCGGAGATCGTATGCGCGGTTGAAGATGGAACGCGCCGATTCATAGTCAGACGCCTCTGGCGCAATCACGTGGCCGGCTATATGAGCAGAAAACTTGCGGATAGTTGCTGCATCAAGTTGAATCTCATTACTTTTGCGGTTTTCAAAGACTTCCCGCGCTGCTGCAAGCACTTCGCTGGGGCGGCGGCAAAGGGCCGCGACTGCTAATCCCGTTTGCATAACGAACTGCCTTCGAGTGGTAGGGGGCATAGTTGACGCGAGGCTACGTGACGATGTTATCGCTGTCAATTCAGTCTTGCCATTGCAGGTCGTGCCCGACAAGTTCGCTAACAAAGCAACTTCCACAAATAGGAGAACGCTGAGAATCGCGGAGAATTACTTCGGAACTGGGCGAGGGCTGCTTGTAAAGCGTTTGGCTTCGGGATTTTTGGAGTTCCAATCGTCGGGGGGAAATGAGATACGCCAGAAACGAGGCGAGGGTTGGTCAAACTCGACGCCAATTCCAAATCTGCGTTCCTGCATCTCGCCAACGTCCACAACGGTACATTCGATTTCGTCGCCCGATTTGACGTTCTTAAGCTTCAGGCGATCTCCGGCGGAAACCATCTGTTTGAGGAGCACAAGAGCGCCGTGCGCGTTGACGACTTGTGTGATCGTGTCTTCCGTGAAAGGGGTTCCAGTGGGTTGCTTGCCACTGACGACGATGTGGACAGTCAAGAGCAAGCGCTGACTGCGGCGAAGACTTGCCGATTTGGGAGACTTGTTCTGGGACAGTTCCAAGTGGGAACCCCTATCCAGGAAATATCGGCGGGAAGACGCCAGGCCTTAGCAGCCGGAATTCCTGGTGCAAGTAAGTGGCCGGAAGAAGATAAGAAAATGCTTATTGGCCTGGGAGCAAGGTAAGCCGGGGGCAAGAAGAAACGCCTAGCCTCAATGGATGCTCGGGAAGGCCAGGTTGCCCCAATAACAAGATGGGAACGCCTGTACCACGTGCGAGTTGCGCGGTATTTCGGCGCGGGCCTATACTGGCGCAGATTCGTGTAATTGGCCGAATCTGCGGTAGGGGAAGTGTGCTCAGGACCCGTCGCACTTCATAGACTCTTGGAAGCAAGGACCAGCCGAGTGGAGGAAACAAAACAGTTTCCCGAAGTTGAACGCCGACGCAATCCCGGCCTGCCGGAGGACCGTCGCCAGGCGGGCGAAGTGGCGGTGTTCCAGGAGTTGGGAAAAGCGCTGACCTCATCGCTGCAGCTCGATCAGGTGCTGCGGACGATCATGGAAAAGATTGACGAGTTTTTGCGGCCAGACAATTGGTCGCTGCTGCTGCTCGATGAAGCGAAGCAGGAACTTTATTTTGAACTGGCGGTCGGCAAAGCTTCGCAAGCGCTGAAAGATGTGCGGGTAAAAATGGGGCAAGGGATTGCAGGCTGGGTTGCGGCGCACGGCGAGACCGTCGTTGTGCCGGACACTTCCAAGGACACGCGTTTTTTTGCAAAAGTCGACGAAAAAACGAAGACGGAGACGCAATCCATCGTCGCAGTACCGGTGAAATTCCGGGATACGTGCCTAGGCGTGATTGAGTTGATCAATTGTATTGGTCCCGAAGGATTCGATCCGCGCGATTTGAAACTGCTGGAAGCGCTTTCGGACTTTGCGGCGATTGCCCTGGAAAATGCGCGGCACGTGAAGAGGATTCACGAACTGACGATCACGGACGATTGCACTTCGCTCTACAACGCGCGGCACATGAGCGTGATTCTGGAGACGGAGATTTACCGCTCGCAACGGTATAACTACGAATTTTCGCTGATTTTTATCGACCTGGATCATTTCAAGCAGGTGAACGACACGCAGGGACACCTGGTGGGATCGAAATTGCTGGCGCATATTGGCAGCGCCCTGAAAGAGCATTGCCGGCTGATTGATTTTGCATTCCGGTACGGCGGCGACGAGTTTGTGCTGCTGCTGCCGCAGACCTCGAAGGACAATGCTCTGAATGTGGCGCGGCGCCTGCACAAGCTGATTCGCGAGACCGAATGGCTTGCCGTAGATGGACTGAATTTGCATTTGACGGCGAGCATGGGCGTGGCGGCCTATCCGGTGGATTCGCGGACGAAAGAAGGGTTGCTGCACCTTGCGGATGAAGCGATGTACCTGGTGAAGAACACGAACCGCGACAGCGTGGCTGCCGCCAATCTAGGAATCCTGCCCGAATTGCCGGATGCGCCTGCCGCGACAGCGGAAACCGCCGGCTGACCGTTCTCTCCTTTCCGGCCTCGCTATACAGTCTCTGGAAATTTTGTTTAACTGAAACCATGCGAAGAAGTGAAGCGGCGAAGTACGCGCGATGGTCCGCCGCAGTGGCGCTTTGCCTTGCGGGTGTAACGGCGGCGGTCTATTTGGCGCGCGGCTGGCAACGGCGACAGGACAAGAAAAACGCTCCGCCGCCTTCGCCGTCCTATGTGGACAAGCAACTGAGCGGGATATCGTTTTCGAAGGTCGAGGGGAATGTGACGATTTACACGGTGGAGGCGTCGCACTCGACCGATTTCAAGGGCGAAGCATCGAGTTTGCTGGAGGACGTGAAGATTACGGTGTTTGGAAAGGCCCAGGACCGAAACGATATCCTGCACACACAGACCTGCCGGTACTCGAAAAACCCCGAGACTGTCGACTGTAGCGGGCCCGTGCAGATGGATTTGATGAGCGCCGCGGACGCCAAATTGTTGAAAGCTCATCCGGAGATGGCGGCTTCGCGGTTGATTCATGTGGAGACAAAGGCGGTTACGTTCGAGCGAGATACGGGAATTGCAAAGACTTCCGAACCGATCACGTTTCGTCTGCCGAACGGCACGGGAGATGCGAAGGGCGTTGAATATCATTCGAATGAAGGGCAACTGCAACTCCTGCACGACGTGCATTTCAGCCTGACGCCGGCTGCTTCGAGAGCCGGAAAACAGAAGCATACAGAGCCCGTGCAGATTCGCGGCACGCGACTGGAGTTTGACCGCGATTCGCACTTGATGCGGCTTGCGGGGCCGGTGGAAGCTGCGACGGCGATGAGCCAATTGAAGGCTGGCGGAGTCGCGATCGAGATGGACGAAAGTTTTCGCGCGCGAAAGATTTTGGCGAGCGCAGCCGGGGCAGGGTTGAGACCGGAACTACATTCGCGAGGAACGAAGGGTGCACAGGTCATGAACGCGGATTCAATGTCGGCGGTATTGACCGCGGATGGCAAAGTGGCTGGAATTTCCGCGGAAGGAAATGTGAGCGGTTCTTCCGATGGCGAAGATGAGAAGCAAGAGATGGCCTCGAATGAAGCGAATGTGGAGTTTTGGCCGGCAAGCGGGAAGGCCAAAGAGATCACGCTGAAAGGCGCGGTGAAAATTCACACGTCTTACAAGAAGAGTGGCGATGTCCGGGATTTGCAGTCGGACGCGGTGCGCATGGCGTTTTTGGGAGCGGAGTTACGCGAAAAATCGCGACCGCAGTTGGCGGAATCGCTGGCGCCGGGAACGGTTGTATGGACGAACGGCGCATCGAAAGGCGCAACTGCCGGCGAGCAAACGAAATTGCAGGCGGATCGCTTGCATCTGGATTTTGGCGATGAGGGCAAGGCAAAGCTATTGCAAGCCTTGGGGAAGGTGCGGTTAGAAAGAAGCGCTCCCGGAAAGGGAATACAGACGGCAACAGGAAAGAACGGCGCGGCGCAACTGGAGGCGAGCGGCGGCTGGTCGCAGATGGAATTGCACGGAGACGTACGGCTGAAGGACGCGGAGAAATCGGCGCAGTCGGATGACGCGCTGTTTGTGAGGGCGACGCAGTTGGCTGTATTAACGGGGCATGTGCAAGTGCGCGATGCGACGACGGAAACGCGCGCGACGAAACTCACCTTGCATCAGGACTCGGGCGAAATTTTTGCGGAAGGAAGCGTGCGTTCGACGGACTATGCCGGGAAGCCGGGCGCCGTGCAGATTGGCTCGGCGCCTGCAAACATAACTTCGGACTATCTTCAGGCGAATTCGAAGACCGGGCGCGCGCTGTACAAGGGACACGCGCGATTGTGGCAGGGCGAATCGACCATGGAAGCTGAGTCCATCGAACTGCAACGCGATGCGCGGGTTTTGAACGCGGCTGGAAATGTTCGCGCGGTGTTTTTACAAGCGCCTGCGGCTTCGGCCGCTGCATCGGCAAGTCCCACGGCACCTTCCGCAAAAAAGTTACCGCAACTTTGGCGTGTCTTTGCGGGCAATTTGACGTATTGGGACAAAGAGAACCGCGCGCATCTGGAAAAAGACGTTGCGGTGCAATCCGCGGAGCAGAAAATTCATAGCGCGGCGATGGATATTTATTTTGCGCGAGCAAATTCGGCGAATGGGAGTGCGCCAGGGGCGCAGCAGATCAGCCGAGCGGTGGGAACGGGCGGCGTTACGGTGGAACAAGGGCAGCGGCGAGCGACGGCGGATCGCGGAGAATACACGGCGAGCGACGGAAAATTCGTGATGACGGGCGGAACGCCGACAATTTTCGACGCGTCCGAAGGAACCACGACAGGACATCAATTGACCTTCTTTTTAGCGGATGCTACGATCATCGTCGACTCCGAAAATGGTTCGCGCACGTTGACGAAGCACCGGGTCGAGAAATAACTGGGCCGCGCGGGCGGTCCTTTTTGGCGAGGTATGCTAAAGCTCCAAGCCGTTGAACTGAGCAAGTCGTACCGCGGTCGCAAAGTCGTTGATAACGTTGAGTTGGAAATCGGGCAGGGCGAAGTCGTTGGGCTCTTGGGACCCAACGGAGCGGGAAAGACCACTACGTTTTACATGGTTGTGGGGCTCGCCCGGCCGGATTCCGGCAAGGTACTTCTCAACGGCGACGAAATCACCGACCTGCCGATGTACCTCAGGGCGCGGAGTGGGATCAGCTACCTTCCGCAGGAACCGTCAGTTTTTCGCCAACTGACGAGCGAAGAAAATCTACTGGCCGTCCTGGAAACCCTCCCTCTCACTCCAGAGCAGCAGCGAGATCGGTTGGAAGAACTATTAGTGCAAATGGGGCTGGAGACTGTGCGAACAAGCAAAGCCTACATGCTATCCGGCGGAGAGCGCCGGAGGCTGGAGATTGCGCGCTCGCTGACCCTGCAACCATCGTTTGTGTTGCTGGACGAACCCTTCTCGGGCATTGATCCTTTGACCGTGAAGGACCTGCAGGAGATCATTCGAGACCTTGCAAAATCCGGCATCGGGGTTCTCATCACGGACCATAATGTACGAGAAACCTTGACCGTGACCGACCGCGCGTACATCCTGAGAGGTGGAAGAATCTTTCGGAAGGGCCGGCCTGAGGATCTCAGCAACGATCCAGAGGTGCGACGCGTGTATCTTGGCGACCATTTCCGCTTGAACTGAGTACCAACGGGAAAGACCACAAACGACCATGGCCTGGCAGGGACTCAAACTCAACTTAAAGGTGGCGCAGAAGCAGATTCTGACGCCCGGCCTGGTGCAGATGGTCAGTGTGCTGGCGCTGAACCGGCTGGAACTACGGGAGATGATCAATCAGGAGATGATTGAAAACCCGGTTCTGGAAGAACAGAGTGAAGAACCCACCGCGACGGACAATTACAGCGACGAAAATTTCATCAGAAACGAGACGGAAAAGGTTCCGGATAAGCCGGAGTCGAATCCGTTTGACGAGTTCGACGTCGGGACGTTCTTTAACCAATATTTGGATACGGGCGGAGATGGCGGGCAATCGGCGGAGCGGGAAGTTACGGAGCGGCCGTCGTTTGAAAAATTTTTATCGTCGCCAGCGGGGCTTACTGAGCACCTGAACTGGCAGCTCAGCGTGACGATTTGCTCGGACAGTGTGCGCGAACTGGTGGAAAGCATCATCGGAAATCTGGATGAGAACGGGTATTTGACGGCATCCACGGAGGAATTGACGCAGGGCGGCAAGTATTCGCAGGATGATTTGGACGATGCGATCGCCGTGGTGCAGGATTTTGACCCGATTGGAGTTGGCGCGAGGGATTTGCGGGAATGTTTGCTGCTGCAATTGAAGGCGTTTGATCCGCAGAACACACTGGCGCAGCAGGTCGTCTCGGAACACCTGAAGCAGGTGCAGGCGAACCAATTGAAGGAAGTCGCTCGGGCGCTGAACCGGCCGATTGAAGTTGTAAAGCGGGCGCTCGATGTGATCAAGAAGCTCGATCCGCGACCGGGACTTCGCTACAACAAGACGGAGCCGAGGCTTGTTGAGCCGGACGTCTACTTCCGCAAGGTGGATGGGCTTTGGCAAGTTTTTCTGAACGAAGACGACATGCCGCAACTGCGATTGAGCCCGACCTACCGGCGCTTGCTGGCGCGCGATGCGGCCGACCGCGACGTTCGGAATTACGTAAAGGAAAGATTCACAGCGGCGATTCAGCTTTTGAAAAACATCGAGCAGCGGAAGCATACGATTTTGCGCGTTTGCCAGAGCATCATCGCGCGGCAGGGTGAGTTTCTGGATCACGGGCCGGATGCGCTGAAGCCGATGATGATTAAGGAAGTGGCGGAAGAAGTCGGCGTGCATCCCTCGACCGTGAGCCGCGCTGTGGCCAGCAAATACGCGCACACTTCGCAGGGCGTCTTGGAACTGCGGTCGTTCTTTAGCGAAGCGGTGAACGGGCCGGAAGGCGGCGGGATGTCGCTGCTGACGCTGAAACGGCTCGTGAAGAAGATGATTGATGAGGAAGACGGAACCAAGCCGCTGACGGACGACCAGATTGCGAAGAAGCTCGAAGACGGCGGCATTCGAGTGACGCGGCGCACCGTGGCCAAGTATCGCGAAGATATGCGCATCCCCAGCACGCATCAGCGGCGGGTGAAGACTTGAGCAGCCGCCAGCCTTGAAGCCGCGCCCCAAACGCGAATCGCGCCAATTGGTCATACTGACCGGACTTTCCGGCTCCGGGAAAAGCACGGTACTCCGCGCGTTTGAAGATATGGGCTTTTATTGCGTGGATAACCTGCCTGTCGAACTGATTCCCATTTTTGCGGAGCTGCACGCGGCGGGCGAAGCGGATTTTGCGCGGGCTGCGCTTCTGGTGGACGCTCGCGAGGGCGCGCAACTGGAGAAATTGCCCGCGCTGTTGAAACACCTGCGCAAGGATCATCCGATTACGCTGGTTTATATTGAAGCAGGCGACGACGCTTTGCTGCGACGCTACAGCGAGACGCGCCGTCCGCATCCGCTGGGAAAAGAATTGCCGGTACGCGAAAGTCTGCGGTATGAGCGCGACTTGATGGAGCCGATCCGCAAACTGGCCGATGTGACGATCGATACCACCCAGTTCAACGTGCACGAACTGCGGCATTTCATCACAGAGCGGTTCAAAACGGCGGACAAGCGGCCGCTGCTCGTGTCGCTGGTCAGTTTCGGCTACAAGTACGGACTGCCGACGGACAGCGACCTGGTGTTCGACGTGCGATTTTTGCCGAATCCGCATTTTGTGCCGCGCTTGCGGCCATACACCGGAAAAAATCCGAAAGTGCGGCGCTTCATCCTTTCGTATCCCCAAAGCGGACAGTTTTTGAAGCGCATCGAAGCGCTGCTGATCTATTTGATTCCCCACTATATTCAGGAAGGGAAGAGTTATTTGACGATTTCGTTTGGGTGCACCGGCGGGAAACACCGCTCGGTGATGCTTGCAGAGTCCTTGCAGAAGACGCTGAAAAAGCGCGGGTATTCGACGAAGGTCACTCACCGGGATATCGAGAAGTAAAGCGAAGCTCCGCAAACTTGACACACTGCATGACGGGCGAATAGCGTACCAAGTGCTCAGTCCGGGGGATTCTCGAGCGTGGCCTCGTTTTTTTCACCACAATTGAAGCGGCTATTTGCCTATGTGCGGCCCTACTGGGTCGCCATGGTGATTGGAGTGTCTTTGCTCGCGCTGGTGGCGCTTGCGGAAGGCGCGGTGGCGTTGCTCATCGCGCCGGTCTTCGACCGCGTTCTCAATCCCGCCAGCGCGGACTCGAATATTTTGCTGTTCCGCGTTCCTGTCAGCGGCACGCCCGTTTACATAAACCGCCTTTTCCCGCACAGCATTCACAACGTGTGGACGGTGGTCGTGATTTCGCTGCTGATTTTGTACGCGGTGAAATCGCTGTGCGAGTTTGCAGGAGTTTCGTTGATTCAGTACATCGGGCACCGTGCGATCACGGATTTGCGCAACGCGGTCTATGCGCGAATCATCCGGCAGCCGATTTCGTTTTTTCAGGAACAATCCGCGGGAAGAATTTATTCCGCCGTCGTCAACGACGTGGAGCGCGCCCGTCTGGCGATCTCCGAATACCTTGCGGAGCTGTTTCGTCAGGCGTTTCTGTTTCCGGTTTACATCGCGATTCTGCTTTATCTCGATTGGAAAATGACTCTGGCATGCGCGGTATTGTTGCCGATCATTGTTTGGCCGATCGGAAGATTGGGCAGGAAGATCCGGCGGTCGGTCGAGACCAGTCAGGCGCGACTGGGAGAATTGACGCAAATCCTGCAGGAAACGGTGGGAGGAAACCGCATCGTCAAGGCGTTTGGCATGGAAGACTTCGAGATTGCGAAATTTCGCGGGGCCTCGCGGCGGCTCCTGCGGGAGACGATGCGCTGGGTGCGCGCGCAAGTGGCGACTTCTCCGCTGATGGACATGCTGCAGCCGATCGTCATCGGCTTGCTGCTTTTGTATGCTCGCGGAAGAATTCAAGCCGGCGTTCTGACGACCGGTATGTTCATCGCTTACGTATACGCGCTGTTCAAATCGTACGAGCCGGTGAAGAGAATCGGCGCTGTCTACCAGCAGTTCCAGCAGGCGCAAGGAGCCACGACGCAGGTATTCGCCTATCTGGATCAAGCGCAGGAAGAACACGAAGCGCCTGGCGCACGAGACTTGCCCCCGTTTTCCAATGAAGTTGAATTTCACAATGTAGCTTTTTCCTATGCATCCAATCCCGTGCTTCGCGATATTTCTTTGACGGCAAAAAAAGGCGAGGTCGTGGCGCTGGTCGGCAGCAGTGGCGCAGGAAAAACCACGCTCGTCAATCTGGTTCCGCGCTTCTACGACGTGACGTCTGGTGCGATTCTGATCGACGGAACAGACATCCGCGAAGTGCGGCTGCGCTCGTTGCGCGCTCAGATCGCGATTGTCACGCAGGAAAACATCCTCTTTCACGACACTGTTTGGAACAACATTTGTTATGGACTGGCCGGAGTTTCGAAAGAACGCGTGATTTCCGCCGCACAAGCTGCACTCGCCCACGATTTTATTCAGGAATTGCCGAGCGGCTACGACACGATCATCGGTGAGCGTGGAACGCGGCTGAGCGGCGGACAGCGGCAGCGCATCGCCATCGCCCGCGCGATTCTTAAGGATTCTCCCATCTTGATTCTCGACGAAGCGACTTCCGAACTCGACGCGGAATCAGAATCCTTTGTGCAGAAAGCATTAGCGAACCTGATGGTCGGCCGAACCACGTTTGTTATTGCTCACCGCTTGGCAACCATTCGCCGCGCGGATAAAATCCTTGTCCTCGAGGATGGACAGATCCGAGAGAGCGGAACCCACGCCGAGCTTCTGGCGCGTGGCGGAACATACGCTCGGCTTCACGATTTGCAGTTTGCGGACGACGAGGTGCTGGCCCCCGCACCGTCCGCCGCGGCCATCCGGCCGTCAACGGGGGAATCAGCATGAGCAAACCAAGTACAGCAACGGCGCGCAAGCCGGAATGTTTATCCATGACGGGCTACGCCCAGGCCCGGGGGGAAGTGAGCGGCTGGGCGGTTCGCGTAAGCGTCAAGAGCGTGAATCACCGGTTTCTGGATTTGAAGCTGCGTTTGCCGGAAGGTTTCGATTTGTACGAGCTGCGGCTGCGGCAAGTCGTGCGCGAGCGAATTCATCGCGGACATGTGGACGTGCATGTTGGCGTTGAGCCCGGCGCTGCTGCGCCAATGCAGGTGAATCGAGAACTGGTTCAGGCGTATTTGAAAGCGGCAGACGATTTGCGGCTGCAGACTTCCGTGACCGCGGAACTCGACGTAGTCGCCCTGCTTCGTTTGCCGGGAGTGATTGGCGGATTGGGCCCTGCCGTTCCCGATTCGGAAGAAGAGCAAGAGCAACTGGGAAAAGCATTGGATGGTTGCTTGCTCGATGCGCTGGGGAAGCTTGATGACATGCGGCGCGCCGAGGGCAAGCATTTGGTCGAAGACCTGCGCGGCCGCCTGGCGCGCATCGGGGAACTTGCGGAGCAGGTGCGGGAGCACGCGACTACTCTGCGTCCAGCTTTCGCAAAGCGGCTCGACTCGCGCTTAAAGGAATTGCTGGGCAGTACGACGATTGACCCGGCGCGCATCGCCCAGGAAGCCGCGATCCTGGCTGAGCGTAGCGACATCAGCGAAGAGCTGGACCGCCTGCGCAGCCACTTGCAGCAATTCGGCAGGTTACTCGACGGGGCTGGCGAACTCGGCAAGAAGCTGGATTTTCTTTTGCAAGAGATGCATCGCGAAGCGAACACCATGCTTTCGAAAACGCCGGGAGTGGAAAATGAGGCTCTGGCGATTACCGGGTTGGGACTGGAAATCAAAGCGGAGATTGAAAAATTGCGCGAGCAGGTTCAGAACATCGAATGAGCACGGGACAGGGAATCGCGCCAATGGTGTTGATCGTTTCCGGTCCGTCGGGATCGGGGAAATCGACTTTGGTGCAGCGCATTTTGCAGATGCCCGGCACGATGGCCTCGCGGTCGTGTACTACCAGGCCCCGGCGTGCGACTGAGTCCAGCGGGAAGTGCTATGATTTCGTCACGGAATCGGAATTTGAGGCGATGGTCGCCCGGGGCGAATTTCTGGAATACGCGCGAGTCTTTGGAAAACATTCTTACGGCACGCCGAAGAAATGGTACGACGAGTCTCGCGCCAAAGGACTGGACCTGGTCCTGGAGATTGATGTTCAGGGGGCGGCTCAGGTAAAGGAGAAGCTCCCGGAGTCCGTGGCGATTTTCATTTTGCCCCCTTCCCGTGCAGAATTAGAGCGCCGGTTGCGCAGCCGGGGGCAGGATTCGGACGAGGAAATTGCGCGGCGCCTGGCCAGGGCGCGCACCGAGATTGAAGCGTTCGGCAAGTACTACGATTTTTGTGTTGTGAATCAAGACGTGGAACAAGCGGGCAAAGAGGTTGAAGCGATCGTGACCGCGCTGCGTTGCTCCAGTGCAAGGCGCCGCGCGCAGGTGGAAAATCTACTGGCGTCATTTGGGGGGAAAGATTGACGATGACCGTGCAGACAAAAGCTCCTGAAAGTCAGTTTGCCTACGTCGTGCTTGCAGCTCGCCGCGCCCGCCAGTTGATGGCTGGAGCGCCGCCGCTGGTGGACAACCCGCGAGCGATGAAATACACGCGCGTGGCCTGTGAAGAAATCGAATACGGGCTGCTCGAATACGAATTCAACCCCGGCGTGAGCACGGACGTGGATAAGGACGGCAATAAGCGGCGGAAGTAACGCCGCGAAGTTCTCCATGCGCATCACACTCGGCGTCACCGGCGGGGTCGCGGCCTACAAAGCCGCGGAGTTGGTACGCCGCTTACAGCAGGACGGCTTCACCGTGCAGGTGGTGATGACGCGATCGGCGCGCGAGTTTGTAACTCCCCTCACCT
>JAFDVY010000065.1 GCA_018268785.1 Acidobacteriota bacterium | reverse complement strand
GGTGTATGCCAATGGTCTGGACTTGCGATCGTGATTGCGTCGACGTCTTTCCTTTCTAGAATTTTGCGAAAGTCTTTTTCGGCGACGGCGGCTTCACCCATTTCCTTCTGGGTTGCCGTTGCGAATTTCGAGAGGATTTTGGCGTCCACATCGCAGACATAGCCGATACGGGCTGCCGCCTTATTCGCGTGCAGGGAAGAGAGGTGAGCGTAGGCGCGGCTGTTGAGCCCGATGACGGCAAAATTCAGGCGGTCATTGGCGCCGGCGATGCGCGCGTAGCTTTTTGGGCTAACTCCTACCGCCAAACTTGCTGCACTCACGGCCAGACCATCGATGAATTCGCGTCGCGTTACCATTTGCTTTTCCTTTTGGCGAAACTACAAAGAATCGCAGGCAAGAGTGCCTACTCTACCGGGACAAGATACATCAAAATCCATTCATGGAGCTGGATCCATGCCTGACGGCTTTACCGCGAGGGATGAAGGGCGAACGGGCTTCAATGGGCCGAGGCCTTTTGGGAGAAGCGACCTGACGTTCGAAGCTGTAGCGCCGAGGTCACACACCGCGACAAAACTCCGCTCGATGTGTTTATACCCTTGTAGGATAAAAGAGCAGTACCACAGCCGCACTCCACCCCAGCTCCTCTGCGGCAAAGCGATAAACGGAAAGATGACGGAGGAATCCCGCCCCGCGTTAACAGCGCGGTGAAAGGAAATCATATGAAACTCAATTGGAAGGCAGGATTGGGGACGCTGACGCTGGCCGGAGCGCTGTTTGCTGGTGCTCCAAGCGCAAAGGGTCAGGTGTCGATCGGAATTCAGATTGGTGCACCGCCGGCTCCGCGAGTTTATGCGGTGCGGCCGCCATGCCCGGAGCCCCAATACGAGGATCAGTATATTTGGGTGGATGGTTATTGGTATCCGGTAAGCGGACACTACTACTGGCACAGGGGTTATTGGTCGAGACCGCCGTATTCGGGCGCAATCTGGGTGGTGCCGCGGTATGAAGGTGGCCGTTATTACGGCGGCTATTGGCAGGGGCCGCGCGGGCGATTTGAGCACGACCATCATTGGGATCGGGATCGCAACCGCGACAGGGATCGCTGGCGCGATGACGATCATCACGACAACGGCAAGCACAAGGGCTGGTACAAAGACAAAGATAAGCACGACCGCGACGATCACGATCGCCAATAATAAGTGGTCCAGGTTGAAAAGTTGAAGGTCTACTGGTGAAAGGCCGTCCCGAGCAGGGGCGGCCTTCTTTCTTATTTGGAACTTTTTGCGGGTTCAGCTTTTTGTTCCGCGGGTTTCGCTTCAGGATGTTTCACTTCGCCGTATTTCGCCGCGAGCCAATCGCGAACCTCTTTTGGATTGTATTTGAAGGGCCCCATGCCGCCGCGGTAAGCGATGCGGCCGGATTCGTCGACGATGTAGAGGCGCTCGGGCCAGGCGGCGTAGAGATCATTCACAACGTTGGACATGTCGTCCACGCCGAAGGGAACGGGGTAGTTGTAACGTTTGGTGAAATCGTTGGCGATGGCGAGGCGTTGTTCGAGGGTTCTGGGCTGCACATAGCAGACGTCTTCATTGACGTTGGATTTCATTTGCCATTCGTCGGTGGGGTGAGCTTCGCGCACGTAAACGGTCAGAAAATCGGCGTGGTCCTTATAGTCGTTGAAGATTTGTACGATGTCGCCGACCTGGCGACGAAAGGGCGGTCAAGTGAAGCTGCCGAAGACGAGGACGAGCGGTTTGCCGTTGATGCGCTGGCGAACTTGAAAATGGTCCGAGCCGTTGAGTGCGATGAGCTTTCCGTCAGGCGCGGGATCGCCGACTTTCAGATTGCCGCTGCGCATGTGCGGGAACGCATAGCGAACCATCAAGAATGCATCTCTGGGGCTGCCCGCCATCACGCTGAGCACGCCGTATGCAATGACCAAGAGCGCGGCGATGGCGATGCCAATCCACATGGAGATTTTCCTCACCCGCACAGGCCCCATACCGGAGAGCGACGAAACGCTAGCAGTTCCTCACTGGCAGAGACATAGTGCTTTTGCACTAATCGTGATTTTTATTCAAAAGCTCGGGGCGCAGCGCTTTGTAACGTTCGAGAGATTTTTCGATGATGTTTAACGCGGCGTAGGCTGGCCGGATTTCTTCGACCTGGACCTGCTTGCCTTCGAGCTGTTTGTAATCCTGGAAAAAACGCCGCAGGACGAGCAGGCGGTGCGAAGGCAAGTCGCGGGCTTCAATGTAGTCGCTGAACTCGGGGTCGTTGGTGGCGACGGCGATGATTTTGTCGTCGCTTGCGCCGGAATCGACCATGGTCATGACGCCGATTGCGCGAGCTTTGATCAGGGCAAGCGGCTGAACGGGTTCCTGGCAAAGTACGAGGACGTCAAGCGGGTCGTTGTCTTCCGCGTAGGTCTGAGGGATGAATCCGTAGTTCGCAGGATAGAAGACGGCGGAATGAATGATGCGGTCGACCTTGAGCAGGCCGGTCTCTTTGTCGAGCTCGTACTTGACGTTGGAGCCGAGCGGGATTTCGATGACCGCGCGAAAGTCGCGGGGGATTTCGGGACCGGGAGAAACGTCGTGCCATGCGTGAATCAAGGGAGCCTTCCTTTTTTGGGCCTACATCAAGTGTTGAATCTTATTATCGCCTGAGGGGCGAGAAAGCCGCCAGTGGACAAAATGGCTTTTGCGATGAATATACGATAGTAAGTTAGTTTGAATTCTTGATTTTCTAGTGTGACGACCAAAATATTCAGACTTTCCCCCCACCGCTGCGTTGACTTCGGTGCATGCGGCAAGTATCGTGGCAAAGTCTGAATGCACGCGAATCCGAATCCGGAGTCTTCCATGTTCAATTTGAAATGCCTTGCGCTGAGGGCGGCGCTGATTGCTGTGTGTGGATTGCCGATTTTCGCCGCGTATGCACCGAGCGCTTATGCGCAGGACGGCGAAGAAAAACCCGCCGCGGATGAAGTCAAGTCGCATTACACCAAATATGAATTCCGCATTCCCATGCGGGATGGTTTGCATCTTTTTACGGCGGTTTATGTTCCAAAAGACGTCGCCTCCGGAAAAACGTATCCCCTTTTGATCGAGCGAACGCCTTACAGCGTGGCTCCCTATGGCACGGATAATTACCGGAAACATCTTGGGCCTGCGCCGGTTTTCGAAAAGGACGGATACATTTTTGTTTATCAGGATGTGCGCGGACGATTTCAGAGCGAAGGCACGTTTATTGAAATGACGCCGCACAAGGATGTAAAGAAATCTGCGAAGGATGTGGATGAAAGTACGGACTCCTACGACACGATTGACTGGCTTCTGAAAAATGTAGCGGGAAACAACGGCAAGGCGGGGCTGTATGGCATTTCTTATCCCGGATTTTACGTTGCGGCGAGCATGATCGATTCGCATCCGGCGCTGAAAGCGTGCTCACCACAGGCGCCGGTCACGGACCTGTATATGGGCGACGACGCGTATCACAACGGCGCGTTCATGCTGTCGGCGAATTTTGGTTTTTACACTTTCTTCAAACCGCAGACGACGCCGGTATTTCCGTCCGAGCGTTTTGGGGATTTTGACTTTGGCACAAACGACGCATACGACTTTTATCTGGAAATGGTGACAGTCAGCAACGCAAAGGCGAAATATCTGAAGGACACGAATTTTTATTGGGACAACCAGGCGGAGAATCCGAACTACAACGATTTCTGGAAGTCGCGGAACATTTCGGCGCACATGAAGAATGTAAAATGCGCGGTGATGACGGTGGGCGGGTTGTTCGACGCGGAAGACATCATGGGGCCGTACCGGATTTTTCGCGCTGTTGGCGAATCAAATTCGGGCACGCCGAATCTGCTGGTGGAAGGGCCGTGGTTTCATGGCGGATGGTCCGTGCCGGGCGGCGGAGATCATCTTGGCGCGGTGAATTTCGCCGGCAAAAATTCCGACTATTTTAACGAAGAGATTCTTTCGCCATTTTTTCGCGAATATTTGAAGGGAGCGGAAGACCCGAAGTTCGCGAAGATCACGATCTTTGAGACTGGCACCAATATTTGGCGGCGCTACGATTCGTGGCCGCCGAAGAATGTGGAATCGCGCAAATTGTACTTCGCCGCCAAGGGAAAACTTAGCTTTGATGCGCCGAAGGATACCGGGTCGGATGAATATGTCAGCGATCCGGCGCGACCCGTGCCATTTATCGAAACGTTCGACACTGAAGTTCCGCGCGAATATATGACGGCAGACCAGCGCTTCGCTTCGAAGCGGCCGGATGTTTTGGTTTATGAGACTGCTCCTCTGGAAGAGGACGTCACCGTGGCGGGAGAAGTTTCACCGCGGCTGTGGGTCTCTTCGTCCGGCACGGATTCGGATTTCGACGTCAAATTGATTGATGTGTATCCGATGAATTTTCCGGATCCGAAGCCGAACCCGAAAGAATTGACGATGGGCGGATACGAGCAACTGGTTCGCGGAGAACCGTTCCGCGCGAAATTCCGCAACAGCTTCGAAAAGCCTGAGCCGCTTACGGCGAATCAGCCGACCGCGCTGAATTTTTCACTGCCGAGCGTGAACCACACGTTCCGGCGCGGGCATCGCATCATGGTGCAGATTCAGAGCACGTGGTTTCCGCTGACGGACCGGAATCCTCAGAAATTTGTGGATATTTCGAAAGCGACCGAAGCGGATTTTCAGAAGGCCACGGAACACCTTTACTATGGCGGGGCGCAGGCGTCGAGCCTCGTTTTGCCGGTGCTGAAATAGCGGGAGACTGAACTGGATAGCCTGTTCCACAACTGGTCTTGCGTCCAGTAGGCTTGGACGATTGCGGATTTCATACTTGCTTTGTGGCAAGCATGAAATACGCCCCGAATCTCGGTTCCAAGTCTTTTCCAATCAGGAAGATATGGATTGGGTGGGTTTTGGTCCGCGCCGCGTTTTTGGTTGCGGGTTGTGGCGCGGGAATCACACAGAACACGCCGCCTCCGGTGCAACCGCCTCCCGCGGCTGGAGTTACCGTTAGCGTCAACCCGGCGACAGCAAATATTCGCGCGGGCGATTCGTACACTTTCAAAGCGACCGTCAGCGGAACCGCGAATTCCACAGTAACTTGGTCTGTGAATGGAACGAGCGGCGGATCGTCTGCGATTGGCACGATTGATGCGAATGGCAAATATACTGCGCCGGCGGGCTTGCCGAATCCCAATACCGCAAGCGTGAAAGCGACGAGCGCGGCGGATACGACTGCGAGCGGCACGAGCAGTGTGACGCTGCTGAATCCGACCCCGGCGATTACGGGGATCAATCCGGCGGCGGTGAATACGGGGAATTTTACGGTTGTAGTGACGGGAACGAAATTTGTGGCGGGCGCGCAAGTTTTGTTGAATGGCGGCGCGCTTGCTACGGTCGTGAATTCTTCCACGCAGGCAACTGCGACGGGAACTGTTTCGAGCGCCGGAACGTATACGATCAGCGTGCAGAATCCGGATCCAGGCAGCAGTACGTCTTCCAATAGCAACTTCACGGTGAATGGCGCGACGCAAACGGCGAGCTGCAGTGGCATGTCGTCTGGACAAGGAGCGAGTCTGAATGGGTTCCGGCCGTTCCCGGATGACAACTTGTGGAACAAAGATATTTCGGCGTCGCCGGTGGATGCGAATTCGAATGTGATCATCAATTTTATTGGGACCGGTGTAGGCGTTCATGCGGATTTTGGAGCGGGGCAGTATCAGGGATCGACCATGGGGATTCCGTATACGGTGGTGAACGCGCAGCAAGCGATGACGCCAATCGATTATCAGGCGTATGGCGATGAGAGCGATCCCGGGCCGATGCCGATTGCCTTGAACGCGCCAATCGAAGGCTATCCGAATCCGGGCACCGGCGACCGGCATGTGCTGGTTCTCGATAACGCAAATTGTTTTCTTTATGAGCTTTTCAGTTCGTATCCGCAGAGTGCGGCGTGGAATGCGGACTCAGGCGCAGTGTGGGACTTGAGCGCGGATGAGCAGAGGCCGTGGGGATGGACAAGCGCGGACGCGGCTGGGCTGCCGATTTTTCCGGGACTGGTGCGGTATGACGAAGTTGCTGCAGGGCAGATTCGGCATGCGATCCGGTTTACCGTCAGTAAAAGTAAAGCCGCGATGACTCCGCCGGCGTCGCATTTTGCGGGGAACTCCACCGATCCGAACGCGCCGCCCATGGGCATGCGCTTGCGGTTGAAAGCCAGCTTCAATGTATCCGGGTTCTCGGCGGCGAACCAAGTCATTCTGACCGCGATGAAGAAGTACGGGTTGATCTTGGCGGACAACGGTTCTTCGATGTATATCAGCGGCGCGCCAGACGACCGGTGGGACAACAACGATTTGCACAATCTGGGGAATCTGAAGGCGTCGGATTTTGAAGTGGTGCAAATTGCTCCGCTTTATACTTCCGCAAACGAACCTACGGGTTCTTTGCCGCAAATTTCAAATTTGAATGTGAGTGCGACGAACATTACGGCGGGAACCAGCGTCACCATTTCCTGGCAAACGACGGGAGCAAGTTACGTGATTTTGTCGCCGGAAATTGGGGCGTTGCGGGGAACGAGCGCGGTGGTCAAGCCTTCGACTACGACGACTTATACGGTTTATGCGACGAATGCGTTTGGGCAGGCGAAATCTTCGATTACCATCACGGTGCACTAAGATCCAATTCAAAGCAAAAAGCGGGTTCCTCGGGCAAACACCGCCCGCGGAATGACAGTGTGTTTTAAGCGGACTTCTTCGGCCAGCCACCGACGATTGCGCCCATCAAGAGCAATCCGACGAGAACGTAGCCTTCGTTGATCAGGAAAAGATTCAGCGGGCGCATTTCGAACATGTGCGTCGTGTAGGTGATTGGGGCGACAATTCCAAGCCAGAGTAAGACGCCGAGGGAGGCGCCCTTTGCAGCGGTAGTCGCGTTTCTCCAGGAACAAAGCTGGGCCAGCACAAACGCGACGATCAGGCCCAGTACAAGAGCGATGACATACGGGATCGCTACCGCTGCGCCTTTCATTGCCTCAATTTGTTCTTTGGGAATGTTTTCGAGCTGCATCCATGCTTTGTTAAAAAACATTCCGTACCAAACTGCGCCCAGGAGCCAGTACACGATGGCCGCTACGATCACCGCTGCGTAGTTCGTTTTCATGGATATCCTCGCAGGATTTGAATGGCGGGAGTCTGACGCGCGTCATTCACAATGTCAATCTTTTAGCGCAGGGAATTTGAAGGCCTGCAAGGGAGTTCGTTACGCGCGCGCCTTCTCAATCATCTCTTCCCAAATCCCTTTTGATTTGAGAATCAATTCAATCAATTCCCGTGCGGCGCCTTTTCCGCCGTCGGCCTTGGTTGTGTAGTGCGCGATTTTTTTCACTTCAGGGGCGGCGTTCCCAACCGCGACGGCAAGTCCCGCGAGCCTCATTACGGGAATATCCGGCAAATCGTCGCCGAGAAACGCAACGGCGCTTGCAGGAACTCCAGCGCGCGTCAACACTTCTTCGAATGCCGCGACCTTGTGCGGCTGCTTTTCGTAGACGAATTCGACGCCCATCTCTCTCATACGCCTTCGCAGCGCGGCGCTTTCGCGCCCCGTAATCACGCCGAGTCGAAGCCCCGCCGTTCGTCCCAGCGTCATGCCTTGCCCGTCATGCGCGTCAAACGATTTGATTTCGATTGCCGAGCCATCTGGTTGCGAGAGCAGCGTCACCGAACCATCGGTAATCGTCCCATCCACGTCCATTAAGACGACTTGGATTTGCGCGGCGCGCTTCTTCAGCGCGGGGGGAATCTTTGCGGAACGGGAAGCCAACGTGTCCTCCGGGACAAAAAATCAAGACGAGAGTGTAGCACGCGGCTCGCGCAACTCTCCCCTTTCCAACGCCTTACGGAAGCTGTAAAAAAGCGCTTGACCCTGACGTTACGTCAGGCCGCATTTCTTTCTATGGAGGCAATCGTGGACAGTGGCACCAAGGAACTGTACCGGACGCAGGAGTTTGCAAAGGTGGCGGGCGTGACGGTGCGCGCGTTGCATCATTACGACCGGCTTGGGTTGCTCAAGCCGAAGCAGCGCACGCGCAGCGGCTACCGGCTTTACGCAAATCGCGACTTCGCGCGGCTGGAACAGATCGTCGTGCTGAAATTCCTCGGCATTCCTCTGAAACAGATTCGTGGATTGCTCGAAGCCGATTCGAATTTGGCGGCGGTGCTGCAGCGCCAGCAGGAAGTACTGAACGAAAAGCGCCGGCAGCTCGACAAGGCCATTCGAGCCATCGGCAACGCGCAGTACGCAATCCAGTCCCGCGGCGAGCCGGATTGGAAACTGTTTCAACTTGTGGTGCAGGAGATCGAAATGCAAAACAGCCAGGAATGGAAAGCTCAATATTTCAGTGCGGAAGCGCGAGCCAAAGTTTCGGAGCGGCAAAAACTCTGGTCGCCCGAGCTGCAGGAAAAAATCAACAAGGAATGGGAACAGCTCTATGCCGATGCGGAAGCGTGCCTTCACGAGAATCCGGCCGGGCCGAAGGGGCAGGAGCTCGCTGCCCGATCGCTTAAGTTGATCAACCAATTCACAGGGGGTGACCCGGAGATTCTCAAGGGGATCGAGGCCATGTGGAAAGATCGGGCGAACTGGAAGCGAGACCAGATGTCTGACAAATTCAACAAACCGGCGGTACAAGAGTTCCTTCGAAAGGCGGCGGAAGCAAAAAAGCGCGGGTAGCTGTTTTCTGGAAGTGGTTCGGAAGGGCAATGCGCCGGATTGCGAAGATCGTATTCAAGACCGTGCGCTTTGTAATTCGTTTTAAGCTATGAAGATGCCGCTCGCGGGAGTGCCTCCGGGCGGCATTTTCTTTAGACGAGCTGCATTCCCCACAAGTCGTGGAGATGAACAACTCCGAGCACGCGCTTCGCGTCGTCCACGACAACTACGCTGGTGATACGGCGCTTTTCCATTAGCGTGAGCGCTTCGCTTGCCAGCACGTTCGCTTTCACCGTCTGCGGCGTCGGATTCATGCACTGCGCAACAGTCATTTCAAGCGTTGCGCCGCCATGCCTTTCCATCAGCCGCCGCAAATCGCCGTCGGTCAAAATTCCAGCCAGAGTCCCGTCGCCGTTTACGACCGTGGTCATTCCCAATTTCTTGGCGGACATTTCGTGGAACGCTTCCGGCATCGCCGTTTGTGGGGAAACTTTCGGAAGCGCATCGCCTGTGTGCATCGCCTTGTCCACCCGCAGCAGCCGTTTGCCCAAACTTCCTGCTGGGTGGAGTGCCGCAAAGTCGTCATGGCGAAAATCGCGTTTTTCGAGAAGGGAAATCGCAAGTGCGTCGCCGATCGCCATCGCCACGGTCGTGCTCGCGGTCGGCGCCAGATTCAGCGAACACGCTTCTTCGTTGACGCTGGCATCCAGAACGACTTCGCTCGCCAGTGCGATCGTGGATTTCGGATTTCCGGTCAGCGACACCAGTGGAATCTCGAGGCGCTTCAACGCGTCAAGCAATGCCACAATCTCCCGCGTCTCGCCGCCGTAGGAAACCGCGAGCATTGCGTCGCCCCGCGCAATCATTCCCAGATCGCCGTGCAATGCTTCCGCCGGATGCAGAAAAAACGATGGTGTGCCGGTGCTGGAAAGTGTCGCGGAGATTTTTCTTCCGACGATGCCCGACTTTCCCATTCCAGCGACGACTACGCGGCCTTTGCAGTGGAAGAAAAGATCCACCGCTCGATCGAACGTCGCGTCCAGCCGCGCTAGTACATCTTGAATCGCCTGCGCTTCGATGCGTAGGACGCGGCGAGCAGTGTCCTGGCTCATTGCGCGTCCCACTTGCGAACAAGCGTTGAAAGTTCTTTCATGCGCGAGAGAAGGGCAGGGAGCTGCGCGAGAGGCAAAGCGTTGGCGCCGTCGGAAAGCGCAGCGGCGGGATTGTCATGTGTTTCCAGGAACAGTCCGTCCACGCCGGCGGCCACGGCGGCGCGAGCAAGCGGTTCGATATATTCCGGTTGACCGCCGCTGGCGTGGCCCTGGCCTCCGGGCAATTGCACGGAATGGGTTGCGTCAAACACGACGGGATAGCCGAACTTTTTCATTTGCGGGATGCCGCGGAAATCGACAACAAGATTTTGATAGCCGAAGGATGAGCCGCGCTCTGTGAGAATGATTTTTGTGTTGCCGGTCGAGGTCACTTTTTCAATGACGTTTTTCATGTCGGCGGGCGAGACAAATTGCGGCTTTTTAATATTGATGATGCGGCCGGTTTTTCCAGCGGCCGCCAGCAAATCCGTCTGCCGCGCTAAAAACGCCGGGATTTGCAAAATATCCACGACTTCAGCCGACGGCCCTGCTTGCGAAGCCTCGTGAATATCCGTTAAGACCGGTAACTTCAAGTCCGACTTAATCTTCCCAAGAATTCGCAATCCTTCCGTCAATCCCGGTCCGCGAAATGCATTGATCGACGAACGATTTGCCTTGTCATAAGAAGCCTTAAAAATGTATGGAACGCCGGCATCTGCCGCAATGCGTGCGATTTTCTCCGCCATCATCTGCGCGTGCTCTCCCGACTCAATTACGCAAGGGCCCGCAATTAAGAAAAGTGGCTTACCCACGCCCAGGCGCAGGGAACCTGTTTTGATTTCTACAGAAGTCTTCATGGATGAGGTCAAGATACCACACGGAACAAAGCTTAGCGCCGGGTCTCCTCGCTCAAGTTGCCCGTAAGCTCACGCAGAAGCGGATGGAGACGCACTTAGCGCAATGGGCGCTCTGGCCGGTTCCGCGGCGGGAGCGTGGGCTTTGTCAGTGGCTGATTGTTGCTGGGCGGTGACGGGGCGCGTCAGTTTTTTTTTCTGCTCGATGGCCGCCCCAATGAATGCTGCGAAGAGCGGATGCGGTTCCAGCGGCTTCGATTTGAATTCCGGATGGAACTGGCAGCCCAGGAACCAGGGATGGTCCGGCGCTTCGACGATTTCCACGTAATTTTCGTCGGGCGTGCGGCCTGTGATTTTCAGGCCGGCGGCGACAAGAGTTTTTTCGTATTCGCGATTGAATTCGTAGCGATGGCGGTGCCGCTCGCTGATTTCCGTCTTCCCGTAGGCTTTGTGGGCGAACGAGCCGGGTTCGAGTTTGCAGGGCCAGGCGCCCAGGCGCATCGTCCCGCCCATTTCATCCACGCCGAGAAGTTCGCGCAACTTGTAGATTACGCGGTGCGGGGTTTGCTGGTCGAACTCCGTGCTATTCGCGTCGGCCAGCTTTGCGGCGTTGCGGGCATATTCGATGGTGGCGCACTGCATGCCAAGGCAAATCCCAAAGAAGGGGATCTTGTTTTCGCGCGCGTACTGAATCGTATAAATCATTCCTTGAATGCCGCGTTTGCCGAATCCACCCGGCACCAGAATCCCGTCGTAACCGTGCAACCGCTCCGCCGCCATTTGAAGTGATTCAATTTCCTCCGACTCGATCCAATCAATAACCGTTTTATGATTGTGAGCCAGTCCGCCGTGCAGCAGCGCTTCGCGCAAACTCTTGTAGGCATCTTCGAGTTGCACGTACTTCCCGACAATCGCTATGCGCGCCTCGCCCGCCGGATGATGCATGCGGTGAACGAGGTCGATCCATGGCTGCAAGTTTTGCGGACGATCCTCCAGGTGCATTAAACGCAAAATCTGTTTGTCCAGGCCTTCGCGCGCGAGTTCCGCGGGGACGGCGTAGATCGTGTCCACGTCTTCCATGGAAATGACGCAGGCTTCGTTCACGTTACAGAAGAGCGCGATTTTCTTCTTTAGCTCGGCCGGAATGTGACGATCGCTGCGGCAAAGCAAAATGTCCGGCTGGATTCCGATGCCGAGCATTTCTTTTACGGAGTGCTGTGTCGGTTTGGTTTTCTGTTCGCCTGCGGCGGCAATGTAGGGGACCAGCGTCACATGAACAAATAACGTATTTTCCGCGCCAAGTTCGAGCCGTAACTGGCGGATCGCTTCCAAAAACGGCAGCGATTCAATGTCGCCGACCGTGCCGCCTATCTCGACGATGACGACATCCACGCCTTCCGAAACTTTCTTGATGATCGCTTTGATCTCGTCCGTCACGTGCGGAATCACCTGGACGGTTTTGCCCAGGTAATCGCCGCGGCGCTCTTTGGCCAGGATCGTTTCGTAGATGCGGCCGGTGGTCCAGTTATTGTCGCGGCGCAGCTTTGCGTGCGTGAAGCGCTCGTAGTGGCCGAGGTCGAGGTCCGTCTCGGCGCCGTCTTCGGTCACGAACACTTCGCCATGCTGGAACGGACTCATCGTGCCAGGATCGACATTCAGATACGGATCGCATTTCTGAAGAGTGACTTTGAAACCGCGACTTTCGAGGAGACAACCGATGGAGGAGGCTGCTACGCCCTTACCAAGTGAGGAAACAACACCGCCGGTAACAAATATATATTTTTGCGCCATCCGGGTAGCCCGCACAGGCTTTCACCAATGTGCCGGACTGTTTCGACCTCCGCAGGATTGACGTACACACAATTATGGGCATGAGCGCCGGTTCTGTCAAATGCAACTCTTGGCTGTGTCAAAACGGAATATTTTCTGAACCACGCAAGTAAGCATAATGAGAGCGAAACATTCCGCCCCGAGACGGGTTTGGTAGAGCAGTACAGGTTTGCAGAGGTGCTTGCGTAGTCTGGCGTTGTCTTTTATGCAACGCAGGCAACTGAATGGAAACCTGAAGTGGCACAAATGCCATCTAATTCTTGTGGGTGAGCTTCTCGCCGGAAGAATCGTGAACTCGAACTGGATGGAGTCTTGCGGCGGAACAAATCAAACTGAGGAAAATCATGAAAGCTAACAGTTTTCTGCGAGCGGGCATGGCAGTGTTCGCTGGCGCAGGGCTCTTTGCGGGAGCGTTTCTATTTTCTCCCGTAGCCCTTGCGCAGCGCACCGCCAAATCCGTAGCCGCAGCGCAAGCAAGCGCTGTTGCTGAAGGGCGTAGCAATTCGCCGTATGACGTAGCCAAAGAAGTTCAGTTGCAGGGAGCCGTGGCCAAGTTCACTGAAAATTCCACTGATTTCCCAGTGGGAGCGCGCGTGCTTGTGCAAACCGCTTCCGGCCAAATTGACGTTCACCTGGGCGATGCAAGGCTGCTGAAGGCGAACAATCTGACGCTTACGCAAGGCGCGAGCATCCGCATTGTTGGCGAGCCGGTGACGACGAGTCAGGGCACGTTCTTTCTCGCGCGGCTTGTTCAGCAGGGAACGCAGGTGGTCGCCGTCCGCTCAATCCACGGCATGCCATTGATGCGCGTTCCGGCTAAGTCCGCTGGATCAAATTCGCAGGGAGGTGCCCGGTGAAGCGCCTGAGCCTCCTTCTCGCGGTTTTCGTCGCGGCCTTCGCCGCTTCATGCAGCGGTGGCGGTGGTGGAACTACGCTTCCGCCTCCTCCGCCCAATGGCTTTTCGAAAGCGACTCTCAAAGGGCAATTCGCGTTCGTGATGACTGGCCAAGCAGTGGATGGTTTTGGCTTGATGCGAATTGGCACATTTGTCGCGGATGGGAACGGCAATATTCAGGGTGGCACGGAGCTTGTGAACACTCTTACCAATGGTTTCGAACAACTGAATTTCTCGGCAGGCACGGCCTATAACGTAAGCTCGGACGGCCGTGGTGCGATCAACCTATTGAACTCAAGCGGCCCGAGCGCATACAGCATTACTTTTACTTCTCCGACGCAAGGCTACATTTGCGAGACCGACGGCCTTAACGGCGCAAGCGGGACATTTGAGCTTCAGGATTCTACTGCGCTGTCGTCCAATGCCGTGGCTGGACCCTTTGTTTTCAATGTCACTGGGGCCGTCAGCGACACGAACAACAACCTCTTCGCGGATTCAATCGTTGGACAGATTGTCTTGAACTCCGGAGTTGTTCAGGGAGGGGTTTTTGACGAGAACAACGACGCTGTTGCATCCAACCCAGTTACCATCGGCAATGGCAGCGGGAGTTTTACTGTCGCCGACACGACAAATGGTCTCGGAACGCTGACCTTCAATAACAACAATTTTCAGTACGCCTTCGTCATTGTGAATAGCAAGAAGTTTCACATGATCGAAATCCCGCCAACGGGAAGCAGTTTTCCAATGACCATTGGCACGGCAACCGCACAAACCGCGCCACCTGCGAAAAATGCGGATTTCAATGGCAGCTATGCGTTCATTACTTCAGGTGTCGGGACGACCACCAACGATTTCAAGGCTGGGCGCTTCACCGCAAACAATGGCGCTTTGACTTCGGTCGTGATGGACGAAAAGCTGCTCGGCAGTTCGATAACAAATATTCCAAGCGGCTCAGGCTCTCTTTCTGCGATGCAGTACACGGTCGATCCGAGCTTTCCAGGTTCTGGCCGGGTAACCATCAGCTTTCTGGACTCGATCAACAAACAGCCGTATCAATTCATCGCTTATATGTCATCTGCCGCGCAAGGTGTGATTCAGGACGTAAGCCCCGGGATCGTGGCAGACGGTAAGATACTGGCGCAAACGGGCGGCCCATTCACCAACGGTTCTATCGCGGGCAGTTATGGCTTCAATTGGAGCGGAGTCAGCAACAATAACAGCACAGGCGTCAGGGGAGCTGAGGAAGACTTCGTCGGCCAGGTGACTTTTACTTCCGCAACGTCCAACAACGTGACCGGCGCAATGGACTTTTCCGAGCTCACAGCCAATCAAGGCGCGTTCCACGATTCCGCTCTGAACGGAACGCTGACCATCAACGGCGACGGTACGGTTTCATCGTCCGGGAATCGCAACACGCTCACAATCAACGCAGCCGGGACCAACGGCGGCCCCTCCAGTACCTTCAACTTCAATCTCTATCCGGTGAATTCAACCACGATGTTTGTGGTCGAAACGGATAAGGACCATTCCACAGGTGGAACTTTTACGCTGCAAATCACCCCGCCATGATCTGAACACTCAACGCAAAGCAAGAACCGCCCCGACCGAAATCGGGGCGGTTCTTGTTTTCGGCAAGTCTATTTCTGCAGCAGCTTTTCCACTCGCTCTACATCCGCCGGCACGTCCACGCTGACTGCGTCATGCTCCACTTCCGCGACGCGAATCTTCCATCCGTTTTCGAGCCAGCGCAGTTGTTCGAGCTGTTCAATTTTTTCCAGCTCTCCTTGCGGCAACGTCGGATATTCCAGCAATGCTTCGCGCTGAAACACGTACAGCCCCAAATGCTTCAAATGCCTCACCGCAAAGTGCGCCGCCGTATCCCGCACCCAGGGGATCGGCGCTCGCGAAAAATAAAGCGCGTTTCCATCGAAGTCCAATACCGTCTTCACCACATTCGGGTCCATGATGTCTGCGGGCGTTTTTATGGCAACGGCAACTGTCGCGATCGCTGCCAAGGGTTCTTCCAACAGAGCTCCTACCGCCGTATCCACCGCCGCCGGATCGAGCAGCGGCTCATCTCCCTGCACATTCACAAACACGTCGCCTTCCGTGTGTGCCGCCACCTCCGCAATTCGCTCCGTCCCCGTCCGATGATCCGGGCGAGTCATCCGTGCTTCGCCGCCAAATCCTTCCACGGCCTTCAAAATTCGCTCGTCATCCGTCGCCACAATCACCCGCGACGCCGATTTCGCCAGTTTCGCTCGCTCGTACACCCTCTGCACCATCGGCTTGCCGGCAAGCTGTACCAACGGCTTCCCGGGCAGCCGCGTGCTCCCATATCGCGCCGGAATCACAATGACGACACTTGGGCCGGTCTCTTTCATCTAATTCGTCGCTCTCACAAAAGTTAACTCTTCGCGTCCAAACAGGTTAGAGGGCGATGCTACCACACCGCTCTTCGCATGCGAATTAAGCTGCATTTCGCGGTGGAATAAATCCGTTCTAACGCAGGTCTCCCTTGCCGGAAATTGATTTTCGCTTGTTTTGCGAAACGCCAGTGATAGAATCCGCAAATAGAACGAATCCGCGCGGCAGTCCCGGCATGCCGGGAAACGAGGGAGCCGTGAAACGCGAGAGAACAGGCATCCGCGTTATACCAAGTTTCTTCACCTTTTCAGTCCTCTGTCTCTGCTTACTTGCCGGCCGCCAGCTCGCCTATTCCCAAGCGCAAGACGACCCTAACGCCAAGAAAACAGACGACGTAAGGCACAATACCCCCGGCATGGTGGTCAAGCCGGGGCGCGAAATACGCAGCGACGTCAATCTCGCCCTCGTAAACGTCACGGTCACTGACCCGTACAATCGCCTCGTCACCGGCCTCGAGCAGGACAATTTTCGAGTCTACGAAGACAACGTCGAGCAGGAAGTCGAAACCTTTTCTTCCGAAGACGTCCCCATCTCCATTGGCGTCATCTTTGACGTCAGCGGCAGCATGGGCAATAAAGTCGGCAAAGCGCGGGAAGCCGCCGTCCAGTTCTTCAAAACGGCCAATACGGCGGACGAATTCTTTCTCGTTAGCTTCAACGAACGCGCCGAACTGACCAGTGAATTCACCAACAGCGTCGAAGATCTGCAAAGCCGCATGATGATGACCCCCACCAAGGGCCGTACCGCCCTTCTCGATGCCATCTATTTGGGCTTGAGTGAGATGAGGGGTGCCAAGAACGCCAAGAGGGCCTTGCTCATCATATCGGATGGGGGAGACAATCATAGTAGGTACAACGAGAACGATATCAAGCGGCTGGTGAAAGAAGCGGACACCCAGCTCTATGCAATCGGCATCTTTGACCCGCTTGGTTATCGTGGACGGACGCCGGAAGAACTGAACGGCCCCTCGCTGTTGACCGATGTGACCGATATGACCGGCGGCCGCGTCTTCTCAGTCGAGCGTATCGAAGACCTTCCGGACATCGCCACCAAGATTGGCATGGAGCTGCGAAATCAATATGTTCTGGGATATAGGCCAAGCAACAAAGCGCATGACGCGCGGTGGAGAAAAGTCAAAGTCAAACTCCGCCCGCCCCGCGGACTGCCCCCCCTCACCGTCTATTCAAAAACCGGCTACTACGCGCCCAGCCACTAACGCGTTCCGCCGTTCGTTTGCGGCAACACTCATCGCCGGCATTTCCGCCGCAGCACTCTTCGCGATTTCCGCTCACGCGCAGCAAGCGCCCGCTCAGGATCCGCTCGCTCCGCCAACGAACAATCAGCCTCTGCCTCCCGGACAGCAGAAGCCCGGCGCCAGCATCAAAGTCGACGTCGCACTCGTCGTTCTTCACACAACCGTCATTGACGATCGCGGACGTTTCGTCGACGGCCTCAAGCAGGAAAATTTCCGAGTCCTGGAAGATAAAGCTGAACAAAAACTTTCCGTCTTCAAGCGCGAAGACATCCC
>JAFDVY010000064.1 GCA_018268785.1 Acidobacteriota bacterium | reverse complement strand
CGAACGACGCGGACAATACATACGGCTGGGCGAAATTGATGGCGGAGTTTACGCTGAGCGCTTACCACAAAGAACACGGCATCGGCGCGGCGTCTTGCCGGTACTTCACGGTATACGGGCCGCGCGGCGTGGAAAATCACGCGGTAATTGCCATGATTGCGCGGGCGTTCATCAAGCAATCGCCGTTCGAAGTTTGGGGCGATGGATCGCAGATCCGAAACTGGACCTATATTGACGACATCGTGGAAGGAACGATTCTCGCCGGAGAAAAGATCCACGATGGGACGGCAATCAATCTTGGGACGATGGAACGCATCAGGGTGATTGATGCCGTGAAAATGGTTTGCGAAATGACCGGCCACAAGGCGGAAATCAAGCTTCTCCGAGACATGCCAACGGGGCCGCTGAATCGCGTGGCTGATAACGCGCTGGCAAAGAAACTGCTTGGCTGGGAGCCAAAGGTTCTTTTCAAGGACGGCCTGAAGAGAACGATTGACTGGTATTTCGCGACAAAGAACCGCGATGAAGTGAACCGGATTTTTGCGCGAATGCTGACGGAACGTTAGGTGAAACTCTCGAAACCGGTTTGGGGTTACTCATTCGAGAAAACCGGCGGCTACAGCAGAAAACCAGTGGATTGGCGCGGATTTCCGCGCTAGTTTAATAGCCTGCCCGCGAGGTGGTTTACTTTAGCTTGGGAGCCGGACACCAACCCGGCGATGAGTTCTACCGAACTGGCGTTCCCGCCCAGGCCGGTTTTGTAGTGCTATCAATAGAGGAAGCATGACTGCAAGTCTGATTGCGTTTGTAGTGGCCCTGTTTGCATCGCTGCTGCTCGCGGTACCGGTGCGGGCACTGGCGCTGCGCGTGGGAATGGTGGATTTGCCGGGTCCGCGCAAGGTTCATGTGCAGCCGATTCCGCTGCTGGGCGGATTGGCGATCTACGGCGGCGTGTTGCTGGGAGCGGTTTCCCTTTTCACCGGCGAGGCACGCGCTCAAATCGGCGGAATCCTAGCCGGCGCGACGTTGATCGCGGCCGTGGGAATTCTGGACGACCGCGGGCTGCTCCATCATCAAGTGAAGCTGTTCATCGGAATGCCCCTAGCGGCTTGCATTTTGTTGCTCAGCGGAATTCATGCCCAAGTGTTCAGCGTTTTGGTAGGCGGCCGGACGGGGAACGTGCTCGACGCAATTCTCTCCGTTGTTTGGGTGGTTGGAATTACGGCGTCGTTCAGCATTCTCGATCACATGGATGGATTGTGCGCGGGAATCGCAGCGATGGCATCCATCTTTTTTGTGGCACTGGCATATTTGAACGGCCAAACGCTGGTCTCAGTGCTTGCGGCAGCGGTCCTTGGCGCAGCGGCGGGATTCCTCCGATGGAACTTCAAGCCCGCAAAGATTTTTATGGGCGACGGCGGGGCGATGTTCCTGGGTTTCTTAATGGCAACGCTCGGACTGAAACTGAGGCTCGAGCAGGCTAGCCATTTTTCGCAGTGGCTCGTGCCGGTGCTGGTGCTGGGCGCAACGATCTTTGACACGACCTTGGTGACAATTTCGAGAAGCAGGCGCGGGCTGCTGCCTTTCGCGACCCCTGGGAAAGACCACGCGGCTCACCGCCTTGCGAATTCGAAGTTGGGGCAGCGTGGAGCAGTTCTCTCAATGTATCTTGTCGGAGCCCTTTCCGGCTCGCTCGCAATTTTGGTGAGTTATCTTTCGACCAAACAAGCCATCCTTGTGGTTGTTACCGCAAGTGCGGTGGCATTGGCTGGAGTGGCGCTTCTCGAACGGGCGCCATATGAGAGACAAGACAAGAAAGCGCCGAACGCTTCTTAGCGCGGCGATTTTCAATCGTAGGTATCGGAATTCCTGGCAATCCGTTTGCCGCAACCTGTGGATTCGCTATACTTGGGGGCCGCCTGAATTGCGGACGCAGGTGTGTGTGCGCGTTCTGGGCGGGTTTTTTCTAGAGACATACCCATATGGAACCGCTGAATTGGGTGTCGGCGGGCAACTTATTGGAAAGATCGACTGGCGTGGGCGAAACCAAGCAAGCCTCTCTTGCAGAACAAGAAAATCGTGAAGTAATTGTCGTCGGAGGTTCCGCGGCGGGACTCTTTACCGCTGCTAAACTGGCGCGAGGCGGCCGCGCGGTTCGCGTGCTTGATTCAAAGCCGGAGCTCGATCCAGCGCCGCGGTCGCTGATTGTTACTCATCACTTCCGCAATCTGCTCGGCCCTGCGGCTGCTGCAAGCGTGAAGAACGAGATTCGGCGATTCGAACTGTTTACTGACGGGCGATCCGCGCAGATAGCCTTGCGTGACCCGGATTTGATTATTGAACGCGCCAGGCTGATTCCCGCCCTGGCCGAAGATGCCAGGCAGCATGGCGCGCAATTCTCCTACGACACAAGATTCCTGAGTCTTGGCCCCAATGCGCGAGCGCTACGGCTGGAAGTCGAGAGCGGTGGGCAAAAAGAGGAATTGCACGCGGACCAGGTGATTGGAGCGGACGGCGCGACCAGCCGTGTGGCGCGGACCGCGGGCTGGCCACCGGTAGAAACCGTGCCGCTGGTGCAGGCGATCGTGAAACTTCCGGCGGATTGCCCGCCGGATACGACGCGTGTGTGGTTCGTGCCAGACGACACACCATATTTTTACTGGTTGATCCCGGAAAACGAGAATCGCGGCGCGCTGGGAATTATCGGCGAAGGCAGCGGACAGGAAACAAAAAAGCGCATCGAGCAGTTCCTCGAGAAAAAAGGAATGACGGCCCTCGAATGGCAGGGGGCGCGAATCCCCGTTTACAGGAAATGGATTCCCGTGCGACGGCGCATTGGGAATGGCGAAGTATTCCTGGTCGGGGACGCAGCAGCACAGGTAAAAGTGTCCACGGTCGGTGGTATCGTTACCGGCTTTCGCGGGGCGCAAGGGGTAGCGGATGCGCTGCTTGCCGGAACGCGAAGCACCGAATTGCGCGAGCTGCGAAGGGAGCTTGGGACTCACTGGTTGATCCGGCGAGCGCTCCATTATTTTCAGCAGAGAGACTATTCGCAGTTGGTGGATTTGCTGAACGACTCCACGCGCGAGTCGCTCGGAGAAATCAATCGCGACGAATCCACGAAACTTTTATGGAACGTCATTCGCCGGCAGCCGCGGCTGGTCCTCCTTGGCCTACGCGGCCTTTTGATGGGTAAACGTGCGCAGTAAGAACACGAATGTCTGGTAATCCGGCAGCAAGCCAACGAGTCGGATAAACTGTTCAATTGACGAAAATTCGACGGATGGAGAACTGAACTTGCGCTTATCGGTGATCGGTTGCGGGTACGTGGGGCTTGTAACTGGGGCATGCCTTGCCGAGGCTGGCCACGAAGTGATGTGCACGGACATCGACGCGGAACGCATAGCGAAGCTGAATGCAGGCGGCGTCCCCATCTACGAAGAGCATTTGGACGAAGTTCTGGCGACAGCGCGGAAGAATGGGCGCATTTCCTACACGACAGACACGGCCGAAGCCATTCAATTTGGCGACGCAATTTTTATTTGTGTCGGAACACCGCCGCGAGAGGATGGCAGCGCGGACCTTTCCGCAATCGATCATGTAGCCCAGCAAATCGCTGCTGAAGCGAAGAGCCCAAAACTCGTGGTGGAAAAGAGCACCGTCCCCGCGCGAACCGGCCTGGAATTGCAACGGACTTTGGCCGCCTATTCCAAGGGGAGCAGCATCACATTCAGCGTTGCGTCAAATCCCGAGTTTCTTCGGGAAGGTACCGCAGTTTACGATTTCTTCCATCCGGACCGGATCGTGGTGGGCGTGGACAGCGACGCGGCTGCCGAAATGATGCGGGAAATCTATAAACCGATTCTCGAGCGCAAGTTCAAATGCCAGGTCCATAAGAATGGGTGCCCAACCGAACCCAAAGTGGAATTCCTGGTCACAACCATCAACAGCGCAGAACTGATCAAGCACGCATCCAATTCTTTTCTGGCCCTGAAAATCAGTTATGCAAATGTCATTGCCGACCTCTGCGAAAAGCTGGAAGGAGACGTCGAACAGGTAACGCACGCAATGGGATTGGATCCGCGCATTGGAACGCAATTCTTAAAAGCGGGCTTGGGCTTCGGAGGGTTCTGTTTCCCGAAGGACATTCAGGCGTTTATCCAACTCTCTTCCACCGTGGGAGTGGATTTTGAAATTCTGAAGGCTGCCGAGCGCGTCAACAAGGAGCGCATTGACCGCTTCATGGAAAAAGTCAGCAAGGCTCTGTGGGTAGTGAAAGGCAAGCGAGTGGGAGTCCTTGGGCTGGCATTCAAAGCAAATACGGACGACATCCGGTTTTCACCGGCGATCTACGTGATCCGCCGCCTTTTGGAGGAAGGGGCTGAGGTACATGCGACCGATCCCGAAGCGCTGGGCCATGCGCAAAAGATTCTGCCGAACGTCCATTTCCATGAAGACCCGTATGAGGCGCTGCGCGACACTCACGCTGCACTGGTTTGCACGGAGTGGGCCGCTTTCAAAAATCTGGACTGGGAACGCGCAGGAAAATCCATGGCCCGCAAGCTGATCGTCGATGGCCGGAATCTATATTCGCCGAAGAGAATGGCGGAACTCGGATTCGAGTACCATTCGTTTGGGCGTAGCTGAAGTTACTTGGCCACGCTCTTCGCGTACGTTTCCCTGAAATAAGCGAGCGTTAAGCGCAAGCCTTCTTCCAAATTCACCTTTGGCTCCCATTGCAAGAGGCGCTTCGCTTTGGAAATGTCCGGGCAGCGTCGTTTGGGATCGTCTTCTGGCAGCGGTTCAAAAACCAATTCGGGCGCTTTGGGAAAATGCGCGCGGATCTTTTCCGCAAATTCCAGGATCGTAATTTCGGAAGGGTTTCCGATGTTGACCGGGTAATGTTCGTCGGATAGCGCAAGCCGGTAAATTCCTTCGATTAAGTCCGAAACATAGCAAAAACTGCGCGTTTGTTTTCCGTCACCGTAGATCGTAATTGGACTGCCGCTAAGCGCTTGGTAGACGAAATTCGGAAGGGCGCGCCCGTCATTGAGCCGCATGCGCGGACCGTATGTATTGAAAATACGCACGATATGCGTATCAACGCCACAGAAGCGGTGATAGCCCATGGTGAGCGCTTCGGAAAAACGCTTCGCTTCATCGTAAACGCTGCGCGGGCCAACAGGGTTTACGTTCCCCCAGTAGTCTTCGTGTTGAGGAGAGACCTCCGGGTCGCCATAACATTCACTGGTGGACGAAAGAAAAAACTTGGCGCCCTTGTCGCGCGCCAGCTCCAGAGCTTTGACCGTGCCTGCGGAACCCACGCGCATTGTTTCGATGGGGTGCTTCAAATAGTCCGGCGGGCTGGCAGGCGAAGCAAAATGGAAAACGTATTCGACAGGTCCTTCAACGTGAAGTGCGTCGCTGACATCAGCCTTCTGAAACTTAAATTTGCCATTGCCTTCAAGATGGCGGAGATTCTCCGCTGCGCCGGTAATGAAATTATCCAACGCGAGAACCTCCCATCCTTCCGCCAGCAACCGATCGCAGAGATGGGAACCGAGGAATCCCGCCGCTCCAGTGACGACAGCCCGCATGCAACCTCCATTAGCCTCTCTACCAGTTTAGCGTCCGCAACTAAGATTGACCACTCGGCAATCGCGGACTACGATGCGCAAGCTGAAAATGACACCAAGAAGGCTCTCGAAAAAGCAAAACGGAAGCGCACGCACGTGGCTGATTGCCGGAACCCTGTTACTTTGCCTATGTACGGTAATTTTTCTTCGCATTGGTAACTGGCTGGTCCAGGAGGATGAGCTTCAAAAGTGCAGGGCGGTGGTGGTATTGACCGGCGGTATGCCCTATCGGGCATTACAAGCGGCTGAAATATATAAAGCAGGGTGGGCGCCCGAAGTGTGGCTTACAAGGCCTGCGGAACCCAAAGAGAGCATGGACAAATTGGGAGTTCCCTTCGACGGAGAGGAGGAACTATCGAAGCGCGTACTCCTCAAACAAGGCGTTCCGGAGAAAGCGATTCGGATACTTTCCCCGGCAATCGTGAATACGGCGGATGAGATGAACGTGATTGCCGATGCATTGCAAAACGGAAAAGGCGCCGCTGCTATTGTGGTCACTTCAAAGGCGCATACGCGGCGTGTCCACGCGCTCTGGAATAAATTGGAAGCCGGCCGTGCCAAGGTGGTGGTTCGCGCAGTGGCTACCGATTCGTTTGATGCATCTCATTGGTGGCGATCCACCAGCGATGCGCTCGATGTCGTAAGAGAAGTCCTGGGATTGTTCAACGTCTGGGCGGGATTGCCCCTAAAACCTGCAAAGTGAAGAGATGGTGTCTCTGATGCAAAACAAGCAGAGAGTGAAGCGCGCACAATTCGAATCGCGAATTCGATGCGTGGCAAAAGTCGCGCTGCTCCTCATCTTGCTCGGTCTGGGTTTCGTCGCTGCAGCCTCGGCGGAAGACAAGGAATCCTATTTTCGCTCCGTCAACATCACAGACGAGCCTTACAAGGGATCGGTGACATGCATTGGCTGTGATGTTGTCGTTCGCGGTGACCTGCATGGCGAGATCGTCTCGTTGTGGGGCGACGTGACCGTTTACGGAAAAGTTCGAGAGGGCGTCGTTGCAGTCGGCGGAGCAGTGCATTTGAAGAATGGCGCCGAAGTAGGTGAAGACATTGTCGCTCTGGGCGGCCAAATTACGAGAGAAGGAATTGTCGCCACTCCGGCCAATGACTCCACGGCAATTCCGTGGATGCACTTGCCCGGACAGCGCAGTATCGGATGGCGCGGAGCGGTTGCCTTGCTGGGCTTTCATTTGTTCTGCGCGCTCGTGCCATGCGTGTTTCTGAGGCCACGCGCGGTTCGAAGCGTCGCAAAAGCTTCGCGACGCTGGCTTGCGGTGGGACTGCTGGGAGCAGCGGCAATCGTTGCTTATTCTTATGGAATGCTCGCGCTGGATGAATATCTACACGTCTCCGATCTGGTGGAAAGCATTTTCGCCTTCATTTTCCTGGTCGTTCTTGGAATCGGCCTCGCGGGAATCGCCTATGCGATTGGCGACACTATCTTTCCGGGAAAGTTTGTCACATCGCTTCTCGCGGGAGCGGTGATTCTTACGGTCCTCGAGCTGATTCCCTATGCCGGATTCCTGGCCATGGCGCTTGCCGCAAGTTGGGCAACGGGATCCGCCATATGGAGCGGTCTAGGATTTAGGGGCCCGCGACCGCCTAGAGTCCCAAAGGGCCTGGAATTAAAGCTGACTTCCTAGAAGAAAAAGAACCGCTTCCGAATCTTCGGCTCGCGCCGTTCGGCAACTTCAGGGACGTATGGAAGGGCCCGGCCTTCAAACGCGGCTCGCGGGTTGTCCACAAAAAGTCCGCGCGCCGTTTCCTCTCCAAATTGCACCGCGACAAAATCGAAAGCGGGCCGAAGCGAAAGTGGCCGCGATCTTGTATTGTGCGCGTCGCTCGAAACAAAATGGATCAAGCCTTGTGAGATCCACGAGAGGGCGTCGCTTTTCGCTCCCGGCCCGAACGTTCCAAGAAGAGATCCCGCTGTAATTTGTCCATAGCAACCGACGCGCACCCATTGCGCGAGTCGCTCCGGCTTCGCGCGAAGAATTCCATTGCGTTCCGGATGAGTGACGATGGGACGCAAGCCCGCCAGTTGCAACTGGTGAATCATTTGGTCCATGGCCGGAGGAATTGAAAACTCGTTGAACTCCACCAGGAGATAGTCCTTTTGGTTCAAGCAGAATTGCTCGGGAGACTTCTTCAGCGCCGCAAGATTCTCGGGATTTAAATGAAAATCGCAGCCCGTCGCAAGCTGCAAGCGCTCTCCCAGCATTGCTTGAAGTTCATCCCGCTTGGTTCGAACACGCTCGTATTCGAACTTGTATTCGCTGCTCGCGTGCGGTGTTGCAACCACATGCGTAATCCCGTCGCCAATCGCACTTTCAGCCATCGCCAGGGATTCTTCCATCGTTTTTGCGCCGTCGTCGATTCCCGGCAAGATGTGACAATGCAAATCAATCATAGTCAGTGGCACTCACTTGTGCAGCGCACCAGCAGCTTCCCAAACCCCAAGCAGAAACATCAAAACCGCAAAAACCTGGCGCATGCGTTTCGGTTCAATGCGCTTCGCGATCCTCGCACCAAGAATTCCGCCATAAAAGAGACCAGGGATTAGAAGAACTCCGCTGAGCCAGGAAACGTAACCACCCTTCGCATAGGCAATCACGGCCAACAAACCGGTTGGCGGAATCAGCGCTACCAGGCTTGTGCCCTGCGCTTTGTGTTGGTCAAAGGCAAGCAGCAGACTGAAGATGGGAATCAAAACGGTGCCGCCGCCAATTCCAAAAAGCCCGGACAAGATTCCGCCCGCCACTCCAGCCAACAGAAACCCGATTGTCTTACCCATTTTGGGTATCTCTTCCTTGGCTGACTGGCTGCAGCGCCATTTTCTTCTCCCAAGAAGCTTTGCTCCAGAGCAATATGGCCGAAAGCATGAGGAACGCGCCAAAGAGCTGCTTTAGATGATCGGAAGACATCGGCACGGCAATCCGGCCCCCAAGATATCCGCCAAGCAACATGCCGGCCGCGCATAGAATTCCCGCGCGAAAATCTACTTCGCCCTTCTTCCGATACTCGAGAAGCGCTCCCAGCCCAATCGGCGGCAGCAAAACAAACAGAGAAGTTCCCTGCGCGGTGTGCTGATCCATGTGCAACAAATGGACCAACGCGGGCACGAGGACAATGCCGCCTCCAATGCCCAGTAATCCGACCATGATTCCGGCGCATAGACCGATTAAAATAACAAGCAAGGCCATTGTAATCACGGGTTCATTTTCCTCTTGTGATTTTGGCGCATTGGAGCAACTCTGCCAAGCATTTCGGCCCGCGCACGTGCAACGAATTCAGTTTCGCGGTAATTTCGATGTATGAATTTGTGCTGGTTATCCAAAGGAGCGGGCGTTACCTATGCCAGTTGATCGAAAACCGGAGTTTTTCAGAGGTGCGCAGCTTAAGGTTGGCATCATCGGATGTGGATATGTAGGATTGCCTCTCGCCCTGCGATTTGCGGAAGCTGGGCACAAAGTCACCGGCTTCGATACCGATCCGGCAAAGATTGCCATGCTTAACGCCGGTCGTACCTATATCGAGCACATTTCGCAAACCAAGATTCAGCAATATGTCAATTCCAGGCATTTCTCCGCGACCACGGATTTTTCCAAGCTCAAGGAAGTCGACGCGATCCTGATTTGTGTGCCCACCCCGCTGGATGAACGCCGCGAACCGGATCTTTCCTATGTGAAGCAGACCGCGGAATCCATCACACCGCATTTGCAGAAGGGCCATCTCGTCGTTCTTGAATCCACAACCTATCCAGGAACAACGGAAGAGTTGGTACTGCCCATTTTGGAAGCGAACGGAATGCGCTGCCCCATTGCCTCCGGCGCGGCCAGCGAGGATATTCCCTGCGACTTCTTCCTCGCTTTCTCTCCGGAGCGAGAAGATCCTGGTAACAAGCAGTTTGGGCTTGCGCAAATTCCAAAAGTTGTCGGCGGGCTGAATCCGCCCAGCGGACGCGCCGCGCAGGCGCTCTATGGGCAGGTCGTTTCGCGAGTGATTCCGGTAAGCTCCACGCGCGCGGCGGAAATGGCCAAGCTCCTCGAGAACATCTTTCGCTGCGTAAACATTGCGATGGTCAATGAACTGAAGCTCTTGAGCCTGCGCATGGGAATCGACATCTGGGAAGTAATCGACGCCGCTTCGACAAAGCCTTTTGGTTTTATGCCCTTCTACCCGGGCCCTGGTCTTGGCGGCCATTGCATTCCCGTCGATCCCTTCTACCTTTCGTGGAAAGCGCGCGAATACGACTTTGCGACGCGTTTCATCGAACTGGCCGGAGAAATCAATACGTCCATGCCCTATCACATCGTTGATGCGATTGGAGCGGCGTTGAACAAACAGAAGAAAAGCCTGAACGGGGCGAAGATTCTGATTCTGGGCGTCGCCTACAAAAAAGATGTGGACGACTTGCGGGAATCTCCTACCTTGAAAATTATGCAACTGCTGCAGGAACGCGGCGCACATCTTGATTACAACGACCCTTATTTCGCGCAGCTTCATCGTATGCGCCACTACAATTACGAGGGGATGAAGTCTGTGCCGCTTTCTGCGCAGATTTTTGGCTCGTACGACTGCACCGTAATTGCGACAGACCATTCCGTCTACGACTACAACGCGATTGTGGATGGTTCCAAGCTCGTTGTGGACACGCGCAATGCGACGCGGCGCGTAATGCGTAACCGCGACCGCATCGTCCTCTGCTAGGCCCTATTCGCTTTTTTCCTGGAGTTCCACGCGCGCTTCCGCAAAGGGTAGCGTGGCAAGAAGAAGTACGGGCGTCCGCCCCGGATCCTGCGCGAGGTACAGCGTAAAGTGTGCGTCCTTCATTTCCGCGCCATTGTCGAAGACTCGAATCTCGATCGTGGCCGCGGTAAATTTTCCGGCAGGCACCACAACCTCCGAAGTGCCAATCAATTTCGCGCGAACGTCATACAGCTTTCGCCCGTCAAAGACGGGGCTCTTCACATCGCGTACCTGGTCCCAATTCACAGAGCGCAGGTATTGCATCATTCCCAGCGGGTCGCGTGTACCGGGCAACACAACCGCCGAGGAAACGCCTGCGGTGGAAGGCTCCTTGCCGGTCGTTGTAAGCCGCTGCACCGACTGCACTTTTTGTCCGCGCTCGTTCAGATGCATCTCATACTGCACGCCGGTGAAGGAATTGGCATCGCTGAATGAATCGAAACGATCGTCCAGATCGAAAATCAGCCGCATCGCATTTTGCGTTTTCGCCGTGGCTTGAAAGTGCCACGTCGCTTTGCCGTTCGTTTCCTTCTTGTCCACAACTTCCAGGCGGAGGCTCGCAACGTTGCTCACCTTGGCCAGGCTTGCAGAAAACTGTAAAACCTCCCCGGCCTTTGGACTAAACAGAGGTTCAGCGAGAGGTGTTTTTTTGGCAATCGGTTCAGAAGGCTGGCCTGTCGAAGAAGTTTTCGCGCTCTCCACCGGAGCCTCTTTGGCCGGTTCCGTAGCATGAGCAATCGGCGTAAACGCCACAACGGGCTGCGAGCTTCCTGCGCGAAAATGCAGCCACAGAAAAGCCGCTCCCGCAAAGAGGATCGCTGCGACAATCGCAAGTAGGAGTGAGATTCGGCCGCTCATGTTTCCTTTGAAACGCCGCTGTTCGGCAAGAGGTTGACAGCTCATTTTTCGTCGTACAATTTCATTCTACGCGCCGCAGGATTCGCAGCTCGTAAGTTCCGAAACAACAGGGTATCAAACTCAAGGCTGGACACGTCATAGGAAAGCGGCTGGGGCTAGTGGATCAGTTTGAATTTTCTGGGTCGTGGCAAGCCAATAACCTACGGGAGTTTTCGCAATGCGCTATGTGGTGACAGGCGGCGCCGGTTTTATCGGTTCGAATACCGTGGACGAGCTCGTCCGTCGCGGGGACAGTGTGGTCGTTCTCGACGATCTCTCCTCCGGCAAGGAGGAAAATCTTGCGGAAATTCGCGGCAAGATCTCGTTTATTAAGGCGAGTATCACCGATTTGGAAGCAGTGCGAAAGGCCATGCACGAGGCCGACTATGTTCTGCATCTCGCCGCTCGCGCTTCCGTCCCCCGTTCTGTGAAAGACCCGCTGGAAACCAACAGGATCAACGTGGAAGGAACCCTGAATGTCCTGGTTGCCGCGCGCGACGCCAAAGTCAAGCGCGTCGTGTTCGCCGCTTCTTCTTCCGCGTATGGAGAGACGCCTACTTTGCCTAAAGTAGAGACTATGCGACCCGACCCCATCTCTCCCTATGGCGTATCGAAGTACGCTGGCGAACTCTACGCGCAGACCTTTGGCCGCGTGTATGGGCTGGAAAACGTTTGCCTTCGTTACTTCAACATTTTTGGCCCCCGGCAGGATCCAAGTTCTCTTTACTCGGGTGTTCTCGCAAAATTCTGCTCCGCATTTCTGGAAGGAACTCCTCCCGTAGTTTTCGGCGATGGGGAGCAATCCCGCGATTTCACTTACGTTGACAACGCCGTCTCGGCAAATTTGCTCGCCTGCGAAGCTCCCAACGTTTCCGGCAAGGTTTTCAATATCGGTGCCGGCGGTCGTGTGACGTTAAACCAGACGATCGCTCACCTCGCGAAGCTCACTGGGGCGAAACTGGAAACCAAATACGAGCCGCCACGGGAAGGCGACATTCGCGATTCGCAGGCGGACATTGCGCAAGCGCGCGAGCTGCTCAGTTACGATCCTTCTGTCACATTCGAAGAAGGCCTGAGCCGCACGCTCGATTGGTATCGCGAAGCGCAAGCCAAAGCACTCGCTAAACAAAAGAGCGAAGCCTAGGCTTGTTTCCCCCGCCGCTACACACAATCCTGAGCGCATGCTAGGCTATCCAACTGCTCCGATTGCCGAATGTTCCGCTTAGGATCAACGCTCCGTCAGAATCGCCGTTCCGCAACCTGGCTTTCGCTCGTCCAGTTCCTGCTCCTCTGCCTCCTCGCCGCACCTTTTTCGCATGCCCAGCTCGTCCGCTTGCCTTCCGGCAAAGGCGACATTGTGGAAATCTCCGCCGATGGGCCTCAACGTAAGCAAGGCGACCTCTTCATCGCGGATAAAAATGTTCTGATTCAGTACGGCGAAATCTCACTTCGCGCCGATCACGTCGAATACAACAATCGCACCCACGACACAGCCGCCGCGGGCCACATCGTCTTCGATTACGACAACCAGCACATTGAAGCCGAATCCGCTCAGTACAACCTCAGCACGGCCACCGGCAAATTCCACCAGGTCCGCGGAAACGTAAAAATCGCGCGCCGTCCCAACCCCATGGTGCTCCTCACGGAAAACCCCCTCTATTTCGAGGCGAGAGATGTGGACAAACTCCCCGGTGATGTCTATATCGTCCGCCAGGCTTGGATCACCGTCTGCGATCCCGAGCATCCTAAATGGCAATTTTTCGCGAAACGCGCTCGCATCCGCCTCGACAAAAACGTCGCCCTCGTCAACGCCAACTTCCGCCTCCTTCGCGTTCCGCTGATCTGGCTCCCTTACGCCACGGCCCCGGCGGGCCCGCGCGTCCGCCAAACCGGTTTTCTCATTCCCGATGTCGGCAACAGCAATCGCAAAGGTTTCATTCTCGGCGATTCGTTTTACTGGGCGCCGAAGTCCTGGTTTGACGCCACCCTCGGCGCGCAATACCTCAGCAAGCGCGGCTCTTCTCAGAACGCGGAATTTCGCGCCACGCCAAATGAAAACACCACCCTCAAATACACATACTTCGGTGTCATGGATCGCGGCCTTCCCGATTCGAACGACGTTCTGCAACCGCAAGGCGGCCACCAGCAACAGCTCGAAATCCAGTCCCTGCTCCCCAACAATTGGCGCTTCGTCGCGGACTACAACCAGCTTTCTTCCCTCACCTTTCGTCTCGCTTTTGCAGATGCCTACGGCGACGCCATCAATTCCGAAGTACGCAGCGCCGTCTTTCTCTCCAACAATTTCAACGGCTTTAGTCTCAATTTTGCCGCGCTCAACGACAAAAACTTCCTTACACTCAATCCGGAAACCAGCGTATCGCTGCGCAACTTGCCCGAAGCGCGCTTCGGCTCCGTCGAACAAGCGCCCTGGCGCAATCTTCCCGTCTATTTCAGCTTTGACTCCTACATCGGCGGCTCCAGCCGCGAAGACGCCAACCTCACCACCTCCGCCGTCGTTCAGCGCACCGAATTTGCTCCGCGCGTCACAATTCCGCTGCACATCGGCCCCTGGCTCGGCATCACCGCCACGGGTACGCTTCGCACCGCACGCTACGGAGCCTCGCTCGATGCCGCGGGCAATCTCGATGAGCAGCCCCTCACCCGCAACGACGGCGAATTCACACTCGAAATTCGCCCTCCCACGCTCGAACGCTTCTTCGACCGCGCTTCCCTGAAAAAAGACAAGCCGCGCCGCCGTTACAAACACACCATCGAGCCTCAATTCACGTTCCGTTACGTCGGCGGCATCAACGATTTCGAGCGCTTTATCCGGTTCGACTCCGACGCCACTCTAAGCAATACGACAGAAATCGAATATGGAATCACTCAGCGGCTGTTCCTGAAAAGCGGCGACGATCAGCCGGAAGAGCTCGTCTCCTGGCAGGTTTCGCAAAAGCATTATTTCGATCCGACGTTTGGCGGCGCCATCGTGGACGGCCAGCGCAACGTGCTCCAGACGTTCAATTCCATTACCCCCTTTGCTTTCGCTCTCGGCCCGCGCACTTGGTCTCCAATCATCAGCGACATAAAAATCACGCCGGGCGGAAAATACGACGCCGAACAGATCCTCGAGTACGATCCACAACTCAAAAAAGTCACGGCCATCGGAACGCTCCTCAAGATAAAACCCTACTCCGAATTCTTCGCCACCGTCGCTCACTTCCGCTTCCAGGATGATCCGACGCTCCAACCGCTCTCCAACCAGGTGCGCGCGCTCGTCGGCTACGGCAGCCTCAATCGCAAAGGCTTTAATGCAATCGCAGGCATCAGCTACGACATTTCGAACGGCGTCCTGCAGAACCAAGTCGCTCAGGTCAATTACAACGGCGGCTGCTGCGGCCTCGCCTTTGAATATCGCCGTATCAATCTCCCGACGGTCCGCACGGAAAATCAATTCCGCGTGGCCTTCATCATTGCCAACCTCGGCACCTTCGGGAATCTCCGCCGCCAGGAAAAAATCTTCTAGCTTTAGGAGACTTCAAAAAAAGCTTGTCATCTTGAGTCCGGCGAAGCCGGAGGAAGGCCCTCAACGGATGAAGCTTGGCAAAGTGTACGTAGGGTTAGCCTCTTCTCCTTTGTGTCCTCTGTGTTAAATTCTCCTCTTCATGGCCAAAACAGACCTTGCCTCCCTTTCCATCCCCGAACTCGGCAGCCTCTTCCGCTCAGGAAAACTATCTCCCGTTGAACTGACGCAACATTTTCTCGCTCGCATCGACCGGCGCAATCCGGAACTCAACGCCTATCTCACCGTCACTCCGGAGCTCGCACTCGTCCAAGCTCGCCAGGCCGAAAAAGAACTCGGCCACCGCAAATCCCGCAACGACCGCGGCGCGCTCCACGGCATCCCCATCTCCCTCAAAGACAACATTCACACCGCGGGCATTCGCACTACCGCTGGCGCAAAATTTCTCAAGGATTTCGTTCCGGAAAAAGACGCGCGATTGGTCGCCAAGCTTAAAACCGCAGGCGCCATCCTCCTCGGCAAAACCAATCTCCACGAATTCGCCTACGGCGTAACCACCAACAATCCCCACTATGGCCCGACGCGAAATCCCTGGGACGCCAATCGCATTCCCGGAGGTTCAAGCGGTGGAGCGGCCGCGGCCGTAGCAGCCGGTCTCTGCGTCGCAGCCATCGGCACCGACACCGGCGGCTCCATTCGCATCCCCGCTTCCCTTTGTGGAGCCGTTGGCTTCAAGCCCGCGCTCCGTTCCGTTTCCGTGGATGGCGTGATTCCCCTCTCGCCAACGCTCGACTGTGCCGGTTCGCTGGCGCGCTCCGTCGAAGACGCTGCTCTTGTATTCAGCGCGATTCAGCCGCACACAAAAGGCGCCGCGCCGAAATCATTCACCAAAAAGAAATCCGTCCTCGGCATTCCCAAAGAGTTTTTCTTCGACATGCTTTCCCCCGAAACGAGCGCTTCGTTTGAATCCGCTCTGAAACTCCTGCGCAAGGCCGGATATGAAATGAAAGAGATCTCCATCCCGCTTCTCAACAACACCGAGAACGCCGGCAACAACATCGCCTGGGCCGAAGCCACTCACTACCATCAAAAAATGGGCTGGTTCCCCAAACATGCCGCCGACTACGGCGAAGATGTTCGAGCCCGCCTCGAAATCGGCGCTCGCGTCTCCGCAACCGCCTACCTCGAAGCGATGGAGCAGCGCGAAGCATTCATCCAGCAATTCGATTCAGCCCTCGCAGAAACCAAAATTGACGCGCTCATCGTCCCCACCACTCCCATCGCCGCCCCTCTCATTGGCGAAGAGTCCACCACCATCGCGGGCAAAGACCATGCCACCCGCGCACTTCTCCTTCGCCTCAACCGCCCCGCGAATCTCGCTGGCGTCCCCGCCATCTCCATTCCATGCGGCCTCACCGCTTCCGGCCTTCCAATCGGACTACAGTTGATCGGCCGCTCCCAACTCGACTCTTCTCTGCTTGCCCTGGCGGGCAATATCGAAAAACTCTTGCCAGCCATAGGCAATGCCCTCGATGCGTAAACGAATTCTTCGCATCCTCGCCATGCTGGCAGTTGGATACGCCTGCCTGCTATTGATCCTCAGAATCTTCGAATCAAATCTCGTGTTCTTTCCGGATTTGCCGGATCGCTTGGGCGGAGATTGGCATCCGGCGGTCTGCCTGTGCAGGACGTTTGGATTACCGCCTATGACGGCACAAAATTGCATGCATGGTGGATTCCCAACGAGAGAGCACAATTCACATTTCTTGCGTTCCATGGAAACGCGGGAAACATCGCCGGTCGCGGCTATGTCTATAAATTCCTGAGCGAGATTCCGGCAAATGTTCTTGCTGTTGAATATCGGGGTTACGGGAAAAGTGAAGGCAAGCCAGGCGAGAAAGATTTTTACCGCGACGCCCGTTACGCCTATCAATTTCTCCTCGATAAGCAGCGCGTGCGCCCAGAAAACATTATTTCATTCGGTCAATCGCTTGGAACTACCACCGCAACGGATCTCGCTTCCCAGGTAAGGGTCGGAGGATTGATCCTCGAAGCACCATTCACGTCCATCGCTGATATGGCACATCGCCAATTCCCGTATCTTCCGGGCGTCACGCTTCTGGTTTATGGCCAAATGGACACAAAAAACAAAATCGGCAAAGTCAAAGCACCTATCTTGATCGTGCAATGTTCGCAAGATCCCGTCATTCCTCCCGTTCTCGGGCAAGAAGTCTACGCGGCCGCTCCTTCCCCCAAACAACTCTTGAAATTCGATATGTCCTGCCACGAAGAGTCTTCGCTCTTGGCCCCAGCCAAATATTCGGCTGAACTAAAGAATTTCCTCTCAAAACTGCCCGCCACAAAGTAGGAATTGCATAAGCATCTAGCCATGCAGAATCTTATCCAGGACTTATTTAAATACCATTAATTTAGCTATTGACTTAATAATCTGTGTGTGATATCTTTCCCAGTGTTTAGATTGCTCCAGTTCGAACTGTCATACCCCACTTTTCCCGAGTTCCGCCTCCCCTCTTCCGGACAAAATTCTTCACCTCTAACCACCTTTAGAATCAACACATACAGATTTGATAGAAAACAAAGGACTTTAACCCCCTTTAGAATCAA
>JAFDVY010000063.1 GCA_018268785.1 Acidobacteriota bacterium | reverse complement strand
CGCGGCGACCTGACCAGCGAGCGCTTTGGCCTTTCCGATGACGAATACAACACGCTCGTAGACACCACCGATTCGATTTTGCACTGCGCTGCGTCGCTCAATCGCAAATCCGAGAAGCAATGCCTGAACGTCAATCTGCGCGGATCGCTGGAAGTGATTCAACTCGCCCGCCGCGTGCAAGATCGCAAAGGCCTGCGGCGCTACTCGCACGTGTCCACGGTTGCCGTTGCCGGCACGCGGCAGGACGAAGTTGTCCGCGAAGACGAATCGATCGACTGGGCCCGCTCCGATTACGATCCCTATGCGCGGACGAAAAAATTCTGCGAGCACATGGTGCACCAGCTCTTGCCCGATGTTCCGCGCACGATTTTTCGTCCCGCAATCGTTCTCGGGGACAGCCGCAAGCCGGAAACGACGCAGTTCGACATGGTGCAGGCATTTAGCGTGCTCGCGAGCCTGCCTCTTGTGCCTCTTCGTCCCGATGACCGCATTGATATCGTTCCGGCGGACTACGTTGGCAAAGCGATCGTCGCGATTCATCAGAAGGATGCCGCCGCGCACAACACCTACCATCTTTCTTCGGGCACAGGCTCGCAAACCTACCGCGAACTGACTGACGCGCTCGCCAAGGACGGCGGCTGGCGCAAACCGGTTTACGTTTCATCTCTTGGCTCGCCTTTTTCCGGCACCGTGAACTGGCTTGCGCGCAAGAAAAGCAATTTGGGCCGCGGGGCATCTCTGCTGAAAGTTTTTTGGCCGTACCTCACCTGGAATACCGTGTTCGATAATTCGCGAGTAGTGGCAGAATTGAGCGGGGAAGCGCCGGCGAAGTTTTCGTCGTACGCCTATCCACTGTTGCGGTTCAGCCGCTCGAACAAGTTTCGCTATCCAGCGAAACCTTGGCCGGGGGACAGCGCAGCCGCAAAAAGCGCAACCGGGAGTGCAGGGGCATGACGGATTTTCTTCTCGTGATGTGGGTCAGCGCGCTGATTCGGTTGACGCGCTTTCAATGGGCGCTAGGCGGGGGCACTCGCTGGCAGTCCGGCGAAAAATTGAAATTGCTTTTTGCGGGATACAACGGCACGCGCAACACCGGCTCCGATGTTCGCGTGAACGAAATGATTCGCCAGATTCGCCATGTTCTCGGCCCGCAGAACACCGACTTCAGCGTGATGACGCAGAGCTTCGACCGAACCAAGGGCTACTTCGAGGGAACGAAACAGGTTTTTCTTCCCGATCTCTTTCCGCCGTTCCTTTACCGCGAAACCAGGAAAAATCACGGCGTGATCGCCTGTGAGGGCTCGATGTTCAAGAGCAAATTCGCAAACGCGCTGACCACGATGATGATCGGCTCGCTCGGTTTTGCCTCATCTGAAAATAAGATTTCCGTTGGCTATGGCGCTGAGGCCGGTCACATGGACTCGCTGATCGAAAAGATGTGCGCGACCTATGTGAAAGATTCGCTGGTCATTACTCGCAATCCCGAATCGCAAACGGTTCTCGGAAAGCTGGGTATTGCCACCGAACTTGGCACCGACACGGCCTGGACCTTCGAGCCGCATCCGGCAGCGTATGGCCGCAAGGCCTTGCGCGAGGCGGGCTGGGACGAAAAGACTCCCATTCTGGTTCTTTGCCCCATTCATCCCTTTGTCTGGCCGGTGAAAGCCTCCATTGCAAAATATCTGGCGCGCGTTACCACGGGCGCCTACAAAGAAAGCCAATACCGCACGGTCTATTTCCACGAGTCCGGCGCGGAAGTGGACCGCAAGTACAAGAAGTATATTGACGGCTACATCGAAGCCACGAAGGCATTCCAGCAAAAACGCAAAGTGTTCACGATTCTTGTGGCGATGGAGCGGCTAGACGCCGTCGCCTGCCGCGACATCGCCGCGCAGATTCCCGGCACGCCGATTTTTACTTCCGACGATTACGACATGTATCAGATCGTCTCGATCCTTCGTCAGTGCGCATATATGGTGTCTTCGCGGTATCACGGCATCGTCACCTGCATGCCAAGCCTCGTCGCATCGGCCGGAGTGACCATGGACGAACGCATTCGCAACCTGATGCGCGAACGCGGCCACCAGCATCTTTTCCTGACCGTTGACGAGGCTGATCTCGGTCCAAAATTACTGCAAATCATGGAAACGCTCGTCGCAGAAGCAGACTCCGTGCGCGACGGCATTGCACGCACAGTCGTCGGCAATTTGAAAGTGATGGCGAGAATGGGCGTGATTCTGGAAGACGTCGTGCGCCGTCAATACCCTGAATTTCCTTTGGCGGGTTGTGTTCGCGGGTGGGAAGACTATTTGCCTCCCCTTAGCGAAACTCTGCAGCAGCTTGCCGAACGCTACGATGCCTCCGACGCCGCGATGGTCGCGGCGCGCTGATCGCCGATGCCGAACTTCCTTGAAGCGATCTTTCTGCAAGTGCAGCGCTCCGCGGATCGCGTTGTCCTTCGAGAAGTTCGCGGCGAAGTAATTGTTTCCGTCACGGGAAGGGAATTGCTCGAACAGATCCAGAAAGTCCGAGCCTTTTTGCGTGCGCGCGGAATTCAGCCGGGAGACCGCTGTGCATTGCTCGGCGCGAATTCCATCTCGTGGATTGCCTGCAACCTTGGGCTTATGGCGGAAAACGCCATTGTCGTCCCGCTTTATTCTCGCCAGGCCGCTTCCGATCTCGTCGTAATGCTAAGGGATTGTGGTGCACGCCTGCTGCTCGCGGGAGAGGAATCGCTCAGCGCAGCGGTAGTCGCTGCCTGGAGCGACGCTCCCTCCGTCGTGCTCTTTGACGATGCGGTTCGTGGGAAGCCGCTCGAACACCCTGTCGAAAATGTTCCGCTGGCGCGCTCTGACGGCGACATTGTCACCATTATCTACACATCCGGAACATCAGGCGAACCCAAAGGCGTCTGTCTGACTGCCGGCAACCTCACGCACATGATTGGTTGCACGACCGAGCGCCTCGCGCTCTTAATGGCAAGCCGTCGCGAACCCGATCGCATCTTCCACTATTTGCCGCTTAATTTTGCCGCATCCTGGATCGTGATGCTTTCGGGGTTGACCCGAGTGACTGAATTTACCCTCTCGACCGATCTCAACAAGCTTGCCGACGAGATTCGCATCGCTGCGCCAAATTATTTTCTTAACGTGCCTACGCTACTCGAACGCGTTCGTCGCGGAGTCGAGGAAAATATCTCGAAACAGTTTGCACCGATTCGTTCGCTCTACGCCCGGGTTAAAGACGCATGGCAGCGCCGCCAGGCTGGACGGCGCCGCGCTCTCGATGGTTTGTGGCTGGACCTCGGCGACATGCTTATTTTCGGGAAAATCCGCGCGCGCTTTGGCTCTCACTTGGTGGCGCTTATTTGTGGCTCCGCTCCGCTGGCCCCGGAAACCCAGCAATTTTTTCTCATGCTCGGAATTCCCGTGATGCAAGGCTATGGCCTCACGGAGACCACCGGCATCTGCACACTGGATGATCCGCGCATGCCCCTTGAGCCTGGTCATGTCGGCCAGGCCGTGCCGGGAATCGAAATGCGCATCGGCGAAAATGAAGAGATCCTCGTGCGCGGCCCAAATCTTTTCGCCGGCTATTGGAATCGACCGGGAGAAACGGCAAAGGTCATGCAGGACGGCTGGTTTCATACCGGCGATCAGGGCGAAGTCACAACGCGCGGCAATTGGCGCATCATTGGACGCCTCAAGAATCTGATTATCCTGAATTCGGGCCACAACATTGCCCCGGAACCAATCGAAGATCGCGTCGCGCAGCTTCTTCCCGCGGCACAACACGTTGTTTTGACCGGAAATGGAAAAGGCTATTTGTGCGCTCTGGTCACGGGAAATGTTGCGGAAGATGCCGTGCAGACCGCACTCGACACAGTGAATCCCGAACTCCCTCACTACCGCCAAATTCGGAATTTTGTCGTACTAAAAGAAGCCTTTACGGCGGAGAATAATTTGCTTACGGCCAACGGCAAACTCCGGCGCGACGCCATCAATGCGAAATTTGCCGCAGAAATCGCATCAATGTACGGAAAGAAGGCCACGGCATGAAAAATTTCTCAGGCAAAGCGCTGCGCTGGGAATGGCGCGATGGCGTCGTCGAACTCACGCTCGATCGCGAGCCCGCCAATGAAATCGGCACTAGCCTGCTCGGTGAACTTGAGCAATTCGTGACGGCGATGAAGTCCTTCGAAGCGGAAACGGCTGCCTGCATCATTCACAGCGCGCAAAAACGAGGATTTTCCGCTGGCGCGGACTTACGCGAGCTGTATCACGGCGCAGTCGCCCTTCCCGAAAAGGAACGCAACGCTGGAGTCCGTGATTTCGTAGAGCGCTGCCATGCGGTCGCCAATGCAATCGACGCCGCACCCTTTGTCACCATCGCCGCAGTCCACGGAGTTTGCTTTGGCGGAGGGCTCGAACTTGCGCTTACCTGCGACATCATCATTGCGGACAAAATGGCGCGCTTCGCATTTCCCGAATTACGTCTCGGTTTGATTCCCGGATTTGGGGGAATTCCCCGCCTCAAGCGGGATCTTGGCAATGGCTTCGTCCGCGATTTTCTTCTCACAGGCCGCAGCGTCAATGCCGCCCGGGCGCATGCTGTTGGCCTCGTCGCGCAACTCGCCGGCGAAGGAGAAGCCCTCAAAGTCGCCCGAGCTACTGCAGCCCAAACCACGAAATTCGATGCAACAACTCGCCGCGAGGCGAAAAAATTCATCAAGCCGATTCCGCATGATCAGCTTCGCGCTGAAATTGAGCTATTCTGCGAGCTATTTTCTCGGCCTACTGTCCTGGCCGCCTTAAAGGACTTTGTTGAACGCGACAAAGCGAACGACCCTATGGCGTACCTTCCGAAGTCCTTCTGAACGGTCTCTTAAAACAAAAGCCCAGGGTGGAGCTGCGAAGGAGACAGTTAAGCATATCTTGGCATCTTACAAGATGCTCATATTAGTCCAAGTGCTTCCTAGATTACTCCAAAATCCTTAACCCCGTCGGCAAATGGCAGGGAGGAGGACGATCTAGACCACCGTCAACACGCTAAGATATGCTAAATAGCGCTTGACCCGACTTCGCGGTTTCTTTCACACTGTTCCTCAATGGCACGCACAAAAACCAAGCCGGTTGGACGCACACCAACCAAACGCAAAGCATGCGAGTTGTGGCTTCTCAGCCAGCTTGCTAATGGTCCATCCTTGGCACGAGAAATTCTGGTCCTGGGCGTGGGCTCCGGCTGGGGCTGGGCGACGGTTCGCCGGGCAAAGTTGAACATTGGTGCGCAGAGCTTCAGAAAAGCCGAGGAATGGTGGTGGTTTGACCCTAAGAAATTTGATCCTAAAAAGGACTCACTTCCGCAGCAAAGCACACAAGCGCAGAAAGAGGCTATTGCTCTTGCTCAGGCCACAAAAAATGTTCTCGAATCGGCTCCTCCGATTTCTCCTGCTCAGACGCAACCCAATATTCAGCCTTCTACGGCGTTTCCCGTACTCTTGCCGGTCACTTCGGTACCTACAAAAGCTGCCCAGGAGAATTCCTCCATTCCCAGCGAATCGGCCCAGCCACTGGCGTCATCACCTCCAAAGAAAGTTCCATTGCCTGCCATAGTCCCTCAAGCACCAAAACCGGAAATTCCGAAGCCGCCCAACCCTCCCAGGCACCGGCCCTTCCACATATGGGACAGCGCGCTAACAGAGACGCGCGACGCTTTAATTTCCTCGGCCGGCTTTGCCGACCTTTACACGATGCGGCTGGATATTCGCTTTCGACAGGAACAACTGCGTGCCAGAGGCCTCTTGAAGGAAGAGGCAGCACTGAACGAACTCCTTGCTCGCATCAATGAAGCTCTGGAGAAAAAGAAAAAAGCCGCAAACCTGGAATGAAAGTACGAATTTCCGCTTGTAATCATGGTTACCCGTCCCTGTTCGTGAACCGGCTCCTGGCGGAGCCCCAATTTTCATTCCCGCCGAGGAGATGATAAATTTATCGTTGCATGCGCACTCTCGACCAAACCACACAGGAAGTCGTAGACCTCGCCAGCAAGCACTTCAATGTGCCTGTTGGTTCGCTCGCGCCGTCCGACGATTTTTTCAAGAAGCTCGGCATCGACAGCCTGCAGGCGCTGGAGCTCCTCTCTCGCCTTGAAAATCATTTCGGCATCGAATTGCCGGACTACGAAGTCCAGGGCGTGAGCGATTTCCGCACGCTTGCCGAGCGCATCCAATCCCGCTTGTAATGCTGGACCTCTCCAAATATCCATCCATCGGCGCCGCGCTAAAAGACGCGCTCAACGCGTTTTCCGGAGAAACGTGCCTCATCGAAGCCGATCGCGAACGCGAAAAAGAGCGTCTCACATATAAGGATTTTCAAGATCGCGCCCATCCACTTGCACGCGCGTTGCAGGATTCCGGCTTCGCCGCCGGCGACCGCGCCAGCATTATCATGACGAATCAGTCCAAGTGGCTGATTTCCGCGTATTCGATTTTCTTTACCGGCGGCACGCTTGTTCCGCTTGACTACAAACTCACTGCCGCCGAACACTGGCAATTACTTAGACATTCCGGCGCGAAAGTTCTTGTCACGGAATACCCCATCTGGCGCCAGCTTGCGGGCTCGCCGGAACGCCCCTCTGCGGACAATGTGAACCTGGTACTTGTGACGGAAGCGCCGCCTAACGCAGATCTCCAAGGCGCGCAGCGCTGGGAAGAATTTCGCAAATCCGGTGAACCCGTTTTCGTCGCTCGCGAACGCAACGACATTGCCTGCATAGTCTATTCCTCCGGCACAGGCGGGCGTCCCAAGGGCTGCATGATGACGCACGAAAATTACCTCGAGCAGTGCGTCGCGCTGACTTCGCTCTACCCATTCTGGCCCGGCGTCCGTTACCTCAGCATTCTTCCCACAAATCACGCGATCGACTTTATGGTCGGTTTTTTTGGTCCGTTCACTTGCGGAGCTTGTGTCGTCCATCTGCGTACCTTGCGCCCGGAATTTGTGCGTGAAGCCTTTCCGAAATACAAAATCACCTACGTCAGCCTAGTCCCTCTTGTTCTGAAAAATCTGCAAAAAGGATTGCAAGCGCGCTTCGACCAACTCCCTTCCGGTAAGCATAAAATCTTCAACTTTCTGGTCGCGGTCAATAAGGCCTTTACAAAGAGCAAACCGCGGCTCGGCCTCAGCCGAAAACTCCTCGGACAGATTCACGCAAACTTTGGCGGCGAACTTCGCGCCATCATCGTTGGCGGGGCATTCACCGAACCTCAAACGTTGCAATTTTTTTACGATCTCGGAATTCCGGTCGCCAACGGCTATGGACTCACCGAAGCCGGAACCGCGATCACAGTCAATGATCTAAATCCCTTTCGCGCGGACACCGTCGGCAAACCGCTCCCCGGCATGCAAATCAAAATCGTCGATCCCGCCGAAGACGGCGTCGGCGAAGTTTGCGTTCGCAGCAAAACCATCATGTCCGGATACCTCAACGATCCCGAACTCACAGCCGAAGCCTTTTCAGACGGCTGGCTTAAAACCGGCGACCTTGGCCGCATTGATGCCACGGGCCACCTCATTCTTTCCGGCCGTAAGAAAAATATGATCGTTACAGAGGAAGGGAAGAACATCTACCCAGAAGATATCGAAGCAGTCTTCGAAAGCCTCCCCGTTAAAGAATTTTGCGTTTTTGCCGCGAATTACGTGTGGCCAAAGCGATCCATGGCCGGCGAACAGCTTGTCCTCGCGCTACACCTTGAAAACGGCCAGTCGTACACCGACGCGCTGCGCAACGACGTCATTGCCCGAAACAACCGCCTCCTGAATTACAAGCGCGTTCACGGCGTCGTCTTGCTGGACGAGGATTTTCCCCGTACCGCGTCCCTGAAGATAAAAAGGAACATCCTCGCCGAACGCCTCGCGCAACTTGACCGCGCCTCTGCGATACTTCCCCTGTAGCCATGTCCCAGCAACAAGAGCGCTTTCTCGCCATCGTCAATCCCGCGGCGGGCGGCGGCAAATCCGCCAAACGCGCGGCGGCCGTGCTCGAGCAATTGCGGGAAAAGGGTTTGCGTCTTGATGTAATCGCCACAAGCGGCCGCGGTCACGCAGTCGAGCTTGCCGCGGAAGCCTACACGCAAGGCTATCGCCGCTTCGTCGCAGTCGGAGGCGACGGCACCGCCCACGAAATTCTCAATGGCCTTTTTGGCCGGGCCAAGGCGCAGGAACGTGTCTCGCTCGGTTTCCTTCCGCTCGGCACCGGCAACTCATTTCTCCGCGATTTTGCAGAGGATGGAGCGGATGCCTCGCTCCGAGCTCTGCTGGAAGGCCGCACACGGCGAGTGGACGTTGTTCGTCTGACCCATGCCGCCGGCACAATTTTCTCGCTCAATATCCTCAGTGTTGGATTCACGGCGGACGTGGGCGCTCTCACGAATCGCTATTTCAAACCGCTAGGCCCGTTTGGCTATCTTTTGGGTGTGTTTGTTCGTGTCGCGCAACTCAAACGCCGTGCGTTTACTCTGCGTTGCGACGACGACCCCGATTGGGACGAGCGCCGCGCCCTCTTCCTCACCTTCAACAACTCCAAATATACTGGCGGCAAGATGCTCATTGCGCCGGACGCCGATTCCACCGACGGTTACATCGAATTTGTCCGCTGGGGTCCCATCGGACGCCTCGGACTTCTCCGCACGTTGCCGCGTCTGTTTGATGGCACGCACATCAAGCATCCCCTCGCCTCGCGTCGGGCGGTCCGCCACATCGAATTCAATTTGCCTGTTCAAGTCGACGTTCTGATCGATGGTGAAATTGCCGCGCTTGAGTGCAAATCCATAGACATTCTTCCGGGTGCGCTGGATGTGTATATATGAAACGCGTATGGCTCGTTATCCGCAGCGCGTTCCTCTGGACCGTCAGCCTGCTCAATTTCGGGATTTCCGTTCCGATTCTTGTCGTGCTCGCATTCGTTTTCGATCCGAAGAAACATGACTGGCTTCAACGTGCCTTCTGTCGCCGCATCGTTTTCTTTGCTGGCGCCCGTGTAAGAATCGTTGCCTCCCCTGGCTTCGATCCCAAGCGCACCTCTATTATCATTTCCAACCACGTCAACCTCTTTGATCCTTTCGTTCTCTATTGCGCGATTCCCCAGTTCACTCGCGGTTGGGAACTTGAATCGCATTTCAAGATTCCTATCTATGGCTTGTTGATGAAACGTTTTGGTAACGTGCCGGTGCCGGACGTGCGCCGCCCGTCAGATCTCAAGCGAATGTGGCGTCTCACCAAGGACGCCATTGATGGCGGCATGAGCCTCATTGTTTTTCCGGAAGGGAAGCGCACACGCGACGGCCGCGTGGGCGAATTCGAGCTAGGTGCGTTCCGCCTTGCACAACAACTCAACATCCCGCTCGTGCCAGTCAGTATTGTCGGTTCATTCCAACACCACGCTACCGGCAACTGGATGTTCTGGCCCGCCGAAATCACGGTCCATCTCCACGACACCATCGACCTTTCAAATCTCAGAAAAGAGCATGTACCTGCTCTGCGCGATCGCGTTCATGGGCTCATTAGCAAGCCAGTGGATGCAGCTTTGGATGTAATGGAAAATCAGAAAGAAGCTAGTACGGAAGAACCTGCTACAAACTGACTTTGATCCCCGGCAATGTTCGTCCTGCCCGCGTTTCCTGCCATGTAAATACAATTCGGTGAATCACCGTTAATGTCGAAATCACCGCGATCACCCACAGCACTGCCCCCATCCGGTTAAATAGTCCGCCGATAATCAGCAGCACCAGCCGTTCCGGCCGCTCCATGAATCCTACTTTGCAAAGCGGGATCAGCGATTCGGCGCGTGCGCGCGCGTAACTCACCATCACCGATCCAGCCGTAGCCACCGCAGCGATAATCACATACGGAGTGCGCCCGCTCACGGAGTAATACACGAGCAAGCCCATGTACAGCGCCATGTCCGCATAGCGGTCCAGCGTCGAATCGTAAAACGCGCCAAACGCGGTCACGCGGTTTTGCCGGCGCGCCACTTGCCCGTCCAGCATGTCCAGGAATCCCGCGCAGAAAATAATGATTGCGGCAGTGCGGAAGCGCCCCACGGCAAACATCGCCGCCGCCCCGAAGTTCACCACGAGGCCCAGAAACGTCAAGAAATTTGGATTAATCCCCGTAGCGGCAATGGCGCTGACAATTCTGTCCAGCAGCCATTTTCCGCCGGTGCCGATCGCTCCGGTAAAAGTCGCCATGCAGCGCTTCGCGCTCTCCTGCGCTCAAAATGTGCGTTGTTTCTTAAGAAATCCTACACTACGGTCTGCCCAGCGGCAAATTTATCGCCAAACGATTCAAAAGTCCATTTTGACTCTCTCTCTTTGAATTTTGTATTGACCGTTTGCCGCGCTGCGAATACATTTCTCCGATGCCGGATACCGATCGTAGTTCGTCAAATCCCTTTGACCGACGCACATTTCTGACGCGAACTGCCGCTGGACTTTCCGCTGCCTGGCTCACCTCGCAATGGCCGGCGATGGTTTCCGCCGCAACCCATGCTCACTCGGCGGTTGCAAATCCTGCCGCAGCCAAATTCGAATTCTTCAAACCGGAAGAAGCGGCTGAAGTCGAAGCCATAGCGTCGCGCATTATTCCGTCCGACGAGACGCCCGGCGCGAAGGAAGCCGGCGTCGTGTATTTCATTGATCGCGCGCTTGTAACCTTCGCCTCCGATTCGCAATCCGCTTATCGCGAGGGCCTGGAAGAAATCCGGACAATCCTTGCTGAAAAATTCCCAGGAGCCACGAAATTCTCGTCCGCGCCCCCGGAACAGCAAGATGCGGTTCTCGAAGCACTGAGCAGCGACAATCAACACATGACCGCCAGCCGCCGCAATCGTCCCAATTCGCCAAGCCAGCCCTTTTTCGAGACGATTCGCTATCACACCATCGCCGGCTTTCTGATTGATCCCGATTCCGGACGCCGCGGAAACAAAGACGGTGTCGGCTGGAAAGTCATCGGTCGCGAAAACAGCCACATTTTCCAGGCGCCCTTTGGCGATCTCGACAAAAATTATCCCGGCTGGCAGCCTGTCGACTCGGAGAAGAAATGACGGACGACAAAGCGCGCTATCAGCCTTCCGACGAAGTGGATTTCGTCATCATCGGCTCCGGTGCGGCTGGCGGAATCCTCGCCAAGGAACTCTCTACAAACGGCTTTCGCGTCGTCGTCCTTGAACAAGGCCCCTATCTGACCGAAAGCGATTTTTCCCACGACGAAATCAAAATCTTGCAGGAAGATCTGCTCACCAATCATCCGAAGCTCCAGCCGAACACCTTTCGCAAAACGCCAGACGAAAAAGCCAAACCGCAGCGCGTACTTGTCTACGGGCGCGCCGTCGGCGGCACGAGCAATCACTTCACCGCGAATTTCTGGCGCTTCCACGAAATTGATTTTGTCGAGCGCTCCAAAGTCGGTCCCATTCCTGGTTCGACGCTTGTGGATTGGCCCATCACCTACGCCGATCTCGAGCCCTACTACACGAAGGTCGAATGGGAAGTTGGCGTTTCCGGCCTCGAAGGCGCTAGCCCGTTCGATCCGCCGCGCTCCAAGCCGTATCCGATGCCGCCTCTCCCCACGAAATCAAACGGCGTGCTCTTCGAACGTGCCGCACGTAAGCTCGGACTCCACCCGTTCCCTGCGCCGATGGCGATTCTTTCGCAACCGCGCGCGGGCCGCAGCGCTTGCGTGAATTGCGGTTTCTGCCTCGGTTTCGGCTGCGAAGTCAAAGCTAAATCGAGTTCTCTGGCTTCCATGATTCCGCTGGCCGAAAAAACCGGCCGCTGCGAAATACGTCCCAATAGCTATGTTCACAAAATCGAGATCGATTCCCGTGGCCGTGCCGTTGGCGCCGTCTATTTCGATTCCAAGAAAAACGTTCATCTCCAGAAAGCGAAAGCCGTCATCGTCTCCGCGAACGGCGCGGAGACCCCTCGCCTGCTTCTGCTCTCTGCCTCCAAAAAATTTCCCGATGGTCTCGCAAACTCCAATGGTGTCGTGGGCAGGAATCTCATGCTCAACTCCGGCGGCATTTCGCTTGGTGTTTTTGACGAACAACTCAACGACTACAAGGGTTTCGCCGTCAGCCGCATCCTTCACGATTTCTATGAACTCGATCCGCAAAAGGTCGGCTTCTATGGCGGCGGTGGACTCGACGCGCGCTTCGACATGACCCCGGTCAATTTCGCGGCTGGCGCCGGCTTGCCTCCCAACACTCCGCGCTGGGGCAAGAAATTCAAAGACGCCATCGCGCACAATTTCACGCGCACGGTCGAGATCTTCTCCCATGGCACTTCGCTGCCCAAGGAGGACAACAGCTTTTCGCTCGATCCCGACCTCAAAGACGCTTGGGGATTGCCGGCGCTCCGCATGACGTACAAGGATCATCCCGACGACATTAAGCTCGCCAAATGGCTCAACGAATACGGTCTGCAGATTCTTGACGCCGCTGGCGCGAAACAGAAGTGGACGTACCCCATCGAAGAACAGCAATTCGCCGTTCACTTGCTCGGCACCTGCCGCATGGGAGCCGACCCCAAGACTTCTGTCATCAACTCAGACCACCGCACCCACGACGTGAAAAACCTCTTCCTCTGCGACGGCAGCAGCTTTGTCACCTCCGGCCGCGGTCAACCCACCTTGACCATCGAGGCGCTCGCATTTCGAGCGGCGGATCGCATCACTGCGCTCGCCAAGCGAGGCGAGATAAGCGCATGAGCCTGGATGGCGCCTGAAACGCATTTCGCGTCGCGCGCGTCTATCTTGCTGGACTTTTTTCCGAATTAATTGAGGTGTGCCCCATGCAGAAGAAGCGGAGCCTTCTTTGTTCGATTTTGTTCGCTGCGCTGGCGGTTTCCTGCGGTCTCGCCGCAGTGCACGCGCAAAATCCGCCTCCCGCCGTTGGAAAAACTGCGGCGCAGGAATTCAAGAATATTCAGGTACTGAAAGACGTTCCCGCGGACCGGATCATTCCGGCTATGCAATTCATCTCCGCATCGCTCGGTGTGGAGTGCGAACACTGCCACGTTGAACACGCTTTCGACAAAGACGACAAGAAGCCGAAGAAAATTGCACGCTCCATGATGGAAATGATGATGAATATCAACAAGGAGAACTTCGAAGGCCATCGCGAAGTTACCTGTTACTCCTGCCACCGCGGGGCGCTGAACCCCGTATCCGTCCCGATCATCTCTGCCGAAGAAAAAATGCCGGAAATGCCCATGGCATCGAAGGAAGATGAAAAGCCGGCGTTGCCTAGACCTGAAGCTCTCCTGGAAAAATATCTTGCCGCAGTCGGCGGCGCGGACGCTCTCAACAAAATCACCACTCGCGTGCAGAAGGGCTCCATCAGTTTCGGCGACCAAAAGGCCCCCTTCAATGTATATTCCAAGGCGCCATACATGCGCCTTTCCACCGTGCATCGCAAGGATATGGATAGTGTCACCGCATACGATGGCAAAAACGGCTGGATGAGCGTCCCCGGCCGCGTTCGGCCCATGAACGCGCAAGAATCCGAAGGCGCTCGCATGGACGCAGACCTCGCGCTTCCCACGCATCTCGAATCTATGTTCTCGAAACTTGAAACAAAAGAGGGCGAGGCCATCGAAGGCCACGAGACTTGGCAGGTCATAGGCCTCAGGGAAGGGAAGCCGCCGGTCCGGCTCTTCTTCGATCAGCAGTCCGGCCTTTTGCTGCGCCTTGTTCGCTACACCGATTCACCGCTTGGCCTCAATCCATTGCAAATCGATTTCGCCGACTACCGCGATTCGGGTGGAATAAGAACCCCGTTCCGCTGGACGCAATCCCGCCCAGGAAATCATTTCAGAGTCCAAATCGAATCTTCCCAAACCAACGTGCACATTGAAGATTCAATATTTGCTGCTCCTCCTCCACCGCCTCCGCCCGTTCAAAAGTAGAGGCAGATGGAGTAACGAACTTCATCGAAATTCAATGATGTTCTGTTTCCTTGGCTGGCTCTTCTGAAGCTATACCCTCGGCAGGCTTGGCGCTTTCTTTGCCTGTTTCTGAATCGGGCGCGGATTTTTCGGCACCGCTGCCGGCTTCGCCGGCTTGCGGCGATTTCTTTTCCAGGTATTGCACAATCAGGGAAATCCTGCGGTTCGCCGGGTCCATCGCGTCTTTTGGATTTCGCAAACGCTGGTCCGCAAATCCGCGCACCTGCGTTACCTGGTCTTCCCGAATCCCGGATTCTTGCATCAGCCGCCGCGCGGCATTCGCACGATCCGAAGAAAGCTCCCAGTTTCCGTAGGAACGTCCCTCCGCATACTGCTTTGAATCCGTGTGCCCTTCCATCGCAATATGGTTCGGCAATTTTCCAAGTTCCCCCGCCAAAGTTCGCAGCAAGTCTTCTCCATCGCCGCTGATCTTTGCGCTCCCCGCGTCGAAAAACGTCCCATTCGCCGATTCCGTCAGCTCAATGCGCAAACCTTCATTCGTCACGGTCATATCGATGTGATTCTTCAATTTTTCGAAGTGCGGCACTTCCCGGATCGCCTTTTGCAGTTGCTCCTTAAGCTCTTCCATGTTGTCTTTGTTGATGATGAAGTTCTCTCCCGCGCCCTTCATGTCGCTTCCGACCTGCTTTGTCGTTCCGGTCGGATCCTTGAAATACCCGCCCACCGCCTCCTGCACCTGCTTGCTCGAATTCAGCAGCCACAACACAATAAACAGCGCCATCATGGCCGTCACAAAATCGGCGTAGGCCACTTTCCACGCGCCGCCGTGATGGCCGCCGTGCGCGCCTTTCTTCTTGACGACAATGATTGGCCGGTTTTCTTGTGCTTGTGACATAACGGTTCGATCAGCCCTCTAGGCTGCAGCCTGTGCCGGCGCTTCTCCGCCCTTGTTCTTGATGCTCGCTTCCGCCTCTTGGAACGTCGGCCGCACGTGCCCGGGAATCGCGCGCCTTCCAAATTCCACCGCCACCGTTGGCGGCGATCCCTTGATGAACGACACCAGCACCACGCGCAAAACGTAGTAGTACGCCTGCTCGTCCTCCGTCGTCTTTGCCATCGTGGAAGCAACCGGCCCAATAAATCCGTAGCAGAGCAAAATTCCCAGGAACGTTCCAACAAGCGCAGCCGCTACCTTGTGGCCAATTTCTTCCGGCGGCCCGCCGAGCGCACCCATAGTGATAACGACGCCCAGCACCGCCGCCACAATTCCCAATCCGGGCAGCGAGTCCGCCATCGTCGAAAGCGCCGCCACCGGCTGCAACTGCTCGTGATGATGTACTTCCATGTCGCGCTCCATCATCTGATCCATATCGAACGCTTCCACGCCGCCGCTCGCCGCCATGCGCAACGTGTCGCAAACAAAATGTAGCGCGTGATGATCCTTCAAGAATTTCGGATACTTCGAAAACACCGGGCTCTTGTCCGGCGCGTCGCTGTCTGCCTCCAGCGCCATCAACCCTTCTTTGCGTGCGCGACCCAACAACTCGGAAAGCATTTTCAGAGTCTCCAGGTATTTGTTCTTCGTATAGGGCGATCCACCGAGCGCCCCCGCGAGCCCACCGGCAATTTTCTTCAAAATAAAGAGGGGGTTCGCGATCAGCACTGTGCCGATCGCGGCGCCACCAATAATCACCAGCTCTGCTGGCTGCATCAGCACCTTCAAATTGCCGTGCTCCATCAAGTACCCGCCAACAATCGCTCCAATCACCACCACAATTCCAATGATTACGAACATAGCTCTCGCTTCCCATCCAGAAGAGGCACACCAGTTCACGGCACATTGAATTCCAATGCGCGTGCCCGTTTCCGAGCGGCAATTCACCTAGGTTGTTGAGAATACGGACTATGTTTGAGGCTGAAAATCCTTCACAAATCGCTTCTGGGAATCTGCACCAATTTGGGACAGCACCGTTGCATTTCGGGCTACGCCGGCTTCTAATCCGGCAAGCTCGCATCAGCCGGCCACCACGCCTCTCGCTCGTCCAAATTGCCTCGTGACACTCAGTGGATTCTCTGCACGGAAGAGATTCGATTCGTTGGTGTAACGTTCCTTACTCGATGAAGACCATCGTCTTTGTAGGGAGTGTATTGCGTGTTAGACTTTTAAAGTCGTTCTTCTTCTAGCTGGGCCTGTAGCTCAGGTGGCTAGAGCGCGCCCCTGATAAGGGCGAGGTCGGTGGTTCAAGTCCACCCAGGCCCACCATTCTTTTCAGTAGGTTACCGGGTGTTGCCCCAAAACTCTCAACGACTCAACCCACAATCCAACCCACACTTTTCTGACTTCACTGCACTAACGGGGTAGCCACACCCAGCGCCGTCAGATATTCCCCTTGCGCCGCCAGTGTTTCATCGCCGTCTTCCTGCGTGTACAGGTCGAGCGTCGTCTGAATCTTTGCGTGACGCAAGATTCCCTGAACAGTTTTGGGTTCGACTTTCGCTTTGTTCACCATCCAGTTGCTGAGCGAATGGCGAAGATTGTGAAGTCCGAACCTCTGACCGTCCTCGATAGGCACTCCGGCTTTCTTCGCTGCCGGCCGGAGATGATCGGCGACGAAGACAGACGCGGAGAGGGGGACACGGCCACGAGCCCTCAAAGAAGGGAACGCGAAATCCGCATCCTTCGAGTAGAGGCTTTGTTCCCGCCAGGAGCGCAGGTGAGCGGCTAGGGTCGGGTGCAGCGGAACATATCCGTCCGACGCCTCCGTTTTAGTCTCGCCATCCTTGCCTTTTGCCCAGCGCTTTGAAATCCGAATCCTTCCCTCATTCCACAGCAAGTCCGACCAGCGCAGCGCGAGGATCTCCGAAGCACGGAGCGCCGTAGCGGCACAGGTCAGGACCAGTGTGAAGTGAAGTAGTGAAGGGAGGGCCTTCAGAATCGCAAGCGTTTGCGCAGGCGTGATGACGATGGCCTTGTAGTCGCTCTTCGAGCGCGTCTCGACGTGTTGCACGGGATTCTTCGCGACGTGCTCGTGCAGGATTCCGATCTTGTAAATGCGGTGCATGACGCCCCGCATCTTGGAGATCGTCGGCCATGCAAGACCGTTGGTCTCGTGAAGGGATTTCAGCCACCTCTGGATATCGAACGGCTTGATGTCTTCCGCGATTTCGTCACCGAAACGCGGAACGAGGTAGGCGCGCACGACATGCTCGACGTGACCGATGGTATTCACCGATTTCGGTCGCACAGCATCCGCGCCGAAATCGGCTTTAAGGTAATGCTCCGCCAGGAAGTGAAATGAAACACGGGCGCGGGCTTCGTTGATTCTGCCGGAGAGTCCGAGCCGATCCGCCTCGCGCCATGCGTCCTTGTCCTTAGGAAATTGCTGGACAAGTCCGATAGGCATGACGTTCTCGACTCTTCTGCCGTCTGAACTCGTAACCCGATACCGCAGCACCCAGATTTCTCCTTCCCTGCGTTTTACTTTCTTAAGTGATCCTCGCTGATAGGACATAGCGCCTCTTTTCAGCGGGGACTGCCAGATCCGATCGTACACGGTTTTGGCAGGTTTGGTGTTTGGGTCTCGTTCCGCTCGATGGAAGCGGCGAGTTCCGAGAGTCGGAACACCCAGACTTTGCGTTTGGTTCCGGTGCCAAGTGCGTAGGCCCCGGCTATGCCTCTGCGGGCCAGCTCCAGCAGAAAGCGG
>JAFDVY010000062.1 GCA_018268785.1 Acidobacteriota bacterium | reverse complement strand
TCCACATTCGATATTCGCCACGGATTTTCGCTCAGCGTTTTTCAGGCGCTGCCGTTTAACCGAATCGGGTTTTTGGATGGAGTCAGCAAGCGCGTCACATCTGGCTGGCAGCTTTTGAACATCACGAGTGTTTCTTCCGGCGCGCCGTTTAGCGTGTATTCGGGAATTCAGCAGACCGGCGCCGGCATCAATGGCGCGGACAGGCCGGACCTTGTTTCCTTGCCGGATTTTTCCACGAGCCGCACAGTGCGCGAGGATTATTTTGGCCGCGGCGCGGACAACGCCTCTTTCTTTTCCATTCCAATCGGCGTGGCCGGTGGCACCGGACCTAATCATGGGCGCTTTGGGGCGCTTGGCCGCAACACATTCCGCGGACCGGCGTTTCATCAATTCGATTTTGCGCTCATCAAGGACACTCCCTTTGGCCGCCGGGGCGCGGGAGAGCTTGGCATCGTGGAATTCCGCGCCGAATTGTTCAATCTATTTAACATTGTCAACTTCGGACTTCCTTCGAACACTGTTCGCGGCACTGGATTCGGGCTCATCAGCCGGACCGCCGGGACGTCCCGCCAGATTCAGTTTTCTTTGAAATTGATCTTCTAAGTCCGAAGCATTTCGATTGCTTCCAATGGTTGCGTGCAAGGGAGCAAGAACTGCTATCATCCCGCCGCACGCTTTTCGGAGACGCAATGAGCTTGAGACAGCGCCTGGAAGAAATTCGCACCGGCTTTGAGCGGCCGTTCTGGATTGCGAACATCAGCGAAATTTTTGAGCGGCTTGCGTACTACGGCGCATTCGCTTCGCTGGCGAATTACCTGCGCGAGACGCTGAGTTTTCCCACAGAGCAAACCGGCACGTTGACGGGGATTTCGGGGTTTGCCGTGTGGTTCCTGGCGGCTTTCGGCGGTGCGGTCGCGGACAAGTTGGGTTTCCGCAAAGCTTTGTCATCCGCTTTTCTGATTCTTACCATAGCGTACTTCTTGCTTGGTTCGATTCAAGCGCCATGGATCGCACCGGTTCGCGGCGCGATGCCGCTCTGGCTCTTTGTAACAATCATTCTCCTTCTTCCTGCTCTGGGGATTTCCCTTGTGAAGCCATGCGTCGTGGGCACGACGGCCAGAGCTTCGCGCGAAAACGTGCGCTCGCTGGGATACTCGATTTACTACACGATGGTGAACATAGGCGGCTTTTTGGGTCCTTTTGTGGCTTCCCTTGCCCGGCGGTATTGGGGAGCGGGGAAGATCTTCTTGATCGCATCCGCCACAGTCTTCGCGATGTTTTTCTTTGTGCTCACTTTTTTCCGAGAGCCGAAGCGCATTGACGACGCGCCAGTACCTACGGTCGGCCAGGTTCTTCGAAATTTCTTGACAGTGCTCGGCAATCCGAAGTTCATGACCTTTCTTTTGATTTTCAGCGGCTATTGGATTGTTTTCTGGCAACAGTGGATCGTGATGCCGGTGTATCTGCACCAGTTCGTTGGGAAGGACATTGATGTTGAACGCATTTTGATGACAGATAGTCTGATCGTTATCACTTGTACGATTGCGTTGAATCAACTGACAAAGAAACTGCCCGCATTCACATCCATCATTCTGGGCACGTTCATAACGGGAATTTCGTGGGTGATTCTGGCGATTCACCCCTCAATGTGGGGAGCAGTGGCAACGATCGCCGTGCTCGCAATTGGAGAGATCATTCACCAGCCGCGCTACTACGAATATGTGTCGAGGCTAGCTCCCGAAGGACAACAAGGCACGTACATGGGATTTGCATTTGTTCCGCTCGGAATTGGTTCTCTGGTCGGCGGCTGGTTTGGCGGCAAAGTTTTGCATTACTTCGGCGAGGTGATGCACCGCCCCGAACGGACATGGTTCGTGATTGTCGGCGTGGGAGTTGTGACTACCTTGCTTTTGTGGATTTACGACAGAATCGTCAAGCCTGGCCGCCCTTCGGCGGCTTAGTTCACCATGCGGCGCAGCGAATCCAGCGCCTGGCGGGCCAGCGCATAGCGCGGCTCGATGTCCAGCGATTGTTTGAAACTCTTGATCGCTTCCGTATACATCTCTTTTGCGAGATAGGCGCGGCCCAGATTGTAGTAAGGAAAGTGGCGCGGCTCGTAGCGCTTGGCGTCAGTGGCCTGCTCCAACCACGGAATCGCTTCGTCAAACTGGCCCATCTCTATCAAATAAGCGCCGATGTCGTTGTAGGGATTGCCAAAGTCAGGATCCAGTTCAATCGCGAGCTTACATTCGCAAATGGCTTCGTTTAGCCGGCCTTGGAAATGATAGGTCCAGCCCAAAAAGGTGTGCGCTTCCGCAGTCGGGTGCAAATCCAGGGAAGATTGATAGAGCTCCACGGCGCGATCGTAATCGCCTTCCATCTGCGCCTGATATGCGTCCTGCAATACTTCCCAAGCCTGGGTATAGGTCTCCTGATTCATGCACCACTTTTATCATCACCCGCGCAAGTGGCAAACGGTACGGAAGTCCCATTCGTGCTTTTTAGGAACCTGTACTTTTTGACGGGACAAAAACTGGCAATTTCGGCGATAAACAGGGAAAATAGCGTTGGATTCATCTAATCCTTTCTGGAGAAACCTGTGAAACGCTCTTTCGCGCTCTTGGGAATGGCCGCGCTGGCGTGTGCCGGCGCGCTTTACGCACAAAACGGACAGACAAAATCCTCGGGACCGAAAAAAGGAGCCGCGACCAAAGCGGATCCCGCCGCCGTGGCACACGGAAAGGAAATTTTTTCGCAGAAATGCGGCATCTGCCACTTTGACACCAGTGATGCAAAGAAGATCGGTCCGGGACTAAAGGGGTTGAATAAGCGCGGAACGTTCAGCGTGAACAACAACAAGGTGACCGACGAAAATTTGAAGGCTTGGATCGAGCACGGCGACAACCTGATGCCGCCATTCAAGGACGTTCTGGAAGATGCGCAGATCAAGGACGTGATCGCTTACGTGAAGACCCTGTAACCCGCACCATTTCAAGGGAATTGCTTGGGGGCCGCTTTTTCGGAGCGGCCCTTTCCATTTGCAGTCCAATTTCTGTTGAGGCGAGTAACAACAAAGGAGTTTTTTCGCAAAAAAAGAGAAAAACCCCCGTATACCGGAAGAATCCGGCAACGGGGGCCTCTAATCTCCAGAAAAAAGCTACTTCAGGATCGCATCCTTCAACGCCTTGGCTGGACGCAGGCGAACCACAGTCTTGGCCTTGATCTTGATCGCTTCGCCAGTCTGCGGATTGCGGCCCATGCGCGCCTTGCGGTGCGCCTTCACAACGCGGCCGATGCCGGGAATCACGAACTTGCCGGCGCTGCCCTTGGCTTCCTTCACCGCGAGCTTGTGGAGCTCTTCAAAGAAAAGAGCCGCGGTTTTCTTCGGAGTGCCGACTTTCTCCGCAATGTGCGAAACAATCTTTGTCTTGCTCAGTGGCTTAGCTGCCATCTATTTTGCCTATCCTCCTGAATTTTCTTTCCATCCCGGCGCAGCCGGGACCAGCCTCAAATCTCTTCGACTACCCCATTTTTATAGCGAAGATTCCAGGCCGTTCGGCAATATAGCCAACTCAATTAAGGAACGCAAGTTAAAACGCGCGAAAAATAAGGGAAAAATGAAGATTTTTTTCGGAGACTGTGGATTTTCCAGCCAAAAACGCGGTTTCTGGCCTGTGTGCTATTCTCGAATTTTCCTTTTTATGCCTGGAGACGCCCTGCATGCCCTCATTCTGGAACGATTTGGAACAGAAAATCGCCGCCGCAGTAAAATCTGAACGCCGTGCCGTCGCCGTTGCGTTCCTCGATGCCCCTCCCGCCGGTGTTCCTCGTTTCGAAGGCAGCGAGCCTTCCGGATGCAGCTTCTGGCGCTTGGCGGCATCAGGCAAAACTTTTTACACCGCACCGGAAAATCACTTCAATTGCGCGGTCGGTGCTTACACGCACAACATTCCGCTATCCGCAGAGCGCGAAAAGGAAACAGAACAAACGCTCAAAATGATGTTTGATCTCGGCTACGTCAAACCCGAAGAAATCCCGCAGATTCCCCGGCTTGCGACGACGCCGAAAGCGATTGTTTATTCGCCGCTCGGTGACGCTCCCCTCGCCCCTGATGTCGTTCTGTTCGCCTGCAAGCCTGCCCCGGCAATGCTACTGAACGAGGCTGCGTCTCGCGCCGGCGTTTCCAGTGGCGCTCCCGTATTCGGACGCCCAACCTGCATGGCTCTTCCCGCTTCGCTCGCGCACGGCGCGATTCTCAGTCTAGGCTGCATGGGCAATCGTGTTTATACGGGCCTTGGCGAAAACGAAATGTACATTGTCCTTCGCGGCAAAGATCTTGCCGCAGTAGCTGATGCTCTTGGCGTCATCACCAGCGCCAACGCCGCCTTGCAGACCTACGCTCAAGGCCGCCGAACAGAACTTTCCACACTCTAAAGCAAAAGTTTGGCGCACTTCCCCGGATAGATCGATTTGCGCCTCTTTGGCACTATCGCCCCGTACGCTACACAAATTGCGAGGTAATTTATGAGTTCGTTTCTTGCGGTCGCCATTCCCACGGAAATGGCGGAATCCGTTCGTTCCACCAGGAAATCGCCGAAGTACGGCTTTCCCGCGCACCGCGAAGTTGCAGCAGGACGCGCGCCGTGCCGTCATTGCCTCGAAATCATCAGGCTTCACGAAGAAGATCTATTGCTCTTCACCATGGACGCGTTTTACGGACTCGATGTTCCACCGTCGCCAGGGCCCGTCTACATTCATGCGGAACCGTGCGCGCGCTTCAGCGGAAAAGGCGGGATCCCGGAAGGCTATCGTGGCAGGTTGCTTACACTCGAAGCTTTTGCGGCAGACCGGAAGCTAGTCGCGGAAGTTCGCGTTACGGACTCGCAGGAAGAAAAAATCGCCGAAGGGATGTTCGCAAATCCGGCTGTGGAATATGTGCACGTCCGCAGCACGGAAGCAGGCTGCTTTCTCTTTCGCCTGGAAAGAAATTAAAGGATCGCCAAGTCCGCGTAGAAGTGCGCAATGGCTTTGATGCCGCTGAAATAATTTTCCAGGTAAATATGTTCGTCCGGCGCGTGCGCGTTTTCATCCGGTAAGCCGAAACCGATCAGCACACAAGGCACTTTGAATGTGTCATACATCTGCGTGACAAACGGGATCGATCCGCCTTCCCGAATAAAAACAGCCTTTTTGCCAAATCCTTTTTCCAGCGCCGTCTGCGCCTTCTTGAATATCGGCGCCTGGAACGGCGCGGCCCAGGGTTTGCCCGTGCTCAACACTTCAAATTTGCATTTCACCGTTTTCGGCAGCAGTTTGCGAATGTGCTTCTCCACTTGCACTGCAATTTTCCTTGGATCCTGATTCGGCACCAGACGCGTGGAAAACTTAGCGTACGCCTTCGATGGAATCACCGTCTTTGCGCCTTCGCCAATGTACCCGCCCCAAATTCCGTTTAGTTCCAGCGTGGGCCGCGTCCAGAGTTGTTCAACAATCGAAAATCCTTTTTCGCCGCAATAGCCCGGCGCGCCCACCGCCGTCTGAAATGCTTTCTTGTTCCAGGGCAGCGCGTTCAGCGCCTTGCGCTCCGCCTTCGAAAGCTTCGCTACCTTTTCGTAAAAGCCCGGCACCGTGATGTGAAAATTGTTGTCGTGCAGCTTCGCAAACAGCTCCGCCAGGACCGTCAGCGGATTCGGCACCGCTCCGCCGTAAACTCCCGAATGTAAATCCCGCTCCGGCCCAGTCAGCTCAATTTGATAGTAATTCAGCCCGCGTAATCCGTACGTGATCGAAGGCACGCCTTTGCCCAGCATCGACGTATCCGAAACCACAAGCGCGTCCGCCTTCAGCTTCTCTTTGTTCTTCTGCACGAAATCCCAAAGGCTCACGCTGCCAACTTCTTCTTCGCCCTCAATCAACACTTTGATGTTGATTCCAAATTTTCCGTTCGACTCATGCAGCGCTTGCAGCGCCTTCAGGTGAATATGCACCTGGCCCTTGTCGTCCGCCGTTCCCCGCCCATACAAGTTTCCGTTGCGCGCTTCCGGTTCGAACGCGGGCGACGTCCACAGATCCAGCGGCTCGGCGGGCTGGACATCGTAGTGGCCGTAAAAAAGAATCGTGGGCTTGCCAGGCGCTTCGAGCGACTCTGCGTAAACCAGCGGATGCATCGCCGTCGGAATAATCTCCGCGGACTTGAACCCCGCAGCGCGCAAATTGTCCGCGACCCATTTTGCGGCGCGCTCCACGTCCGGCTTGTGTTCGCTTTTTGCGCTCACACTCGGGATTCGCAAAAACTCTTTCAATTCGGTCAGGTGCTTTTCCCGGCGGGCGTCGATAAATTCAGCAAGGTTCATAAAAGGGGACAGTCGGATCCTTTCCGAATTCTAATACGTAGTTTGTCGTTCGAAAGTTGCGGCGAAGAGAAAAATGCGGTGAGAGCGAGAGGTTCGCCGCTACTTCTTTCATCATAAATCCTCGGCAAGGCCCGCACAAGGCAACAAGATCCTCTAAGCCGACTTTTTTCTTCCAGTTTCGCGTAACGAAAAGTGTCACCGCGGCAGGGCCGGCCGCCCGTACCCTTCGCCAGTTAGGAGTCCGATACATCCAATTTGACCCCTAATTGACGGAACCAGCGGCCAATTTGAAGATGGATCCATGGTCGAAACCACGTTCACTTCCCCGCGCCGCAGCACCCGCGTCTTTCGCCGCATGCCGGTGAAGGCGTCCGGAAAAGATCACAACGGCAAGAAATTTCGCGAAGCCTGCGAAACTGTTGTCGTCAATTCGCATGGCGGTCTTCTGTTGCTGAAACACGAAATAAAAGACGGGGAAATGCTGGTTTTGGAGAACCCCGCCACGCAGGAAGAGCTCGAATGTCGCGTTGTTTTCCTGGGCGAGCCCAGCGACCGCGGGCAGCGGGTAGGCGTCGAGTTTCTTACGCCCGCCCCTCATTTCTGGGGCATCGAACTCGATGGTTCCTCCCCGAATTCCTTAACACACTAGTTCTTGTGTAACTTTCAGTTCGCGACGGAAATCCCCGGCCTGGCCGGCGCAGGAGCGCTCCCTTTCCCCCGAAAATACGCATCCCAGACTCGCCATAGCAGAAGGATCGCCACCCAAAACGCATAGAACAGCGGCTTTCGTACATCGGACTTCACCAGCCAGTAGTAATGGATCACGCCCAGGATTGCACTCACATAAATCAAGCGGTGCAACGCCTGCCAGCGCTTTCCGCCCAATCGCCGGATCATGCCCGCCGTCGAAGTCGCCGCCAGCGGAATCATCAGCACCAGGGCGGTGAACCCGACGGTAACGAATTTTCGCTTTGCGATGTCGTCCCACATTCCAGAGAGATTGAAACCCTGGTCGGGTCCGAGGTAGGTCAGAAAATGCAGCGTCACATAGAAAAACGCAAACAGGCCGAGCATGCGCCGGAAGCGAATCAGCTCCGGCACTTTGAGAATCTTCCGCAGCGGCGTAATCGCCAGGGTAAACACCAGGAAATTCAGCGTCCAATCGCCGGTTGTATGCTGCAACGTCTCAACGGGATTCGGCCCCAAATCGCTCCGAAACAATTTAATGCACAGTTGTGCAAATGGAATCGCGCAAATCAGAAACACAAATACTTTAGTCCATTTGCTGGTCAGGATTTTTCTCACGATTCGCGCGCCTTAGTGATATTTCTTCAGGTCCATGCCGTTGTACATCGAAGAAACCAGATCGCCGTAGCCATTGAACAGAAGCGTCTTGCGCGTGAAGAATTCTCCCAGCCTGTGTTCTGTCGCCTGGCTCCAGCGCGGATGATCCACGTTCGGATTCACATTGGAATAGAAACCATATTCATTCGAAGCGATCTGATTCCAGGTGGTCACCGGCTCGTGTTCCTGAAATTTTATTTTTACGATGGATTTGATGCTCTTATAGCCGTATTTCCACGGCACCACGATCCGCACGGGCGCGCCATCCTGATTTGGCAGCGTCTCTCCGTACATACCCACGCAAAGCAAGGTCAGCGGATGCATGGCCTCGTCCATTCGCAACCCTTCCACGTAGGGATACTCCAGCCCCGTATACTTCGATTCCGGCATCTGGTCGCGGTCATAAAAACTTTGGAACGCAATGTACTTGGCTTTGGGGGTCGGTTCGAATTGCTTCAAAATCGCGCTCAGCGAATAGCCAATCCATGGAACGACAATTGACCACCGTTCGACGCAGCGGTGCCGGTAAATGCGTTCTTCCAGCGGAGCAACTTTCAAAAGCTCATCCAGGGAAAACTTTCGCGGCGCTTTCACTTCCCCTTCCACCGAAACCGTCCACGGAGACGTTCTGAATTTCTGCGAATTCTTCGCGGGATCCCCTTTCTCCGTGCCGAACTCATAGAAATTGTTGTAATGCGTCACATCGCCGATCGAGCTGACTTTCTCGTCCGTGTTGTACGGGCCCTTCACAAAATTCAGTTTCGATGTGGCATAGGCGGTCAGATTTGGGGAGGCAATCGACAAAATTCTCTCGCCTGCGAGCGCGGCCGCGGCCCCGGCAATTCCGATGTCCCGCAGGAATTTCCGCCGGTTCGTGTACACTGCTTTCGGCGTCACGTCCGCAAACGTCAGGTCTGGCTTTTTCTGCAACAACATGCGTTCACCTTTCCAGGGACTGGGTTCCGCCAGCCGCAGCTTCCTTTATTAAGAATACGCCTCGCTGCACAAATTGGATGCTTGACCCCTGGAAAAGATTCAAATTCGGCAGGGGCGGCAATTTGCTTCATTTGGTTTAGAATGTGGAAGTTCCCATGATTCCACTGCTATCGATTCTCGCTCTCGGCTTCTTTCTAGGCATGCGTCACGCCACTGACGCCGATCACGTCATCGCCGTTACCACCATCGTCAGCCGCGAACGCAAAATCGGCAGCGCCGCGCTCATCGGCGTCCTCTGGGGACTCGGCCACACCCTTACGATTTTCATCGTCGGTTCGCTCATCATTTTGTTTGGCATTGTCATTCCGCCGCGGCTTGGCCTCACGATGGAGCTTTCCGTTGGCCTCATGCTCATTCTGCTGGGCGTGCTGAATCTGAGCGGAATGATGCGATGGATTTCTGAAAATTTTGCAGGGGGCTCAGCACGGCACACTCACGCGCATGGCACTTTCTCTCACACACATGACGCACAAAATCCCGAGAACGAAGAATCCGCAGCTTCTCTCAGTTGGATGGATCGAAACTTCGGCAAGCTCGGCCTCTACCAGTCGATGCGTCCGCTCGCCGTTGGCGTCGTTCACGGCCTCGCTGGCTCCGCCGCCGTCGCACTGCTGGTCCTCACCACAATCCGCGTTCCCGCATGGGCCATGTTCTATTTGCTCGTTTTTGGCCTCGGCACAGTCGCGGGCATGATGCTGATCACAGCGGCCATCTCCGTTCCGTTCGCTCTCTCGGAAAATCGCTTCGTCCGTATGAACCGCTTCCTCGGCATAGCCAGCGGAGTCGTCTCCCTTGTTTTCGGTCTTCTCATCGTCTACGAAATGGGCTTCAAGAATGGTCTGTTCACCGGCCACCCGACTTGGGAGCCCAAATAAGCGCAGCCTTTAGGCAAACCACCGCTCCACTCTCTAGCTTTGCACGTTATAATCAAACAGCTTTTTCAGGAAGTTCATGCTAGGAAATGAGCGCATCTTCGTTTCAGATTTCCTCAAGGTTCTGGACCTTGTGGGCACGTTTGCCTTTGCCATAAGCGGAGCGACAGCGGGCGTAAAGCACAAACTGGACATTTTTGGAGTTCTGGTCTTGTCTTTTGCAGCAGCCACCTCGGGCGGGATCGCGCGCGATGTGTTAATTGGAGCGGTGCCACCAGCCGCGCTCTACGACTGGCGATACATGGCTGTGTCCCTGCTTGCGGGCTTGGTCACATTCTTTTGGTCTCCGCTGATGGACCGGCTGCGCAGCCCCGTGCAGTTGTTCGATGCCGCTGGGTTAGCGCTCTTCGCCGTCGTCGGTGCAGGCAAGGCGCTGACTTTTCACCTGCAGCCGTTCGCAGCGGTGATGCTCGGGATCCTCACTGGAATCGGTGGCGGAATGGTGCGAGATATGCTGTTGTCAGAAATTCCCGTGGTATTTACCGCCGAACTCTACGCTGTCGCCGCATTGGCCGGAGCACTCGTCGTGGTGATTGGCAACGCTCTGCAGTTGGCGAACGCTGTCACGGCATCCATTGCCATGATTCTGTGTTTCGGTTTGCGGATGATGGCGATCAAGCGCGGCTGGAAGCTTCCGGTTGCTCGACAGCCGGATTGATTGATCTTCGTCTACGGCGCAATTGAACCGGCGCTTTCTGCACTCAAAACATCGTGTTCTTGTTTGCCGGCCTTTCAGGCACAACCTGTAAGACGTCCCAATGCTCGACAATCCTTCCCTGGTCGTCGAGCCGGAAAATGTCCATGCCCGCCCAGTCATGGTCTCCCGGCCAATGCTGGAAGCAATGCAGTACCACGAAATTCCCCTCGGCGATGACGCGCTTAAACGCAACCTGTTTTCCGGGGTATTCGGCGGCCATTCTTGTGAAGTAGTCGACGAAGGCCGACTTGCCGTCTGCTACGCCTGGGTTGTGTTGGATATACACTTCGCCGGCATAGCGTTCCAGCGCTTCGGCCGGCTTGCACTGGTTGAACATCAAATCATAAAACGCGACCACGTTCTCTTTGTTCCTGTCGAGATCCGCTGCCATGTCGTCACGTGCGTTTGGCTGGTTCCCGCCGCGTTTTGGAGACCGAGGCTGCAGGTGCACCGACCTGGACTGCGAGCATGGAGATCGATCCGCCATCCACGCCTTCCACCGGGAACGAGATCGATTCAGAGGATTGCCGGGTGGCGAGTACATAGAGCATCGGCAAGTAATGGTCGGGAGTCGGGATCGAAAGTAGTGCTGTCGGGCCGAGACTCTCGTAATCGATAAGTGGTTTGTATTCGCCGGCGAGCATCATCTGTTTCGCTTCCTGTTCGAATCGCACAGCCCAGTCGTAGGGATCCTGCGCGTGCCGGCCCCACGCGTAAGCGTGGAGATTGTGAACCAGGTTTCCGCTTCCAATGATTAGAACTCCTTCTTCCCGCAGTGGCGCCAGCTTACGGCCTATTTCAAAATGAAAGAGAGGCGATTTCGTTTCATCAATACTGAGCTGAACGATGGGAACGTCAGCTTTCGGATAAACGTGGCGGAGCACGGACCATGTGCCATGATCCAGGCCCCACGTTTGATCGAGATTCACTTCGAGCGGTGCAAGGAGCTTTTGCACGCGCCGCGCCAGCGCGGGATCGCCAGGAGCCGGATACTGCACCTGAAAGAGCTGCTCCGGAAATCCGCCGAAATCGTGAATGGTCCTGGGTGAAGTGGAGATTGTTACGCCAGTTTCCGGAACAAACCAGTGAGCAGAAATGGAGAGGATGGCTTTTGGTTTTCTCATTTCTTGCCCGATGCGCTGCCAAGCCTGCGTATAGGTGTTATCGAGCAGAGCGTTCATTGGGTTGCCATGTCCAAAGAAAACGGCAGGGAATATTTCGGCCATCAGATGTACCTTCCCGCGGCGCTGCACTCGCCGTCCATCGGACTGGCGTCCGCAGGACACCCGCGAAAGCAAAACTCCGCTAGTGGTCCGCTCTCATGATACGCCCCTCAAGAGCTTCGGGAAAAGTTGGTTGCGTCAAGTAAAAAACTCCTCTACAAGGCGCTGATCTCAATTTTTTTGGTGTCGAGTGGTATGATAGCCGCCTTGTCGCGTTCTGTTTGCCGCGCTCCATCCCAATAGTGCTCTCGTGAGGTTCCCATGAGCAAACCCATTCGAATTCTTGGCATTGCGGGAAGTCTGCGGAAAGCGTCCTACAATCGGGCAGCGCTGCGTGCAGCAACGCAACTTGTTCCTGAGGACGCGACGATTGAAGTTTTTGAACTGGATGACATCCCCGGATTCAATCAGGACGAGGAGTCAAAGCCACCGGCCAAGATCGTCGAGCTCAAGAAACGAATTCGAGAAGCGGATGCGATCCTGATGGTGACGCCGGAATACAACTATTCGATTCCTGGCGTATTGAAGAATGCGATTGATTGGGCGGCGAGACCGTACGGAGATAGTGCCTGGTCTGGTAAACCGTCTGCCATCATGGGTGCTTCCGTGGGCGTGATCGGGACCGCCCGGGCTCAGTATCACTTGCGCCAAATCTTCGTATTTCTGAATATGTTCCCTTTGAATCAACCGGAAGTCATGATCGGAAACGCCTCGCAGAGATTCGATTCCGCGGGCAATCTAACCGACGAAACGACCATGGACTTGATCCGGCAACTATTGCGCAATCTGGTGGACTGGACGCGGCGGCTCCAGCACCACGCCAAATAGGAACGTCACCATGAAGATTGCATTGATCGGCTGGCGGCCGACCAAGCGGCACCGACGCTCTGCAGGAAAGATCCAGCATCGTGAAATCTGCAATGAGCAGGTTGTGAAACGGTTTGTTGCGCAGCGGTCGCTAGCGATTTAGAGGAGAAACCTCAACGCCACTCATATCACAGGCAATAGCTCCCTTGTGTTTCGAGTGTATCCCTCCCTTGGCGGGCAAGCAGCGAAAGAGGATCGAGGACGGCACTTCAAGACGATTGGATTTCGCAATCGTATATGCTTTAGTGGTTTGCGTGACGAGAGGCGCCAAGTCGCGGAATGAACCTGGAAGACGGACGATGTGTTAGGCGCCTATTTTGGGGGGAGGATCAGATGGCACAAAACAATCTTGAACTCATGCGGACACTCGACGATTCGTGGAACGCACAGGACTGGGAGACGTTTGAGAAGCGGCATTCCAGGGACACCGCGGTATTTTGGCCGGGTCAGGGTGATCCAACAAAAGGACGCGACAATCACAAAGCGGAGTCCATTGAGTTTTTCAAAACCTTCCCCGACAATCATCTGATCAATCATCCTTATAAAGTGGAGATTGCTCAGGGAGACTGGACGTGCACGGTTGCAGATTTTACAGGCACGATGCGCGGACCTATGAAGGGTTCCGACGGCAAGGTGATTGCGCCGACCAACAAGAAGTTTCATATCGAGTTCTGCACCGTCGCTCACTGGAAGAATGGCGAGATCGTCGAAGAGAAACTCTTTTATGACTTGGTAGGATTGCTTAAGCAGATTGGAGTTATGTGAGGCGTTTTGTCCGCCCCTCGACACTGACAATCAAGGAGGGCACTCAGCGGTATCGGCTTCGTCAACTTTGGCACCGTGCACAACTTTGTCGCAGAAATGGAGATTGTTACCCAAGGTTTGGGTGCGCGCGGGTTCAACCAATACGACGGTACTGTAAAAAGCATCCGCTTCAAGTCCATCGAGACTTTTGGTGATGGTTCCATCGGAACCGGAATTCCGCGCAAATGGGGCAAGACGCGGCGGAAGAAATGTGCGACGGACGCGTTCCGGTCCGTAGTGGCGCTATGTACGCGTTATCTGACTAAGGCCCTGCTTAAGAGGCAGCCGAGACTCTCTTATTGCGCCAGCAGCTCTTCGGTCGGCTGGCAGCGGACTAGAATGGCGTTGTGGTCGGAGAATGCAACAGGAACCGTCTCCGTCTCCAGCGGCACCAGTTGGTTCAAGAAAATCCAATCTAAATGCCGACGAAGCCGGGGAAAGGTATTGAGTCCGTCTGGGAACGGTGTATCGAAACCATGCTCCTTCATCGCCCCACGAATCGCAATGCTGTGTGCCGGCCCGCAAGGTACCGGGAGAACGTTTCCGAGCCAGTACATTCCGTTGGTATTGAGGTCGCCAGCGATCAGTCGCGGCCCGCTGCGGCGCGCGGCATCATCAATGACCGGCTGCAGTTGTTCGAGACGCTCTTTCGGATTGATGCGCGTGTCGAGATGCACGTTCCAGACGCGCAAGTCGCCCGAGGGTGTTCGCACAGACGCTGCGAGGGCAAAGCGTCTGCGGCTGCGAAAACGTAGATCGCACGATTTGAGGGGCAAAGTGTCCGTGTGCATAATGGGATAGCGGCTCATAATCGCAAGCCCCTGATCGTGAACGCCGTCAGCCGCTGGCGCGAACGAAACGTGGTGCCCCAACTTATGCGCTGCTTGTTCCGCGACGCTGACTTTACCGCCAGTGTTTCTGACTTCCTGGAAAAGATAAAGGTCCGCATCGCGCAGGCCCGGCGAAGTTCGAATCGCATTCACAATCTTCTCTGGGTTGCTTTGTTTTGCGAGATTCAGCGAGGCCATCGAAAACGCCGGAGTCTCCGCCGTACGCGGCGGAACCGCAGGAGCGGAATCTGTAGTAGCGAGGGCTGTGCTTGAGTAAGACATGGTCTTGACGCCGTTTGGCGCTATCCATTTGATGAGTCGGCTAGATATAGCGTTGCATCATGACTCGCTGCGAACCCGGTAGCGGAAGCATGCGTTGCAATGCTGCTTTTCCGTGGTCAAGTCTGCTCGGACTTTGCTCTTTCGCGACGGCCCTTTCGGTGAACGCGATACGCCTTAAGTAGTAGTGCGACACCCACCCAGGCAAGGATGACGGACGCAGGCCTGGCAAGAACCGCCGGGTGAAAAATAAAGAGTGCGGCCAGTGCAATCACCAGAAGGCTGACCGTCACCATAATGCGCGCTTCCACAGGCTCGAGAACCCTGCGGTTTGTGAAAGCGGCGCCTACGGTATTCCCGATGCGAATCGCTCCGGCGGCCGCGCGTCCCACGCTCCCGCCCCCGCTTGTCGTAGCGTGAATGGGATGGGACGGTTCGCCCGGCGCGCGAACCCGATGCTTCCTATCCAGGACAATTTCAGTTGCGTTGTTCAGGTCCTGCAAATACATCTCTTCCATCTCGCGGGCAAATGATTCGTCTTCCACCATCGCGTCGAGCTCGCAGTTGCCGAACCAGCTCGCGATATTCAAGTTCGTCGATCCAACTCGCGCCCATCTTCCATCAGTGACGGCGGTCTTGGCGTGAAGCATCGTGCCGTTCCATTCGAATACGCGGACCCCGGCCTCGAGAAGTGGCCGATAGCCGGCTCTCGAAAAGAAGCGAACAATCGGTATGTCCGTGGCGTTCGGAACGAGCAGCCTAACATCCACTCCATCTCGCGCCGCAGCTTTCAACGCTTGAACAAAGGAAGTGGTCCCGGCGTAGTAGGCGTCCGTGAGCCACAGTCGCTTCCGCGCAAGTGCTGCAACGAGTTCGTCAAGACGAATCATGCCCACTGTCGCTGGCACAGTTGCGACCACGCGCATGTTTATGTCTCCGGCGGCAGCCTGGGCGCTATTGTCGACCCATTCGTTTTCGGGGACGGCATCACCCAACATCGCCCAAATTTGGGAAAAGGCCCGCTCGGCTTCGACGACCGCGGGCCCCCGGACTTCGACACCTGTGTCTCTCCAGGGTTCCAGCTTCTTGGCTGGATTCCCGACCCACATGGATCCGACGCAGAGACCCGCGATGAAAGCAACTTCGCCGTCCACGGCAATCATCTTGCGATGATCGCGCGAGATCCAGCCGAACGGGCTGTCCAGCCGCGGAGGGTTGTAGCAGCGCACTTCGACGCCTCCGGCGCGAAGACGATTCCAGAATCGCCGCGACGTTTTGCCAAATCCGCCCATCCAGTCATAGATCAGCCGGACGGGCACACCTTCTTGCGCCTTCGCGAGCAGAGCGTCGGCGAATTCGCGTCCCGCGTCGTCCTCGTGAATGATGTAGCTTTCAAAGTGAACGTGGTGTTTCGCGCTGCGAATGGCTTCGAGCCATGCCGGATAGTTTTCTCGCGCGTCCCGGAGAAGACGGACCTGGTTGCCGGAGATCAGCCGCGCACCGGCGGCGCGGGAAAAGGCCTGGTCGGCGAGTGGCCGCAGCGGCGCCACGCTGGTGTTTTGGTCTTCCTCGAATTTCTCAGTCATGCTGATCCGCTAACTTGGTCCTCTCCGTGATCCTCTCTTACCGGGGCCCGATTTCAGGAGACATAGATTTCATGGTCGAGTATGCTTCGGGACACCCGGAGTTTCCTAATGGAATCCCAATGAAGATCCTTCTTAGTTCGCTGCTGCTTTTCTTAGGAGCCTCAGCTCTTGGCCAGACCCAACAGCCTCCCGGTCCCGAGGAGTTCCTGCGTACGCGCATGCAGCTTTCGGCGAGCCAGATCAGAGACATCCAGTCAGGCAAAGCGGTCGCCAAGATTCTCTCGTCCTCCGAGCGGTCGGACATTTTTGTCTTTGGCGCGGTTTACATCCACGCGCAACCGAGTGCATACCTCGAGTTCATGAGTGATATCCACAGGCTAAAAAAATTGCCCGCTTATCTTGGTGCTGGAAAATTCAGCGAGCCTCCACAGCTCAGCGATCTCGAAGGCTTTTCCCTCGACGATGAAGACATCAAAGATCTTCGAAAGTGCAAACCTGGCAAATGCGACTTGCAGTTGCCGGAATCGTCCATGGAGACCGTGCGGAATTCAATCGATTGGAATTCGCCGGATGCCGCGGAGGTGATCAACCACCGCGCGAAGCAGGGGGTGCTCCAGGTCTTAGAGGCTTACGCCAAGCAGGGCGACAGTGCGCTTGGTACTTACAGAGACAAGCCGGACCCGCTCCCGGTGGGCCAGCGGTTTGCCACGCTCCTGAGCAAGGTGGAGTTCTTTCCGGAGTATCTGCCAGAGTTGAATCGATATCTGCTGGATTACCCTCATTCCAAACCGGAAGGGACGCGCGACTTCTTCTACTGGGAAAAAGTGAATTTCGGATTGAAGCCTACCATCCGGCTCAATCACGCGGTCCTCTATCATGCCCACAGTGCCGAGCGGGAAATCTATGCACTAGCGATCAAACAACTCTATGCAAGTCACTACTTCCAGACGGCCGTGGATCTTTCGTTCTGTGTTCCGAACGATGACGCCTCCGGCGACCCTGGGTTTTATTTGATCACGATCAAAGCATCCCGTCAGGCGGGCCTCACCGGCCTGAAAGGCGGTATCATCCGCAAAGTCGCCGTCGGCAAGACACGATCCTCGCTCGAACAGGCATTGAATAGCATCGCAAAAACCCTTGAACATCCAGCAACCGAAAAGCAAAACTGACCCCGAGCTGCATCGTCCAAGATTGACTGGAGTTCCTTGGACCGGTGAGCAACAACCTTTTTCCTATCCCGCTACTCAGCTCGCCAGTTTTCGCGCCGCCATCCCAAGCATCAGTCGAGAAAATCCTGTGATCAGCAGGTTCACACCCACTATCGTACCTATCGCCCACACTGAACTCGATGGCCAGTGCGCCCAGATCAGCCCTCCCAGCAAGAGCGTGATCAGTCCGTTTACCAACAGCCACCCGGAACCACTTTCGCGGCGCGTCTGGAAGTACGCGATGAACTCAAGTATCCCTTCCGCCAGAATAATCCCTGCCAAGAGCAGCGTCAGCGTCCCCAGCCCCAGAAGCGGATGGGTCAGAAAATAATATCCACCTACGATGTAGATTATTCCGAGGATCACCTGCCAAATCACGCGGCCCGCTCCACCTCCGCTAAACGCGGCGATGAGGTGTGCCACTCCGCCAAAAATTAGCAGCCAGCCCACCAGAATGCTTACCGCCAGGCCCGCAACTCCGGGCTCCACAATCGCCACAAGCCCAAGGACTATAAATACCACGGCCATTGCGATAAACCAGCCGCTGGCTTTCTTTATGGTTGCCGCAGGACCACGCTGCACTTCGGTTGGGTTCGTCGTTGCCATTACAAGCCTCCACGCGAAATCAAAATTGGTGCACCACCGGCGTTGCCTCGACTGCCGCGCTCCGGGATTGTCCCTATTCGACTGAAAGTTCTTAGCAGGAATTCCCGTTTGGGTCGCCCAGCTAGCCAGCCGTATGCCATATACGCCTCAGATCCCTTCCAAGTCAACTAGAATGTCCCTCGTTGGATAATCTCTCGGCTCGTGAGACCTTCAGCCCGGTTGGCGCTCCCGTGTAGGGCGACCGGAACTCCCCGGTATTTACCGCGCGATCCGGTGCAGGAACTTTTGACGATCGCGCTTCTCCTGATCGTTTTCTTCAGGATGGAGGGAATCTCGAAGATCGCGCTCTCGCTGACAATCTATCCGTTCCCGACTTGAGGTTGGAGTGCTTCACTCGCGTAAGTTTCAGCGAACAGCGATCGAGCGGAAAAGGCGCGCGAGCCAAGTTGGCCAACCTGGAGGGTGCATTGCGTATTAAGACCCTCAGGTGTACATTAACTACGAAAGTGGGCGCTCAAGAGGCAGCAGAATGCGACAAAACGTGTAATGAACCCCTCAGATTTGGACATTGGGGGCCTCGGAAAGTTGTATAGCTT
>JAFDVY010000061.1 GCA_018268785.1 Acidobacteriota bacterium | reverse complement strand
CTGTCGAACGCATCATGCACCTCGCTGGAGTCGAAGTCGGCGGCGTCGAATACGTCATCGACGATGCCACCGGCCGCCTCCTCTATTACGACGTCAACGCGCTCTCCAATTTCGTCGCCGATCCCGAACGCGTCATCGGTTTCAATCCGTACGGCCGCCTCGCTGATTTCCTCATCGCAGAAGCACATGCCAACGAACAAAAGTCCGACTCATCGCATCTAGCCGGAGCAGCTCGATGAGGTTCGGCTACTGGCTCCCCGTGTTCGGCGGCTGGCTGCGCAACGTCCCCAATGAAAACATGGAAGCAAACTGGGCCTACGTAAAGCGGCTCGCGCAACGCAGCGAACAGGTCGGCTTCGACCTCACGCTCATCGCCGAACTAAACCTCAACGACATCAAAGGCGTCGAAGCGCCGTCGCTCGATGCCTGGTCCACCGCCGCCGCTCTCGCCGCCGTCACCGAACGCATCGAACTCATGGTCGCCGTTCGCCCCACATTTCATCAGCCCGCTCTTCTCGCCAAACAAGCCGCCAACATCGACCACATCAGCAACGGCCGCCTCACTTTGAATGTCGTCTCTTCCTGGTGGGCCTCCGAAGCGCACAAATACGGCGTCGGCTTCGAACAACATGACGACCGTTACGCGCGTACCAGCGAATGGCTCGATGTAATCGATGGTGTCTGGAAACAGGATCACTATTCTTTTTCAGGCAAGTATTACCGCGTCGAAGACAATGTTCTTCAGCCCAAGCCCGTTTCGAAGCCGCGCCCAACTCTCTACGCTGGTGGCGAATCGCCCGCCGCAAAGGATCTCATCGCCGCAAAATGCGATGCCTATCTCATGCACGGCGATCCACCCGAGCGCGTCGCAGAAAAAATCGCCGATCTTCGCCAGCGTCGAGCGCAACACAATCCTGTCCCGCTGAAATTTGGCGTCGCCGGTTATGCCATCGTCCGCGAAACCGAAAAGGAAGCCCAGGACGAAGTCCGCCGCATCACGGATGTCCAGCAATCCGCCGCAGGCTACGCCAATTACCAACAATGGCTTGCCGGAACCCAGCTCGAACAGCGCGTCTCCCTCGAAGACTACTCCGTCTCCAACCGTGGCCTCCGCTCCGGCCTGGTCGGCACCGCCGACCAAGTCTCCGAACGCATCCACCAGTTCGAAAAGGCTGGCGTCGATCTCGTCCTCTTCCAATTCAGCCCCCAACTCGAAGAAATGGAACGATTTGCGGCAGAAGTCATAGACACAAGCTTCTCCACAACCGCGAAATCCTAACTAGGAAAATCGTCAATCTTTCGCTATAATCACAGTTTGTCTTAGATGAGCTGGCCCCGCCTGAGTGGGTCTGCAGGGTTCTAGGGTTTGTTAATATAAACCCTGGGCTGAAAAAAGGAATAAAGAACATGCATCCGGTAATTCAGAAGTTACATGAAGCGCAACTGCGCAAAGATTTGCCTGAGTTCCGCCCGGGCGACACCGTTCGCGTCAATGTCCGCCTCCTCGAAGGCGAAGGCGAAAAGGTCAAGGAGCGCATTCAGTCGTTCGAAGGCGTTGTAATCTCCAAGAAGGGCCGCGCCTCCAGCGCCACCTTCACGGTACGTCGCGTCAGCTTCGGCACCGGCGTTGAGCGCATTTTTCCGCTCCACTCGCCTTCGATTGCTTCGCTCGAAGTCACGGGCAAGGGCAAAGTTCGCCGCGCACGCCTCTATTACCTCCGCGACCTCAAGGGCAAGGCCGCCCGCATCAAGCGCGCCGCCCGCGAAGAAGCTCCCGCTGCCGCAGAAGCAAAAGCGTAAGCTTCATTCCGTTATTTCTGTGAAGGCGCCCCGATCAATTCGGGGCGTTTTTCTTTTGTCATGGTCTGTTTCATTCGATTTTGGCTACTTCATCCAGCGAGGCATCAATGAATCGCGCACTCTTCTCACTGCGCCTTCTTCTCCGTGCTAAGATTTCGCCGACATGTCCCGTCTCTGCTCTTCCCGTTTTGAGCGAGCGGCGCGCAAGCTCGGCTGGACGCGCATCGCCGGCATCGACGAAGCCGGCCGCGGCGCGCTCTTCGGCCCAGTCGTTGCCGCCGCAGTCATTCTCAACCCGAAACGCCGCATCGTTGGTCTCGACGACTCCAAGAAACTCGACCCCGATCGCCGCGCCGAACTTGCTCCCCGCATTCGCGAACATGCCATCGCCTGGGCCGTTGCCGAAGTCGATTCCTCCCGCATCGACGCCTGGAATATTTACCAAGCCAGCCGCCAGGCCATGACCGCTGCCCTACAACAGCTCTCCGTGATTCCCGACTATCTGCTCATCGACGCCATGCAGCTCGACGTACTCATCGAGCAAAAGTCCCTCATCAAGGGAGACGCCCGCAGCGTCTCCATCGCCGCCGCATCCATCCTCGCCAAAACTCATCGCGACGATCGCCTCAATCAGCTCGACACCGAATTCCCCGGTTACGGCCTCGCTCAACACAAAGGCTATGGCACGCCCGTGCATCTCGAAGCCCTTCGCCGCCTCGGCCCGACACCTCTTCACCGATTCTCGTTTGCTCCCGTCCGCGAATCCAATTGCTGGGCCTCGGGCGCCACGCAAACGCCTCTCCCGCTCGAACTCTAATCCCGAATTTTCCGCAAGTTTTCTCCTGGGATGCCATCACACCCGCCGGGCCACTCTTGCAGCTAATGTAGCGCTTCGCCCCGTTTTCGCCTTTAAGTTCCTATTCGCCACGGGGATAACTTCATGTTCACAAACCTTTGCACCTTCGTTGACTCACCCTCGCCCCGCCTGTAGCGTAAATGATGTGTCGGCCTTGATCGGCCCGCGCGCCGGATGGCCGCGTTCAGGTCGCCTTGTGTTTTTGCAGTTTCGCCTAGCCGCGCTGAGACCTAGGAGAAAGTCTCGGAGGAAGTCGTTGCGACTTCGCTTCGAAACGTAAGCATGGCCTATAACAAGAGTAAATTCGTCGAATCTGCGCAGAAGCTTCTCAATCAGGGCAAGGTTGCGCAGGCCATCGCCGAATATCAGCAGATCCTCAAGTACGAGCCCAAGGATCAGGTCACCTTGATGACCATCGGCGAACTCTACATTCGCCAGGGCGAAACATTTCAAGCCATAGATTATTTCGAGCGCCTCGCCCAGATTTTTGTCGGCGACGGTTTTCTCACCAAGGCCATCGCCGTTTACAAGCGCATCGCCAAGCTCGCCCCAGAGGAAATTCGCCCCCTCGAACGCCTCGCCGATCTTTACGTTCAGCAAGGCGTGATGAGCGAAGCGCGCCCGCTCTTCTTGCAGCTCGCGGAAATCCATCTCAAGAACAATCGCCAGCCGGAAGCGGTCTCTCTTCTCAAAAAATTGCTGCTCGCAGAACCCGACAACATCCGTATTCAAATTCGCCTCGCCGATCTTTACCAGGCGATGGGCCAGAACACGGAAGCCATCGAAGCGTACGTTTCGGCAGCCCAGCGCGCGCTCGCCCGCGCCGATCACGCGGAATGTGAAAAACTCGCGGACAAGGCGCTCAAACTCGATCCTGCAAATTTCGCTGCGATCACCGTTAAGGCTCGCTCCTACTCCGCGCAAGGCAATCTCCAGAAGGCCGCTGAAGTTCTCAAAGAGCTGCCCGGTCTGGAAAAAGGCGGCGAACAAGCCGAATTTCTCCTCGATCTCTACATCAAAGCGGACGAGTGGGAGGATGCCACTTCGCTTGCCCTGAAAGTCTTCGAGGCCGACGAAAAAAATTTCACCCTCGTTCAAAAGGTTGCCGAAGCCGAACTCGAATCTGGCCAGGCCGACCGTGCGATGAAGCTCATCTCCAAGCTCCGCATTCCCATGATCGATGCCGGCGAGCACGACGTCATCTCTCAGCTTCTGAACACTCTCGCCGCGAGAATGCCCGGCCGTCTTGAACCGCGCGAATGGCTCGTGGACACCTACGGTCGCATGAGCGATTCATTCCGGCTTCCGGATGCGCTGGCTCAGCTTGGTGACGCTCTCGTCGCCGCGAAAAACTATCCGCGCGCCAAGGAAATTTTCGAACAGCTTGTGGATCGCCAGCCGGAATCGGATTCGGCCAAGCGCAAGCTCAACGGTGTACTCGTCAAGATGGGTTTGGCTCAGCCGGAAGCGGGCGCTCCGGATGCTTTCGAAACTCTTCAAGCGGAAATTCCTCAGCCCGATGCCCCCAAAGTTCGCCTGCATGCAGCTGGTGTCATTGAAGAAGAACCGAACGCTGTCGGCAGCGCCCCCATCTCTTCCTTCATGGAAGAGCCGATTGACGACGAAACGCAAAAGTTCATCGCGCAATCGCTCACAGACGTCGACCTCTTTGCAAGTTACGGCCTCACGCAAAAAGCGATCGGCTTGCTGGAAGCCATTCTCCGTCGCGCTCCGCGTCATACGCCCACGCTGGAAAAGCTTCTCGATTTTGTTCTTGGCGCAGGCGACGATCGCCGCACCGCAGAGCTGGCGGCCCAGCTCGAGCAGATTCATAAAGACCGTGGCGAAACCGCAGGTGCGGAACGCTTCGGCGAACTTCGCCGCCGCTTCCAGCGGGCCGCCGGTATCTCCGACGAAGAACTCCTGGCCGCCTCCGCTTCGCAGGAAGTTGCCGCGGAGCCTGAAACAGTTGCGGAAGTCTCCGTGCACACGGAGGAAACGGATATCCCGGTCGCGGAAGTGGAGCCGGAAGTTGTGGCCGCTGCTCCAGTTCCCAGCGCGGCTCCGGAAGTCCAGGAAGTCGATCTCTCCGATGAGTGGAGCTCCATGCTGCAGGAGGCCGCTCCAGAGCCTTCTGCGCCGGCGCTGCCTTCCATCGAGGAGATCGCCCCGGTTCATCCTCCTGCACCTAAGGCCCCTCCGTCAGCGCCGGTTGCTGACGAGTCGCTCGCGGAATTTGAAATCCCTCTGGAACCAGTAATTGATTCTCCTTCGGGTGCCAAAAGCTCGTTTGAAGATCTTTCCGCGGAGCTAGCCTCCGCTCCGCCTCCTGCTCCGCAAGCGGACGACGAACCCGTGGCCATGTCTTTCGAAGAGAAGCCGGCTGCTGCTCCTCCACCTCCACCTCCACCTCCGGCACCGGCAAAACCAAAGGCTGCGCAAGCTCCACCGCCGAAACAACCGGAACCGGAATTGGAGCTCGAACAAGACTACGAATTGGTCCTTGCTCCCGAGCCTCTCGTTCCTGCGTTCGATCAAAAACCGCCCGACACCCGCGCTCCCGCGGCAATGTCCGCCGATCAGTTCTTATCGGACATGGCCAGCGAACTCGATGAGATGGGCATCGATAAACTTGCCCCGGCTCCATCCAAGACTCCGGCTCCTGCTTCTGCCGCACCGGCGCCTCCTGCACCATCGGCTAAACCCCCGCAAGCTCCTGCTGCTCCTCCTGTGCAACAGCCAGTGGAATCCGGCCCGCTCCAGGAAGTCTTCGACGAATTCCGCGCCGAACTCGGCGAAATGGGCGGCGAAGAAGAAGACCTCGAGACCCACTACAACCTCGGTATCGCTTTCCGCGAAATGGGCTTGCTCGAAGAAGCCATCAGCGAATTTCAGAAAGTTGCCAAAGCCACCGATCGAGGCAAAGCGTTTCGCTACGCCATGCAGTGCTGCACACTCCTCGGGCTTGCGTTCATGGAAAAGGGTCAGCCAAACATCGCGGCCATCTGGTACGAACGCGCTCTTCACACTCCGGGCGTGGACGCGGAATCAACCCTCGCGTTGCGGTATGATTTAGGTGTTGCCCAGGAGTCTGCGGGTGATATTGAAGGGGCGCTCAAGAGCTTCTCTCAGGTCTATGCGGCCAATATTGACTATCGCGACGTTGCAGACCGCATCGCCTCTCTTCAGAAACCCGCTCGCTGACCCCTGTTTTTCCGGGTCTTCTGACTTTCGTTCATGAACAAGACTCTTCGTGTCATCTTGATCGTCCTTTGCTTGGAGATGGGCGCCTTCCTCCTCTATCTCCCATGGTCGAATTTCTGGGAGCAGAACTATTTCCTCGCCCATTTACCCCAGGCATTGCGTCTGTTTCTTCTCCACTCCTCGTTTCGCGGCGCTGTCAGTGGCATTGGTGTTCTCGATATTCTTGTCGGCATCAGTTTGATTCAAGCCAAAGTAGGGCCATCCAGTGCCTCAACCAACCCTCCCGCCTAAGCCGATCCTCTGCTACGTCACCGACCGGCGCAGTCTTGCGCTTGCCACATCTTCCGACGCCATTCCCATGCTTCTTCACACAATCGTGTCCGCTGCCGCCGCCGGCGTGGATTGGATCCAGCTTCGCGAAAAAGATTTGTGCGGCGGAGAAGCCTTCGACCTCGCGCGCTCGGCGATTGACGCAATTCGGTCTCGCGCGTCAGGCACGCGCATCATCGTCAACGATCGCGTTGACGTCGCTCTCGCCGCCGGTGCCGGAGGGGTTCACCTTAGCGAAAATGGTTTTTCTGTTTCAGATGCGCGGCGTCTCGCCGGCCGTTTCTCAAAAGACTCCGGCAAGCCTCTCGATTTCCTGATTGGCGTTTCCTGTCATTCGTTGGGCTCCGCTCTTGGAGCAGCCCGCGACGGCGCGGACTATATCTACTTCAGCCCAATCTTTCACACGCCGTCCAAAGCTTTCTACGGCCCCCCGCAGGGCGTCGAACGCCTTCGCCAGATTTGCCAGGCGGTCCAGATTCCCGTCATCGCTATCGGCGGAATCAACCTCGAAAATGTCGCTTCTTGTTATGCGGCCGGGGCTGCTGGTGCCGCCGCGATCCGTCTTTTTCAGGACGCGACCGATCTTTCCGCAATCGTCGCCGCCCTTCGCTCCTCAAATCCGAATTCGTAAACACAGTGCATATAGGCAAGCCTTGATCTCAACGTACAACGTTCCGGCCAACCAACGCTTTTGCGCATTGTTGCAGCACAAGGGTTACGCTGTTCCCTGCAATCTCCTCAGCAAGCGGATCTGCCCCGCGTGATAAATATCGTGAAACGCAACTCCAAAAATTAACCGGGCTATCTTTTCGCTTTTTCCCTTTTTCAGAGCCTTTCTTGCCGCTTCCCGCAAACGCTTATGCTCCGTCTCCAAGATCTCTCTGTCTTCCTTCCAGGCCTTTTCTGTCACCATACCCTTCGCGGGCCTCGCAAAGAAATTGCTCCCCTTTAAGACAAACGTCCCGCGCTTTCCGCCTTCCAGGATTCGCCGGACGTCATATTTCCAATACGCGGCGTGCAGCGTTTCCTCCCAGATGTTGTGCCGGCCTCGAGCCGGCCTCCACGCCGCTTCCTTCGCTGTTACTCCCTTCAATGATTGCTTCAAATTCGGCCCGTGCCACGCTTTTTTCCAATACCCTTCTTCCAGAATGTCGAGCAACAGCAGCTCCGGTCTCTTCATCCCATCCTCCGCTGATGCAGCACCAACGCGCAGCTTCGCGCGGCGCGCCAATCCTGTCAATTGTTTGTCGAATTTCGCAGATGTTCTTTGCGGAACTTCTTGAAGAGCGTTCGCCTATCCTGCCGTCAGCGCTTTCTTCCTCGTCTCTTTCTTTTGCGTGTACAGCCGTTGGTCGGCGGCTTCCAGCAGCTCTTGTCCTGTGCGTCCGTCCGCGGGGTATGACGCGATTCCGATGCTTACGCCAAGCGGGGGCTCGTTCTCTTCCTTGTGCAAACAGGCCCGGATGCGCGCCGCCACTTGCTCCGCCATTGCAGGGTCCGCATCAATCAACACCAGCGCAAACTCGTCACCGCCATATCTCGCTGCCACATCGATTGCGCGGCAGTGTTCGCGCATTGCATTCGCCAATCGCTTGAGCGCCCGGTTTCCCGCGAGGTGCCCGCTCCGGTCGTTAATCTGCTTCAATCCATCCAGGTCGAGCAATAAGACGGCAAAGGAATTCCTCGATCGGTCCGCGCGCCGCACTTCCCGTTCCAGCGTCTCTGCGAATTCGCGATAGTTCGCCAGCCCCGTCAACGCGTCGTGCGTCGCCTGGTACAGAACCTGCTCTTCCGATCGCTTTCGTTCCGTGACATCCAGCCCCACGCCCATGCAACCGGCTATCTCCCCGTCAAAGGAACGCAGCGGCTCCACTTGGATGTCCAGCACGCGGTCTGCCCGTTTGTACTCGAATCGCGAAGAAGCTCCCCGCAGCGCTTCGAAGTGCCGCATCACCGGCCCGCCGCCCGATTCCTCGCACCGCAAAAACTCGGGCACGGTTCTTCCCACCAATTTCCCCGAGCCGATCTTCGATAGCCGGAATCCCGACCCCCAATTTGATGTGATCCGCAACTGCCGGTCCGTCGTCCAGAGCATCACGGGCATTTGTTCTACCAACAGCCGCAACTGCTTCTCCGCCGGTGAATCGTTTTCGCGCGGCTCCAGCGCTCGCGCGCTCTCCACCATTCCTGTCACTGCTCCGTTTTCGTCGCGGATCGCCGTCCGCCGCAGTGCCACGCTTACGCATGTTCCGTCTTTCAACATTCTTTCGGATGTCTCGCTCCGCCGGATTTCCCCGCGATGCAAATCGCGCAAGAACGCTTCTACCACCGGCACCTCATAAATCGGCGCCATCCGTGCTAAGGAAAGCTCTCCCATCTCTTCTTCGGAATATCCGTACAATCGCTCCGCGATTCCATCGCTGGATCCTCCCATCCAGGGACACCTCCATCACCGCGTCCTCGGATGTATCGAGTAACGCTCGTACCAGAGATTCGTCCAGCAGCACACTCGGCATGGGCTTCCAATAGTCTTTGAACGGGGAAGGCGTCCAGACATTCGTAATCCGCTCCACGCAGGCAAGAGGGAAAATGCGGGAGCGTCAGGAGGCCAGTTGGCTGGCCCTAATTCCGCCAGTCTACCCAAGCCTTCTTCAGTGAATCATTAAATTTTTCTTATCAAAACCCTTTAGTAACGAATCTCGCTCTACGCGCTTAGCCACTTTCCCACTGGCTTCCATCCATCCGTGTGATCGCAAATCACTCGCAGCGTCGCCGTAATCGGAATTGCCAGCACCAATCCCATCCCGCCCCACACCCAGCCCCAGAAGAGCAACGAAACCGTGATGGCCACCGCATTCAACCTTACCCTGCGTCCCACAATCTGCGGCGCGATCAGGTTCAGTGCAAACACGTGAATCGCCGTCAATCCTCCGGCAATCAAAAAAAACATCCCCAGCGTCTGCCACTTTGCCAGCGCCAGCACAAATCCCGGCAGCCAGGCCAGCACTGCGCCGATGTATGGCACCATGTTCAAAACGCCGGACACTGTTCCAGCCAAAATCGGATACTCCAGGCCCAGCGCCCAGAAAAACAAGCTGCTCATCGCAATCACCAGCAGCGTCAGCACGATCATTCCCGCCAAATAGTCGCGAAGCACTTCGCGCAGGTCGTCCAGTGTTTCCTTCACTTGCGTCCTGCGCGACGGCGCAAATAGTTGCAACGTCCCGTGCCAAACCTCCCGCTTTCCGGCGAGCATGAAGAAAATCAGAAACGGCACAAAGGTAATTTCCAGCACCAGCGCATACAACGACCCGATCCCCCGCAAAATCAGCGTGTGCACAAATCCTGAATCCGTTGTGGATACTCGCGTCACTCCCGCCGCCGGCGGCGGAGTGATCTCTGAAACCTGTCCTTCAATCCGCGAAATTTTTCCTTCCACTGCCCTCGCGGCCTTCTTCAGCACCTCCTCGTACTTCGGCCAGTTGTCCGCAAAATCCGAAGTCCGCGCCCACATGGCGTATCCCGTCGCAATCAACGCTGCACACAGCAGCAACACGGTGATCATCGCGCCGATCGTACGCGGAATCCGCGCCCGCTCCATCAGCTCCACTAGGGGGTCCAAGCAATACGCCAGCAAAATGGACAAAATCAGCGTGATGACCACTCCCTGCGCGTAATACATAAAGAACAGCAAAATCCCCGCCGCAATCACGCGCAAGCTGAACGTCGAAGCCTTCAGCCGCACGTACTCCCGTTCTTTCGGCACTACCTGTGTTTCGATTTCGCTCACTTCGAACTACTCCCTATCCGCTACACGTTAGCACATTCGCCTTTGGTCCTCCCCAGTCTCCCGGTAGCGCTGTGCTAAACTTTTTATCGGTTAATCCCCAGCGGCCTCTTACTCTCTATGCCTAGACAATTTTTTGGTACCGACGGCATTCGCGGCGTCCCGGGAGTTCCTCCTCTCGACGACGCCACCCTCTTTGCTCTCGGTAGCTCCGTCGCCGAATTTCTGCATCGTGATCACGCCTCTCCCCACGCTCTCATCGGCACGGACACCCGCGAATCCGGCCCGCACATCGCCTCCGTCGTCTCCGCCGGCCTGCAGCAAGGCGGCGCTTCCGTCTCTTTCGCCGGAGTCCTCACCACCCCCGGTGTCGCCTGTCTCGTCCGCAACAATGACTACCACGTCGGCGTCGTTGTCTCCGCCTCTCACAATCCCTATCAGGACAACGGAGTCAAACTCTTCTCTCACGAAGGCATGAAGTTTCCCGACGCAGTCGAAGAAGAAATCGAAGCGGGCATCCTCAAGCACCGCGCAGAAAAATCTGCCACCGCCCTGCCCAATCTCGCGCCAGACGATTCCCTCCATCATCAATACCTGGATTTTTTGCGCAGCCGCGTCATTCCTGGCGCGCCCCTGAAAGGCCTTCGCATCGTGCTCGATTGCGCCAACGGCGCCGCTTTTCAGCTCGGCCCCGAACTTTTCACCGCCCTCGGCTGCGACATTATTTGCATCGGCACAGAACCCGATGGCCGCAACATCAACGCTGGCTGTGGCTCTCTTCATCTCAAAAAGCTCCAGCAGCGCGTCCCCGCGGAACGCGCCGTCTTTGGAGTCGCCTTCGATGGCGACGCCGATCGCGCCCTCTTCGTCTCCGCTGACGGAAAAATTATCAACGGCGATGGCGTTCTCCTCGCCGTCGCCCGCTATCTCAAATCCCAAAACAAACTTCCAGGCGATCGCGTCGTTGCCACTTCCATGTCCAATCTCGGCCTTGAACGCGTCCTCGCCCGCGAAAATATCTCCCTCGCGCGCACCAACGTCGGCGACCGCTACGTCCTTGAAGAAATGCTCAAAAGCGGCAATGTCCTCGGCGGCGAACAATCCGGTCACGTCATTTTTCTCGAAGATTCTCCCGCTGGTGACGGCCTTCTCACCGCTGTAAAAATCGCCTCGCTCGTCGCGTTAAATGGCAGTCTCGATTCCCTCGTCGCAGGCTTCAAGGACTACCCCCAAACCATCCTCAATGTGAAAGTAAAATCCAAGCCTCCGCTTGACTCCCTTCCCGAAGTCGCGCGAGCCCTCGCCGAAGCCAACTCAGCCCTCGGCGAAAATGGCCGCATCGTCCTTCGCTATTCCGGCACCGAACAACTCGCCCGCGTCATGGTCGAAGCCGAGCACGATTCCGACGTCCAGCGCTTCTCCCAATCCATCGCCGCCGCCCTGCGCTCCTCCATCGGAGCTTAGCCCTCTTCGCTGTCGCGATTTCAAATCGCCATCGGTATTGCCGATTCGCCATCTCTTTCTTTCGTAGAGCCGGGCTTCAGCCCGGCATCTTCGATGTAAGCCCAACCCAGTCGTAACCATAATTCCGCGCAAGATTCCCCGCCTACACCCGAATTTCTCTTTCTTTCGTAGCGCCGGGCTTCAGCCCGGCATCTTCGATGTAAACCCAACCCAGTCGTAACCCACAAATCCGCGCAAGATTCCCCGCCTACACCCGAATTTCTCTTTCTTTCGTAGAGCCGGGCTTCAGCCCAGCATCTTCGATGTAAGCCCAACCCAGTCGTAACCATAATTCCGCGCAAGATTCCCCGCCTACACCGTTCTATTCCCAGCCACAAGGAGGCACCCCATGAACCGCATCATTCAATCCCTGTCTCGCTTCCAATCTCTCTCGCCGGCAACGCGCAAAATCGCCGTAGCCGGAACCGCTGTCGCTGCCCTGTTCCTTCTCACTGTCCTTACTGCTCAAAAGCACGGTCTAGCCAGATTTCCCCGCACAGGGTCGCCGTCGATCATCCCGGTAGATGCACCAGCTATGGACGGCGCACTCCCCGAAGGCGATGGAGGAGTTGCGCTTAAGGAGCAAGCCCTCGCCGCCACAAGAGCGATTCCCCAACCTCAGGCATATTCAAACAACGATTTTCGCCAAGAACCGCGCGTCGCCTATTCCGCCGATCTCGGCGTCATCACCAAAGATTTCATCCACGCGCGCTCGTCCATGGAAGAGATCCTCGATCGTCACAGAGGCTATGCTGCCCGCCTCCGCATGGTCGGTCATCCTGATGGCAGCTCTCTCTCGGCAAATCTCAAAGTTCCTGCTTCCGAATACTCCTCTACGCTTGTCGATCTAAAATCCATCGGCGACGTTCAAACCGACGATGAATCGGCCGACGAGGTCATCCAGCAACACGGTGACCTCGAAGCTCGTTTGCAAAACGCCAGGAATAACGCGCGCCGTCTCGAACAACTGCTTAAGGAAAATTCCGCCAAGTCCATTGACGTAGACTACGTCCAAAGGCAGCTAATCATCCTTCGCGCCGAAATCGCCAAGCTCGAACTCGAGCGCCATAACGTGGACGAGCGCGTCGTCTTCTCCAACATCCACTTTTCCTTGCGCGAAGTTCGCGAAACTCCGGCGCAGACCGTTTCCGCTCAGCTTCGCAACGCCGCCGCTTCCGGCCTTACCGACGTGATTGGTTCCCTCTCGGCTCTTCTGATTTTCCTCGTCGGCTACGGTCCTTCTTTCTTGCTTTGGGCTGCCATTCTCTTTTTCCCGGCTCGCTATCTATGGCGCCGCTCCCGCGTTTCATTCGCGCGCGAATCCGCTTAGCCCCGCAATCCACATGCGAACTGCGAGGGCCGTCCGGGGAGACGGCCCTTTTTGTTCAGATAGCGATGGCTTACTCCCAAAGATTGGAGCGAAGCCTTGCCGCTCCTGTGGGATTTTGTAGAATTATGGACTCCCATCTGCCCTATTTAGAACCACAGAAACTCGTAACCTCCACCTTTTCAATTCACTAAGCAAAACTTCTGATTTTTTCTGGTCTTGGCACACCAAGTGCACTCTCATCCCACAACTAACAAGATTGGCTTCCCGGGGTGGCCGGAACCCAACCTCGACTGGGTCCGGTTTTGGGGGGTCGATTAACAAAAGGGGGCTTGCACCAGCCCCCTTTTTATTTTTTGGCCTTGTTTGTTTCTCCACCACAGGCACTTCTACACCAACTACCGCGCACAATCAGCCCAGCTTATCTCCTGTTTTACTGACGACTGAAAACTTATGACTGACAACTCCTAAAAAATGAGCCGCCAGTGGGGGCACTGGCGGCTCGGGCGTGGGGATGGAGGGCACTACTCTGAAGATCAATCTCTAGCGCGTTTGGCCGGCGCTTTCTGCGGCGGTCTTTCCACTGCCGCACTCAGCAGCAACAGCACCGCGCAAATCGTGAGAATCGCCAGGACCATCTGTCTCTCCGTGTGGCTTCCTCTACCACCACAATCCTGACCTTTCCACCCACCACCGTCACTAGCCCGCTAGGTTCATTTCGCCCGGTACTCTCCGGGTTCTTCCCTTTGGCCTTTTCTGGTACCCCCGTACCAACCCTTCCTCTAAAGCTTTATTCCCAGTAGCCGATATTCCACATGGCCCTTGAGCGGTCATTTATGATTGGTGTGCGCAGAAGCGGTCGTATTCCAAAAGAAATCCCCATCGTTCTTCTAGGCACGGACACGTCCGGCCGCGTGTTTTCCGAAGAAACTCGCACTCTCGTTCTCAGCCGCCACGGCGCCGGAATCCTCTCCCGCAACAAATTCGCTCCAGACGAAGTCCTCACCATGCGAATCGCCGGCACCGCCAGGGAAACAGAAATCCGCCTCGTCGGCCACCTCGGCGAAGACCCTTGTGGCAACGTCTACGGTGTCGCCTTCTCCGACCCAGAATTGAACTTCTGGCAGATGGATTTTCCCGCGCCGCCTCAGCAGCATTTGGCCCCGCACAGCGTCGCGCTCGAGTGCTGCTATTGCAGTTCCCGCTCTCTCGTTCAACAAAACGAAATCGAAGCCGATGTCTTTCTCGCCAGCAACTCCCTGTTCCGCTTTTGTGAATCTTGCGGCCAGACCACTCCATGGAAGCCCGCAACAGGCGAAGTCTCCAAATCCCCGGCAATGCCCGCTGCCGTGCAGCGGCCCATGGTCACTCCGCCCACGCCACCGGATTTTCTGGTCAACTCACCATCAGCCTATTCCTCGTCCTTCGTACACGCCGAATTCGAATCCGCCCCCGCCGTTCCCATTGCTTCGAGTTCACCTTCATCCGCCTACTCTGCCGCTGCCGTCCTCCATGAAGTCGTCGTCTCAGGCTTCGCGCCTCCGCCGCAATCCGCTCTGTCCTCCGCTTCAGACCCCGGCCAAAGCGTTCCAGCGCGCGCCCTCTCTTCCGCCGAACCTCCAGCCTTCGCCGGAGGCGGCAAAAAAAATCGCCGCCGTCACGTCCGCACTCGCGTCAATTTCACTGCTTGTATTCGTTTGGATCCCGCCGCTGAAGAAATCGTCGAATGTGACAACATCTCCAAAGGTGGACTCTGTTTTCGCAGCCGCAAACGCTATGAACAGAACGCCGTGTTCCAAGTCGCCGTTCCGTTCTCTCCCGGCCAGCCCGCCATCTTTGTAAAAGCACAAATCCGCCGCGCCGAAGCCCTCCCAGGATGCGATCTCTTTCGCTACGGCGTCGCCTACATCTGAATTTGGAGTGCGGCAGCTAGATGCCGCTTTTGCGATTTACCCGTGCCACGATCGCTCCGTCATTCTCCCAAACACACAAACTGTCATTTCAAACGGAATCAGCCAACGCCTTTGCCTTCCGGTTCCTTCCGACTTGCCCTGTATGGGGCAATCGGTTGGCTTACGCAGAGAACTTCCTCTCATTGCTCGCAATTTGCGCAATGAAATCTCTCTCTGATCGATCCACCCGCCAGGATGACAAATATCGGCACGAAGCGTCTGGTCCGCTTTCTTAAGAGCTGCAACCAGCAACGGACAAGTCATCCTGAATTCGTTTGCGTTCTTGCAAACGGATTCAGGATCTGCTTTTTCTTGTCTTTTTTGCTTTTACTGACGACTGAAGACTGACAACTGAAGACTGAGGACTGAGGACTGAGGACTATCCCTCACGCCCGCGGAATCGCCGGAAAATACCGCTCATCCAGAATCTTCCGGTGATGCATCTCATGCCCCGCAATCACATACCCCATCGCGCGCACTGTAACCGGATGTTCGCTCGCCGTTCCGCGCCGGCCCCAAGCCTCTTCCGTAAAACTCTGCACCATCGTCATCGTGGCCATGCGCACCGACAAAAACTCTGCCGCCAAATCCGCTAAAGTGCGCTCGTTGAACTTTCCGGTCACGATGTAATCGTCCTGCTCGAACGCAGACAGTGGCGTTTCATCTCCCCGCGCAATCCGCAGCGCGCGGTACGCAAAAATCCGCTCTGCATCGCTCAGGTGGCCGATGATTTCCTTTACCGACCATTTTCCCGGTGCATAGCGAAAATTTCCTTCGCGCTCGCTCCGCGCTCCCAGCAGTTGCACCATCTGCACCCGCTGCGCTTCCAGCGTTCCCACGATGTCGTCGCTCTGAATCAGCGAAACGTATTTTTCAAAAAATGAGGGATACTCATCGGGCTGTGGTCTTCGTACTGGAGCGCGCTTCGGAATCATGCGCTGCATTATACTCCTGTGGCGCAGTCTTTAGCCTGCGCCACACTCCAATCGGAGCGCCAAATTGATTCCTCAACTCGGCTCGGCTCGCGTAGCCTTTCAGGGCGAACCCGGCGCCTTCAGCGAAGCCGCCGCCATTCAGCTTCTCGGCGAATCCATCACCACGGTTCCGCGCCACACCTTCGATTCCGCCTTTGCGGCCATTTCCGAAGGCGCCGCCGACGTTCTCCTCGCCCCGGTCGAAAACACACTGGCCGGCTCCGTTGTCCGCGTGTACGACCTTCTCCTTGAAAGCAATCTTTCCATGGTCGCGGAAACCATTCTTCAGATCGAACATCAACTCATCGGCCTCCCAGGCGCCACACTCGCTGGCCTCAATTCCGTTTCCTCGCACCCTGTCGCGCTCGCCCAATGCGAAAAATTCTTCCTCGCCCATCCCGGCCTGAAGCGCGTTCCTACGGAAGACACCGCTGGCAGCGTCCGCGAAGTCATGTCCCGCGGAGATAAATCCTTCGCCGGAATCGCCGCTCGCCGAGCCGCCAAAATTTACGGCGGCGAAATCCTCGCGGAAAATATTCACGACAACCCTGAAAACTTCACCCGCTTTGTTTTGCTCGTCCCCGAAGCGCTCGCGCCCCAGCTCATTTCACCCGCCGCCAACAAAATGTCCATTGCCCTTCGTCTCGCCCACAAACCCGGCGCGCTTCTCGCCGCTCTCGAACCCTTCTCCCGCCACGGCGTCAATCTCCAAAAAATCGAAAGCCGCCCCATCCACGGCCGGCCCTTCGAATATCAGTTTTATCTAGACGTCGAATCCGGTTCACGCGCCGCGCTCGACTCCGCCCTCGCCGAAGTCCGCCACTCCACCACTCTCCTCCGCCCCCTCGGCCTCTATCCCTCAGCCGCCCGCTCGTAAAACACTTTTCCCCGGTCTGATTGACGGGCTCCCATAAATATGGGAGTATTTCCTCATGAAGACAACGCTGGAAATTCCCGACTCCGTTTTTCGCCGCGCCAAATCTGTCGCTGCGGAGCGCGGCATCGCGCTTCGCGAATTTGTCACCGAAGCGGTAAAGGAAAAACTCTCCGCGGATGCGAAGTCCGCCGAGAAGCCCTGGATTAGCCACTTGGGCAAATTGAAGCATCTGAAACGGGAAACCAGGCGAATAAACAAACGCATTGAGGAAGACTCGGAGAGGATTGATCCGGAGATGTGGCGTTGATTTTGGATACCAATGCGCTGTCTGCGGCTGCAGACGGCGAACCAGCTGCTCTCGAAGTTATTGCTCGCGCGGAACGCCTCGCCATTCCGGTTGTCGTTCTTGGTGAGTATCGCATGGGAATCGCGCAATCCCGGCACAAGTCAACGTACGAAACTTGGCTGCGAGGGCTGATTTCCACCGTCAACGTGCTCCCTATCGAAGACGAGACCGCCGGCTGTTATGCCGCCATCGGTTTGGACCTGAAGAAGAAAGGCAAACCCATTCCCGCCAACGATCTCTGGATTGCAGCTCTCTGTCGTCAACATTCTCTCCCGCTCTTAAGCAGGGATCGCCACTTTGACTTTGTACCGGGTCTCCGTCGCATCGATTGGTGACGGTCAGACTTTTTTTCGGTCTTTATTCTTCGCAGATTCCAGCTCTAGCTCAGCTTCGTGTGAATCATCAGCCGCCGCACCGCAAACGCCGCAAACAGCAAACAGAAAAGCACGTTCCTGGCATTCGCCCCGTTACGCACAATATTCATTCCTTCCACCACCGCCAGCGCCGCCATCAACAACATAAGAATCAAATTAATGGTTTTATTCATGAGTGCGTGCCTCACTTTCAATCGCTGCTCTAAACCTAGCAGCATTTTAACGGCGCAACTCGTTTCGTGCCCTTTTCTTAACGTGGCGCATAAACACCAAGCCCAGCTGCTTGTACCCGCGCGCCTCATCCCACTTCAAAACAAAAGGCCGGCACTTGGCCGGCCTTCCGTCTCCACGTTGTCGTCGCAAACTTAGCAGTAGATGCACTCCGCATCGCCCATTCCGCCCGTCATGCCGTCCTTCATTCTCTTCAAACGGCTTCCCAGGCGTTCTGCAAGCTGATGCCGCGCGCGCCACAGCCGCGCCTTCAGTGTGTTTTCCGTCACGCCGAGCGTCTTCGCCGCTTCTCCCGTCGAGTAGCCCTGCACTTCGCGCAGGACAAACGCCGACTTCAGCAGCGGCGAAAGCTCGTCGAGATTTTCATTGATCATCTCGCGCAGCTCCGTCCCCGCGAACACTTGCTCCGGATTCGGGCCGCTGTCCGCGAATCGCTCGCTCGCCGGCAATTCGTCTTCCCGCGCCGGCTCGTCGAGCGACACCGCAGGCCGCGCCTTCATGCTTCTCCGCCGCATCAGCGCCGCGTTGATCACGATTCGCGTCAGCCACGTCGAAAATTGCGAACGCCCCTCAAACCGCTTCAGGTTGCGGTACGCGCTCAACATTCCTTCCTGCAGGGCGTCTTCCGCATCCTCTGCGTTCCCCAGCACGCGCAACGCCGTCTGAAACAGCGGCCGCTGGTAGCGCTTGAACAGTGCGTCCACTGCCTGCGCATCCCCGCGTTGCCCCGCGCGGATCAGCTTCGCTTCATCCATTACCCCCACAGCACCAACCATTGTTTGTGTCGCCATTTTGTCCCCCATTCCAAACAAAACTCTTTCGCTTCTTCTCTTTGACGCGGAATCCCTTCTTCCGCGAGCTCAATGCACCGGCACGTCGCTTATCTTTCCTTTAGGCTTCTTCAACATAAGCAGAACCGGTAGCACCACCAGAAAAA
>JAFDVY010000060.1 GCA_018268785.1 Acidobacteriota bacterium | reverse complement strand
TTCCGCGTTTGGCCAGGGTCAGGACTGGTTCCGCATTAGCACTGGGCTGGGAGTCGAAAAGCCTCGAGTCGCCGTAGCTGACTTCGCTCCGCGCAGCGACTCCTCGAAAACACACTCTTCCCTGTTCACACAAGTCGTACGCGACGATTTGAGCTACAGCGGCATTCTCGAGCTCGCCAGCCCCAGCTTTTATCCGGCGCAGCAGCCAACCATCCCTTCCGAGCTTCGTTATACAAACTGGACCGATTCCCCAGTGAACGCGCACTTCGTCGCTTTCGGCAACCTGACCGAATCGGCCACAGAAGTGGCGATTCAAGCGTGGTTCTTCGATGTAACTAACCCGAGCACCCAGGCCGTCATCTCCAAAATCTACCGCGGCTCTCCCACAGACGCCCAGGTCCGCAAGTTCGCCCACCAATTTGCCGACGAAATAATCGGCCGGCTATCGGGCGGGCTCCCCAGTGTCGCTTCCACGCAAATCGCCTTCGTGAGCTCTCGTACTGGCGCAAAAGAAATTTGGACGATGGACTACGATGGAGCCAACCAGCATCCGCTAACCTCGCTCAAATCCATTTCACTGACGCCGCGCTGGTCTCCCGACTCCTCGCGCATCGCGTTCACCTGTTTTGCTTACGCCAGCGGCGTAACCGGGCCTCAAATCTGCATGTATTCGCTCGACCTGAATAAGACCATCGCATTCCCCCGCTACAAAGGGACCAACAGCGCGCCCTCGTGGTCGCCGGATGGCTCGCAACTGATTTTTTCCTCCTCGATGAACGGCAATCCCGAGCTTTATTCGGTGGGCGTAAACGGAAACAACCTGAAACGCTTGACCTTCGCGAACGGCGCCAGCACTTCGCCTGTGTGGAATCCGAAGACCGGCCAAACCGTGGCTTTCGTCAGCGATCGCACCGGCGTGCCCAAGCTTTATTTGATGAATTCCGACGGTACCAACACCATTCCGCTCGATTTACCGGATAAGGGTTACCTGATCGATCCCGCCTGGGCGCCCAATGGCCAGTTGCTCGCTTTCAGTTGGCGCCGCCCCAGCGACAACTACGACATTTATATTATGGATGTCGCCACGCAACAGATCATCGAATTGACTCGCGACGCCGGGCGCAACGAGCGTCCATGCTGGGCGCCGGACGGGCGGCACCTCGTGTTCGAATCCACTCGCAGCGGAACGCGCCAGATTTGGTCCATGCTGGCGGATGGGTCGCAAGCGCACCAGTTGACGACTACCGGGCACAATGAATCGCCGAACTGGTCGGAAAAGTGAGCCCGTTTCTGTTACGGAACATCGTGCCATTGTGGGTGCAAAAACGATTATATCGTGATACGATGTATTTCGTTGGCACAAGTGGAGTGCTATGATGCGTGGGAACGATCTCAAGTGGGGACATCCGTCGAGGAGGAATCGTATGAAAAAGGTCTCAGGGCCTTTGTTTCGAGTTGGTCTGATGAGTGCGTTCGCAATGGCGATGCTAGTGGCTGGCTGTAATAAACAAAGACCTGCGCCTCCAACTCCACCAGCGCCTGCGCCGCCTCCGGCGCGGCCAACCGTAACATTGCAAGCCAATCCCACTTCTCTCGATAAGGGTGGCTCATCGACGCTCAGCTGGTCGTCCACGAATGCAACGCAACTCACAATTTCGCCGGAAGTCGGCGCTGTGGCTCCCGAAGGCTCGACGAAAGTCACGCCCAGCGACTCTACGACTTACACGATCACCGCCAGCGGGCCCGGCGGCTCCGCTGACGCCAGCGTGCGCGTAACCGTGGCCGCACCTCCACCGCCTCCGCAGCCGGTAGCTACGCCGACCTGGCAAGAACTCTTCGACAAGGAAGTCCGCGACGCCTATTTTGATACGGACAAGGCCGATTTGCGGTCCGATGCGCGCGAAGCCCTCACCAAGACGGCGGAGTTCCTCCGCAATTATCCCCAGGCCAAGGTCACGATCGAAGGCCATTGCGATGAGCGTGGCTCGACCGAATACAACCTGACCCTTGGCGATCGCCGCGCCGCTGCCGTTAAACAATTCCTCGTTTCTCAGGGGATCGGCGCAGACCGGCTGAATACCGTCAGCTTCGGCAAGGAAAAGCCGTTCTGCACGGAAAGCAACGAGTCCTGCTGGCAACAGAACCGCCGCGGCCATTTTGTTCCGGCTCGCTGATTCTTTAACACATCCTTTTGTGCGAAATGCCCGCCGCGCGCAACAGCAGTCTTGCTTGCGCGCGGCGGTCTCGTTACAGTGGAGTTTCGGCCCGAATTGGCGTCCAGCGGGCGGTTGAATCGAAGGGTTACACCGGGCGCGGCCCCTTACCGGGTGAATCGGCGTGGCTACGCTACTGAGGAGGCAGTTTCATGCGTTTTAGGAATATCGCAGTGTTTGGCGGGGCAGCACTCGGCGGGTTGATCGTGGGCAGCCTCTTGGGACCGGCGCCAGTGAATGCAGTGGCGCGCGAAATCATTGAATTGCAGCGCGATGTAACTTCCCTGCTGCAAGGCCAAAAAGATCTTTCCACGCAGATGACGCAGGATCACACCGTCATGCGCACTCTGGTTGAACAATCGAGCGACAGCGTCGGCAAGCTGAGTGCATCCATGGGAGGGCTGCAAAAATCCGTGCAGGATGTTGCGGCAAACGGCGGCGCGCGTTTGGATACAATGTCCACGCAAGTGCAGGGACTCTCGGATAATCTGGAAGAGATCAAGTCCCGACTCGGCAAACTGAATCAACAGTTGACGGACTTGCAGAATACGGTTCAGAACCTGGATGCAAAGATTTCCGGCGGCTCTGCTCCGGCAGGGACTGTTCCCATGGGTGGAGCGGCAGCGCTCCCTCCGACTGGCGTTGGCGCCACGACGCCTCTATCGGCGGCGCCCAGCGCGGATACGCTCTATTCGAACGGATACCGGGATTTGCAGTCGGGAAAATACGATTTGTCCCACCAGGAGTTTCTGGATTACTTGAAATATTACGGCGACACGGATTTGGCGTCGAATGCTCAATTTTATCTGGGCGAGATCGCCTATGCACAAAAGCAATATTCGGACGCAATCGCCCAGTACGAAAAGGTGCTGACCAACTACCCAAAAAGCTTTAAATTGGCGCCGGCTCGGCTGAAGAAGGGTATGGCGCAACTGGAATTGGGACAGAAGACGCAGGGCATTCGTGAGCTGCGCGAGGTAGTGAGACGTTATCCGGGCACGGAAGAGGAACGCAGGGCTCGAGCAAAGCTGCGCGATTTGGGTGTCGCGGCTGCCGCGCCCTGAGGAAAATCTCCGTAGAAAAAAGATTCGCGACGCTGTTGTATTATTTTTGGCATGAACTATTCCCTGTCCGAAGTCGAAGCGCGGGTACTTGGATCGCTGGTCGAAAAAGAAATTACTACTCCCGAGTATTATCCCCTTTCCCTGAACGCGCTCGTCAATGCCTGCAATCAGAAATCGAATCGCGATCCTGTAATGACGCTGGACGAAGACGCAGTGCGTTCCGCGATCCGTTCGTTGAACGATCAGGGACTGACGCGCTATGCCAGCACCGACAGCCGCGTCGGCAAATACGAGCACCGGTTGAATGAGACATTCAATTTCCACCGGCATGAGATTGCGCTGCTGTGTGTTTTGCTCTTGCGCGGGCCGCAAACTGCCGGCGAGTTGCGGACGCGAACCGAGCGCATGTATGCGTTTGAAGACCTGGATTCCTTGCACAATGCGCTGAATCTGCTTGCGAAGCGCGAGCCGCCACTTGTAAGGGTGTTGCCCAGGCAGCCAGGGACAAAGGAATCGCGGTACGTACATTTACTTTCGCTCGTGACGGATGAACCGGCGGAGGCGCCGTCGGGGCACGACGCAGCCCTTGCACCCCGCGTGGATAAAGTAGCGGCTTTGGAAACGCAAATTGCGGAACTGCAGGGAGAGATCTCGTCCCTGAAGGAGCAGTTCGCGCAGTTTCGAAAGCAGTTTGAATAGGCCGCCTTTCCGAAATTTCACTTTTTGTCATCTGCGTGTTATCGTCGCTTTTCTTCTGAGGAGCGTTTTCATGTCAGTGAATAAAGTGATTCTGGTAGGGCGGCTGGGAAGGGACCCGGAAACGCGCTATACGGGCGGCGGACAGGCAGTGGCAAATTTTTCGGTGGCGACGGATGAATCTTATAAGGATCGCAACGGCGAGAGACAAAAGCGCACGGAATGGCACAAAATTGTTGTTTGGGGAAAGCAGGCGGAAATCGCGCAGCAGTATCTGAAAAAGGGTTCCCTCGTTTTTATCGAAGGAAGAATCCAATCGCGCGAATGGCAGGACAAGGAAGGCCAAAAGCGGACCAGCTTTGAGATTGTTGCAAGCAACTTCCGAATGCTCGGCGGACGCGGCGATGCCGGCGGATCAGGCTCCGGCGGTAGCACTGGCGGCGGACGAAGCGGAGGCGACGATTTCGATCAGGGTGGGCCAACGGAAGAGCCGATGGGTGGCGGTCACGGTGGACCGGAAATTTCAGACGAAGATATCCCCTTCTAGGATGCCTGAGCTAGAGGTACACCTCAATTAGAAGACTGTGCTGGTTCGTCAAGAATCAGGGCTGACCGTTGCGCCGGCGTTCTTCGTCCAACTTCTGCAAATATGCTTCGTACTTGGGACGCTGTTCCGGAGTGAGGAAACCGCGAACTTTTTCGCGAGCCTGTGCGCGTGTGGCTTCGATCTGCGGCTGGCTCGCTTCCCGAATCGCCCTGAATTTGCCCTGAGCATCCCGGATCACGTCATCGAGTTGCTTCGCCTGATCCGCGTTCAAAGTGAGATCCTTTGTAAGCAATGCGACTTTCTGGGCACGACGCGCATCATCGGCAAGAGGGGGCCGGTTATTCTCCGCATGCGCCCGTTCGGCGAACAGGTAGCCCGAAATGCTGCCCAAGAGAGCGCCAAGAACGAAAACGGCGAAAACCCAGACCGCAGCGCGCTGCTTGACGTCGCCGTTAGCAGCGCCGTTGCTTTGCTCGCTCATCGCGCCTCCTCGACTGGGACGGTGAAGACATCGTCCTGGCTGCTGGAGGCGGCCTGTGCTGCGCTGTCTTCAAAGAGCCCGTTTACGGACACGGACGGGCGACGATTGCCCGTCAAGAGCCAAGTGCCGGCTATGACCAGTAATAGCGCAGCAATCGCCGATAGGCGGGATGCGAAGTCGGGTATGGCCGCCCACGCCCTCGCGCGTCGAGTCAGTTCGGCTTCCCGCGCCTCGATCGCGGCCATAACGCGCTTGGCAAAGAATGTGCCAGGTTCCTTGCGCGCGGAAACGGCATCACGCAGCAGTTCCCTCACTTCGGGAGCCCCCGATTCAAGATCCATTCGTTCCTCGCCGCGATTTCGCCAGTTCCACATGAAATACAACCTCCTGCCAACTCCCCCGCGGGCTACGCTTCCTTCGCTTTCTTGAGCTGCGAAAGAATACGCTGTCTTGCCCGAAACAGTCTCACCTTAACCGTGTTCGTATTCAGATCAAAGATCTCCGCGATCTCTTCGATCGCAAAGCCTTCGACTTCTTTCAGCACCAACATTCCTCGATCGCGTTCATCGAGAAAGCCCAAGAGCCGTTCAACCCGCCGCCTTGCATCGAGGCGGTCCGTCAAATCGGGCTGCCCTGATTCCCGATTTTCGTTCGCCTGGTATGCCCGGCCCTGCTCTTCGCTCAAATCGGCCTCGTAAACCAGAGGCCGAACTTTGCGCTTTCTGAGCAGGTCCCAGCATTCATTTACTGTAATTTTATACAGCCAGGTTGTGAAGGCCGAGCGCTGATCGAATTTCTTCAGTGCAAAATAGGCTTTCACAAAAACCTGCTGCGAAATATCTTCCACATCCTCCTGGCGCTTCAGGATTCCGCGTGCGACTGCGAACACCCGATTCTGATGGCGGAAGACAAGTTCTTCAAAAGATCCCTTGTCTCCCCGCTGCGCCTTTCGAACCAGTTCGCGGTCCTTGGGCTCAGCAGACAGCGGCCCTTTGGCCGCAACGCTCCCTGCGGGCAAGCCCGCCCGGGAGGGGTCCGTATTTGTGACGCGCGCCATGGAGTTCAGGTTACAGCCTTGTGCTCTTCCCGGAATTCCCTACTGTGCTACAGGCGTTTCACATCGTCTATAGAAAGTTTATGCTTGCCTGGAAACTTACCGACATGGAATAATGTCTCCATGATTATTGGTGACCGGCTTCGCGCTCTGCGCGAAGAAAAAAAACTCTCCCAAGGCGACATCGAGAAGCGTACTGGTTTACTCCGTTGCTACATTTCCCGCGTGGAAAATGGCCACACTGTCCCAGCCATTGAAACGCTGGAGAAACTCGCACGCGCCCTCGAAGTGCCTCTCTATCAACTCTTCTACGACGGCGAAGAGCCGCCACAGCTGCCGAACCTCCCGAAGCGCAAGTCGTCTGACGACATCGCTTGGGGCAGCGCCGGCAAAGAAGCCCGCTACCTCAACAAGCTTCGCCGCTTGCTGAGCAAGGCCGACGAAGAGGATCGCAAGTTGATTCTCTACATGGCCCAGAAAGTCGCGAACCGGTAAGCAAGTCTTTCAGCCTACCGGCTGCAATAATTCCTTTATAAAAGGCCGTGTGGATCACTGTCCTCACGGCCTTTTTCTTTCCCGCTCATTCCCACTCAATTGTTCCCGGCGGTTTCGACGTAATGTCGTACACCACGCGCGTAATTCCCCGCACCTCGTTTACGATCCGAAGCGAAATGCGCTCCAGAACTTCCGCCGGCAGGCGCGACCAGTCGGCCGTCATGGCGTCGTCGCTTTCGACCACTCGAACGGCGGCCGTCAGTCCATACGTGCGTTCATCCCCCATGACGCCGACGCTTCGCACGGGAAGCAACACGGCAAAACCCTGCCAGATCCTGCTGTAGAGCCCGGCGGCCTTGATTTCTTCGCGGACGATGGCGTCAGCCTCTCGCAAGAGTTTCAAATGTTCGGCGTTGACCTCGCCCAGTAACCGAACGGCCAAACCGGGGCCCGGAAACGGATGTTTCAGCAATATCTCGTCTGGTAACCCCAGGTCTTTGCCGATACGCCGAACTTCATCCTTAAAAAGATCCCGGAGGGGTTCGATCAGGGCAAATGGCATCTTTTCCGGCAGGCCGCCCACATTGTGGTGGGTCTTGATGGTGGCCGATGGGCCCTTGACGGAGACCGATTCGATGACATCCGGATAAAGGGTTCCCTGCACCAAAAACCCGATTTCGCCATGCGCTTCGCCTGCCTGAAGCTTGCGGGCGGTTTCGTCGAAAACTGCGATGAATTCCCTGCCGATCCGTTTGCGCTTCTCTTCGGGGTCGGTGACGCCTTTGAGCTGTGCCAGGAAGAGGTCCGTGGCGTCCACGCCGATCACATGCAATCCCAGCCGTTCGCGATACATCTTCAGCGTATCTTCGAACTCGTTTTTGCGCAGCAGGCCCGTATTGACGAAAACATTTGTCAGCCGGTTGCCGATGGCTTTATGAACAAGGACGGCAGCCACCGTGGAATCCACTCCCCCGCTCAAACCGCAAATGGCCCATTTGTCGCCGACTTTCTTGCGTATGGCTTCAACGGTCTCTTCCACAAACGCCGCGCCATTCCACTTTGGTTCCGCTTTGCAAACTTCGAAAAGAAAGTTCCTCAAAATCTCCGTGCCGTGAGTGGTGTGATTCACCTCCGGATGAAACTCAACGGCATAAATCTTCCGCGCCCGGTCTTCGATCGCGCCTACCGCGTTCTCGGTCTTTGCAGTGCATCGAAATCCGGGAGCCAGCGCGCGCACGTGATCACCATGGCTGTTCCAGACATTCGAACCGGCGGGAATATTCTTGAATAGCGGCGATGCCTGCTCGCTTGAGTCTTCAAAATGCAGCTTGGCTCGGCCATATTCTCGGCGCCCAGCTCGCTCCACATGCCCGCCCAGGGTGTGCGTAATCCACTGCATCCCGTAACAAATCCCCAAAACCGGCACGCCTTGCGACAACACCGCTGGATCACATTTCGGAGCGTCTGCTGCATAAACGGAATTCGGGCCCCCGGAAAGAATGATGCCGGCAGGTTCATACTTGCGGATTTCTTCCACGTTCGTCGTGCACGGCAGGATCGCGCTGAAAACTTTCTGTTCGCGGATGCGCCGCGCGATGAGCTGCGTGTACTGCCCGCCAAAGTCCAGCACGACCACGCCGCCGCGCTCCGACTGTGGCTTAAGGTGTTCTTCCTGCATCTTCGCTCCAGTCGTCATTGTGGGCTCCCTGGTAGTTGGTCTACGCCACTACAAGATTGAGCAATCTGTCCGGGACGTAAATTTTCTTGACGATCCGCTTGCCCGTCAAATGTGCGGCAATCGCTGCATCTGCCTGTGCAAGCTCTACAACAGCTTCCTCGGTCGCGCCGGCCGCAATCTTCAGCCGGCCTCTAACTTTTCCGCTGACTTGCACCGGTATTTCCACTTCATCATCCCTGGCGAAATCTTCGTTAATCGCCGGCCACGCGGACTTCCAAAGTCCCTCCGAATGTCCCAGCATCTCCCAAAGCTCTTCCGAAAGATGCGGCGTCATCGGAGCGAGCATCAGCGTCAGTAACTCGAGCACTTCCTTGCGGATTTCCGCACGAATATTGTTTTCGAGCGGCTCCGCGGCATAAATCTCGTTCGTCAATTCCATCACGAGCGCAATCGCGGAATTGAAGTGCCAGCGCGTTTCAAAATCAGAAGTCACACGGCTAAGCGTCTGGTGCGCTTTGCGCAAAAGCGTTTTTTCTTTTTCGTTTAGGCTCGCTGCCTCGCATTTGCTTTCCCCCGCGCCGCGAATAGCTCCCGCATGCTTATCCACCAGCCGGAACACGCGATTCAGAAAGCGCCACGCGCCCTCAATGCTCTCTTCGCTCCACTCCAAATCTTTTTCCGGAGGCGCCGCGAACAATGTATACAACCTGCCGGTATCCGCGCCGTATTTCTCCGCCATCTCATACGCGCCAACGACGTTCCCTTTCGACTTGGACATCGCCGTCCCGCCCTTAAGCACCATGCCCTGCGTGAACAGCCGCGAGATCGGCTCATCGTGCTTCACCAGCCCGATGTCGCGCATCACTTTGCACCAGAAACGCGAATAGAGCAGGTGCAGAATCGCGTGCGTAATGCCGCCGATGTACTGGTCAATCGGAAACCAATACGCGACTTTCGCCGGATCAAATGCAGCGTTCGCGTTGTGCGGGTCGCAGTAACGGTAGAAATACCACGATGAATCCACGAACGTGTCCATCGTGTCCGTCTCGCGCCGCGCCGGTCCGCCACACTTGGGGCAACTCGTGTTCACAAATTCCGGAGTTGTTGCCAGAGGCGATTCGCCCTGTCCAGTCAAATTCGGGTTCGGCGGCAGCTCTACCGGCAAATCCTTTTCCGGCACGGGTACGAGCCCGTCCTTCTCGCAATAGATGACGGGGATCGGCGTTCCCCAATATCGCTGCCGCGAAATTCCCCAATCCCTCAGTCGAAAAATTGTCTCTAACTTGCCAAAACTCTTTGCCGCTGCATCCGCACCCATTCGCGCAATCGCTGCATCCGGCGTCAGCCCGTTGTACGCACCCGAATTTACCAGCTTCCCGTTTTCATTTTCTTCAAACGGCGCTTCCATCGTTGCGCCATCGAGCGGCGCAACTCCATCCGGTTGAATCACAACTCGCACCGGCAAGCCGTATTTTCTGCAAAACTCAAAGTCGCGCCCATCATGCGCGGGCACGGCCATAATCGCGCCTGTGCCGTACTCCATCAGCACAAAGTTCCCCACCCAAATCGGCAACTTTTCCCCATTAAAGGGATTTATCGTATGACGCCCGGTAAAAAATCCTTCCTTCTCTGCCGTGGCAATGTCTTCCGCTTTTGTCGAAGTTTTCTTCAGCCGCGCCAGCATTGCATCCGCATGATGCTTCACCGGCGAACCATCCAGCAGCTTCGCAACGTATGGATGGTTTGGCGCCAGGATCATCGCGCTCGCCCCATAAATCGTGTCAATGCGCGTGGTGAAAATCTCGATCGGATCGAGCCCCGGCACATCCGCCACTGCAAACTTCACTTTCGCGCCCTGCGATTTGCCGATCCAGTTGCGCTGCATGGTGATAACGCGCTCCGGCCAGCCGCCCTCAAGCTGCTTCAAATCGTCAAGAAGCTGGTCGGAATACGCGGTCGTCTTCAGGAACCACTGCTCGATCTCGCGGACTTCCACCAGCGTATCCTCGTGCCGCCAGCAATAGCCTCCATTCACGACCTGCTCGTTCGCAAGCACCGTGCAACACTTCGGGCACCAGTTGACGCGGCTCTTCTTTTTGTAAGCGATGCCCTTTTCCAGCATGCGCAGAAAAAACCACTGGTTCCACTTGTAGTATTCCGGCTCGCACGTGGAAATTTCGCGTCGCCAGTCGTAGCTGAAGCCAAAGCGGCGCAGCGTGCGTTGAAATTCCGCAATGTTCTTGTTCGTCCACTCGCGCGGGTGTGTTTGATTCTTGATCGCCGCGTTTTCCGCGGGCAGTCCGAATGCATCCCACCCCATGGGATGCATCACGTTGAAGCCGCGCATGCGCTTTACACGGGCAACTACATCGCCAATCGTGTAATTCCGCATGTGCCCCATGTGCAGCGTGCCCGAGGGATACGGCAGCATTTCCAGGACGTAGTATTTCTTTTTTGCGGGCTCTGCTTCGGATTCAAAGACGCGTGCGTCTTCCCATCGTTTCTGCCATTTCGCTTCGATGGATTGAGGATTGTACTCCGCCACTCGCGGTTATCCTTTGCCTCGTGATTTCGCTCTCTTCTTTGCTGCGCTGGCAGCTTTGGCCCGCTTCTTCACTTCCTGCTTGTGCGCGACTAGTTTTTTCTTCAGGGCGTTTGTCAGCATCGAGTAGCCTTTTTCGGCCTCCGGTGCCACATCTTCAAGTCCGGCCAGTTCCCAAACCTTTGCAATGTTTCGGCGGTCGTCGCCTGGATCGTCAATCGGCGTCTCGAGAAGAAACGCACGCCCCAGCACGCCGTTCGGCGGCATGGCACTCAAACGTGGATGTTTCAGAATTCGGCCGAACGCCGCGACGCCGATTTTCCCTTCGCCGATATGCTCGTGGCGATCCACCTTTCCGCCCAGCGCGATTTTAGAGTCGTTGACGTGAAAGACGGGTACGTTGTCTAGCACAATCGTCTTTTCGATGTGCTCGATAGTTTGCCCGAGACCTTTTTCGGAGCTGATGTCGTAGCCTGCCGCAAAAAGGTGCGCGGTATCGAGGCACGCGCCCGCATTCAACTCCGCCAGTCCGCCAACGAGATCGGCGACTTCTTCCAGCGTTGAACCGACGGCCGTGCCCATCCCGGCCGTGTTCTCGATCAGGATGCGAAGATTGCCCAGGGGCACGCGCTTTGCGGCCTGTTTGACGCTTTCGATGATCGTGGCGATCGCGCGTCCAGCCGTGCTTTCTCCGCGGGCGCCGGGATGCACCACAAGGTAATCCGCCCCAAGCGAGATTCCGCGGACCAACTCATCGTGAAATGCTTGGATCGAGCGCGTGCGAAGCATCGGCTGCTGCGCCGCGAGATTGATCAGGTAGTTCGCATGAATGACGAGCGGGCCAAGGCCAAGTTCCACTCTTCGCGCGCGGAAAGCCGCCGCATCCGTGTCCGGAATGCGCGCCGAGCCGCTTGCCCACATCCGCGGGCTGGCCGAAAAGATTTGCAGCGCATTGCAGCCCAGTTTACGCGCCGACTCGAGCGCATTCAGATAGCTGCCGGCAATGGATGTATGAATACCGATGCGCACACTGCCGTCCATCCAGGTTGGCGCCTGCGGCTCGGGCTCAGGTTCCGGGCGGTATTCGTCTTCCGGATCAAACTGCGTATCTAGGATTTGTGTCTCTTCTGTCATGCTCAGTCGGGATTTCCAATCTATGTTTAACTTTCTATTCTAACACACTCTAAGTTGCCGCTCCGGATGCGATTTTCCCCGCAATTTTGCTTCTACTCTCTCGCTCTCGTAGCGTCGGCGCGATATCGGTATTCTTTATTCTTTGCTCCGGTAGGGGCACGATATATCGTGCCCTCTTGCCTTCTGCGCCAGCGTCCTACATCACGCCTTCCTGGATTCTCCGTTCAGGGGTATCTCTGGTCCACCCTCCAGCTCCGGGGGCACCACACATCGAGCCTTCCTCACTTCTCCGTTCAGGGGCAATCTGCCCAGCATTCTCCAGCGCCGGAGGCGCGACAAAGGTTAGCCCAGCGTGTAACGCTGGGTGTCCATCTCCAACCTCAACACAGCACCGGAGGTGCGGCACACACGCGGCAAGCTTGCTAGAATCCGGCCATGCCGCATCGCTACTTCCCCGATATCGCATCCTTCCGCGCCTGGCTGAAGAATAATCACAAAACCAAGTCCGAACTGATCGTCGCCTTTCACCGGGTCGGCTCTGGCAAGAAAAGCATCACCTACCCCGAAGCGCTCGACGAAGCTCTCTGCTTCGGCTGGATCGATGGCGTTCGAAAGAGTCTAAGCCCAACTGCCTATACAACCCGCTTCACGCCACGAAAGCCAAAGAGCAACTGGAGCATCGTCAACACGCGCCGCGTGCGGGTGCTAATCAAACTTAAGCGCATGACTTCGCATGGTTTACGGGTCTTCCAGTCGCGGGATGAGCGGCGTACCGAGCGGTATTCTTACGAGCGAAAGACAAGCAAGCTTTCTCGAAAGCAGGAGAAATTGTTCCGCGCAAATAAGCTCGCCTGGAAATTCTTCCAATTGCAAGCGCCCTGGTATCGGCGCGTAACCACCTGGTGGGTCGTCAGTGCGGTAAAGCCGGAAACACGCGAACGCCGCCTCGCCGAACTCATTCGCGACTCCGCTGCCGGTCGTCGCATCCACACGCTTGCCAACAACAAGGAGAGCTAGGCCATTCAAATCCCCGCAAACCACTTGTATCCGGACTCTGAGGCTACCGAGCCAAGGCCTTTGCCGAATTTCTTGATGTCGTCTGTCACCGTCAAGTGATTGATGAACTTCACGCTCTTGTAGCCCAACTGCCGGGGTATTCTCATGCGCAGCGGTCCGCCATGCGCTACCGGCAGCTCGTTGTCGTTCATTCCATAAGCAATCAGGGTCTGCGGATGCCGCGCCTCGTCCATGTCAATGCTGTCCCAAGTGTTCGGCTCCATCGAAATGTAGACCACATATTTCGCTTGCGGCTGGGCGCCGACGACATCGAGAACGTGCGACAACGGCACCCCGTTCCACTCTGCAATGTACGACCAGCCTTCTTCACAGGCTATCTCCGTGATGTGCCCCCGCGACGGATAGCTCTTCAGTTGCGCTACCGAAAAAGTGCCCGGATGGTCCACAAGCCCGTCAATCGTCAGCCGCCAGTCGGCAAATCCGCCTGCTTGCAGCCGCTTGTATTCGTCGCTCGGCTCTGCGATCTCGTTTGCAAAAGGCGGCTTGGAAATCTGGCTTCGAGAAAATTCCCGCGCGAGGGAATGTCTGGCTACCACGCGCTGCGTCGCATAGTTCAGCGCCTCGCCCGGACCAAAAATTCCCCCTGAGTCCGGTGCCACTAATCCGTAGCGTTTCGCCAGTCGCGCCGCCACCCCAAGCCCCGTCATGCCCGCCACCGCGGCCAATCCCCCGGTAATCAGTTTCCTTCTCGAGGTGTCGCTCATTTGCCCTCTCACTTCCTTGCTTCGTAGTCCTAACTTAGAGATTCGCTGGATAATCTTCAGCGGGTCGGAGCTTTAGCTCCGGCGTTTGACCTCGCAATTTCAAAGGGCTTCAGCCCCTGAGGAATTGTCTCCTTCTACCGTGAATTCAACCTTAGGCTATCTACCTGGCTCTTCCCGTAATCATCGCCCTTGTCCGGATCCAGAATCCCGCGAACCACACCATCAACACATGCACCAGAACGAACAACACCAAAAACACCGTAACCAGAAAATGAATCGTTCGCGCCGATTGCCGCCCGCCCAGCAGGTTCACCGTCGCGGGAAACGCCGCATCCCACGTCGGCGACAGCGCCAGCCCGCTCCAAATCACCAGCGGGAACGCCACGAAAATCACGAACAGGTACGACAGCCTCTGCAACAGGTTGTACGCATGGGCCTCTTCCGGGCCAGGACGCGCGAATTTTAGATGGCTCTTTAGCGAGGCAAAGAAAGCCCGCAGCGATCGTTCGCCCTTCCCTGGCACTAATTCCCGCCGGAAGTGCCCGGAAACAATGCCGTAAATCCCATAGAGCAATCCTGTCAGCGCCACCAGCCACGCCGTTTGAAAATGCAGTGCCCGGCTCCATCCGTTCTGATCCGGCAGCTTGTAGTTGTAACCCGTCGGTACCAGGCGCCTCGACGACGGCACCGGAATCTTGAAAAGCGGCATGGTGTTTACGTTGCCCGTCTCGCCCCAATAAAATCGCGGATGCGAAAGCACAATCTCCCCGCCCGTCACCAGCAACGCAATAAAGCACAGCGCGCTAATCCAGTGCGTGAAGCGAACCAAGAAAGAGTGTCTAGGCTGGAATTTCACTGCCGAATTAGACGGAGCTCCGCGCAAAGCATCGCTTCCAGCCGATATGTCCGTGGATCCCAACGTCCCCATCGTTGGCCCTCGCTGTCCGTCGAAGCGATCTCGATTGACGCCATCCTATCATGGCGGCGTTGGCCAGCTGTACCAATTCTCACACTGAGGGAGGGGGTGTGGTCGTTTGCCCACGCCGAACTCCTAAAGTACACTCGACGCTTCGCCTCACGCGAAAGGGCCTTTCATGTTGATCGTCATGCAGTCGCACGCCACCGAGGAGCAGATTCGCGCGGTTTGCGCTCGTATAGAAAGCCTCGGGCTCAAAGCGCATCCGATACCCGGATCGCTCCGCACGGCAATCGGCATTACCGGAAATCAAGGCTCGCTGGACCTTGGCGTTCTCGAATCGATGTCTGGCGTTGTGGAATGTATTCCCGTCAGCAAGCCGTACAAATTGGTGAGCCGCGACGCCAAAGAAGAAGACACGGTTCTTCGCATCCCAACTCCGTCGGGAGATGTTTTGGTCGGAGGAAAACACATTGCCTTGGTAGCTGGACCTTGCGCTGTCGAAACAGAAGACCAATGTATGACCGTCGGTGCGCAGCTTAAAGCCACAGGCGTTCGCCTTTTTCGTGGAGGAGCCTACAAACCGCGCACCTCTCCGTACAGCTTTCAAGGACTGGGCGAGGAAGGGCTAAAAATTCTCGCGAAAGTCCGCGACGCCTATGGATTTGGAATTATCACCGAGGCGATTGACAACGAAAGCCTCGCTCTGGTCGAAGACTACGCGGATGTGATTCAAATCGGCGCCCGCAATATGCAGAATTTCTCTCTGCTCAAACGCGCAGGTCGCGCGAAAAAACCCGTGCTGCTCAAACGCGGCATGTCCGCAACACTCGACGAATTTCTGATGGCTGCGGAATACATCTTGAGCGAAGGCAATTACAACGTGATGCTCTGCGAGCGCGGCGTGCGCACATTCTCCGATTTCTCGCGCAATACGCTCGATCTAGCCGTCGTTCCTGCTGTTCAAAAACGCAGCCACCTGCCGATTCTCGTCGACCCCAGCCACGGAACCGGCAAACGCAACAAAGTTTTGCCGCTTTCCCGCGCCGCGGTTGCCGTTGGCGCCAACGGCCTGCTGGTCGAAGTCCACCACGATCCAGAGAAAGCGCTTTCCGACGGCATGCAGTCCATCCTTCCGGAAGAATTTGCGGAACTTACTGTGGAAGTAAAGCAAGTCGCGAATGTCCTCCATCGAATTGTGAATTAAGCGCCAGCCTATGAATCGTGTTTCCAAATTTCGCGTCGCCTTTCTCCTGTTTGTGTTGTCCCTCAGCGGGATGATAGTCCTTTTGCGCGAACACCGGCCGTCGTTTCTCCGCCCCGGCCTGCACAGCATGGCCTATGTCACCACGGCCGCCGGCAACGTTTCCGTCGTTGACCTCGTTAAGAATTCCACCATTGCCCGCGTGCCCGTGGGGCCGGATGCCTGGGAGCTTCGCGCTCATCCTACGCAAAACGAAATCTGGGGAGTCAGCCCCGCCGGCGGCTATGTGTGGGTATTGAACGCCGCAAACAATCAACTTGCGGCAAAGATTGAAACGGGCGGCGCGCCATACTCGCTGGATTTTTCAGCAAAGGGCGATTTCGCTTACACAGCGTCGAGCTCGGCGAATTCCCTGCTTGCGATCGATTGTGCTTCAAAACGCGTCGTCGCTCGCGCCCCAACCGGCGCACAGCCGGTATTGGCTCGCGTTACGCCGGACGGCAAGAGCATCCTCGTCGTGAATCATCGCGACTCTTCTCTCGGGATTCATGACGCGCAGACCTTGCTGCAGCGCGCCACCGTGAGTGTCGTCGCAAATCCCGATGACGTGCTTGCCCTCCCTGATAGCTCAGTCGCCTTTGTCATAAGCCATTCGGAGAAAAAACTTTCCGTGGTGGATTTGAAACGTGGCGTGCTGCTCACCAATCTCGATCTTGCAGGAAAGCCATCGCAGATGATTCTGAAACCCGATGGCGGCGAGCTGTACGTGCTCTCTCCCGAATCGCACGGACTGCAGGTAGTTAACACGTGGACCCACGAAGTTGGAGATTACGTCGTCACAGGTTCCGCGCCAACCCGTGGCGCGCTGCTTGGCGATTCCGGCACGCTGTATATTTCCGACGCTGCCGCAGGGGTGATCGCGCCGCTCGACATCTCCACTCGCAGGCTCAGCCGTCCCGTGCCCGTGGGACAATCCCCGGGAGCTTTGACCTTCGATCCCGGGGAAAAACCGCGCCTCCTGCTCGTCATCAGCGAAGGCTCCGGAGAGCTCAGCGTGGTGCGAATCAGCGCGGACAGATCGACGGCGCTGCTCACGATGATTCCCATCGGCGATCGCCCGCGGGAACTTGCCGTCAAGCTTTTCTGATTTTTTGCTTAGATGGCTGGTTCGATCGGCCACGCTGAATTTTCGTCGCCGAGCGCAATATCGAGAAACCCCTCCGCGGGCAAAACGTCCACCGGCAACCCGCTGAGCCAAAGTGCGACGCCCACGCGTAATCGCTGCAATCCGCGAAGTGGGAGGACCTCTTTTTTCAGCGCGATTTCCAGAATCTTCTCGAAAGCGACCTCCGCCGATTGCAACGGATTCAAAAGGCATATGCGCGCCTGCTCCACCGAGAATTCCACAAGCTTGCCCTTTTCAAGCCGGGCGATCACCGCAACTTCGTCGGCCGCCTGAATCGTCAGACGAAATTCCACCTTGTCCAGCTCCTTGATGGATTCCTCGAAGCAATCAATGCGGAGGCACAGCCGGTTCTCCTCGAAGCCGTATCGCAGCTCTTTCAGGTAATAGGTCCGGCCATGCATTGCCCCGCTGCGATGCTCCGGGGCATAAAGACCCGCCCCCATCCACTCAAAGTACGACGTTTCCCTTCCATCCACTTTTATTTTCAAGAGTTCGGATGGAGCCAGATGAAGAGCGCGTTCGGGCAATTTCTTGATTGGCTTGGCCAGGTCGTCCGGGGCGATTTCGCCAAGCGCAACGTAGATTCCCGTGAGATGCCTTCGATAGAGAGCGTCAAACTCCGCGTCGTTGGCGGTGCTGTGTTCGGGGCCGTACCACCAGCACCAATCGCTGCCTTCGGCGGCGAGCAGAGACTCTTTCGCCTTCGCAAGAGCTTCCGCACCCGGCGCGCCCTGCTTTCCTTCCTTGTGCGCCAGTTCCGCGCGGCCATAGGCTTCGCGCGCGTCCCACAAGAGTTCCCAGGCTGCAACGTCTTCCTCGCTTCCAATCCAGACATCGAAATTCGCATTGATCCACGAAGCGGGAAAAATTCCGTTGTTCTGGGGAATGTCTCCAGCGGCCTGCATCGCTTCGGTCACGGTCAGCGCGCGAAAATCGTTGTCGGATTGAATTCGCCCGTAAAACTCGCGCAAAAAGTCGCGTCCGTTTCCCGGGTAATACTCCCAGGCATTTTCGCCGTCGAGAAAGAGGCAGACGGTCAAAGGGCCGCTGCCCGGAACCTTTTCTCCCAGAAATCTCAGGCGTCCATGAAGATCGGCGGCCGCGGCTTTTCCGTCCATGCGGCTGTAAACGAACCCGATCAAATCGGAGATATGGTGATCACGGAAAAATCCAGTGATAGCTTGGCCGCCCGTGTGAATCTTCCACGGTTTGTACAAGCGCTCGGAATTTGCTGGCAGTCCGCTGGAGTCGCGGAAAAAGCCGATGTTCAGCGTGCGGCCCAGCACGCCTTCATCCGTGCCGAACCATTGAAAACCTTCTTCCGCCGCGATGGTCAGAGTTTGATCCGACACGGAACCCTCCGAGGGCCACAAGCCGGCGGGCGGAACGCCGAAAACCCGTTCGTGATACTCGCGAGCGCGGCGTAACTGTTCTCGCGCATCTTCGGGATGCTTGTACGCCCTTCTGGGAAGCAGCGTGGCCGGATTCGCCACGCGTGCGATATCCGAATCGCAAACAAGCGGAAGTATCGGATGATAAAACGGCGTGGTGCTGAGTTCGATTTGGCCGCGCGCAGCCGCTTCCTTGTATATCGGCAAAACCAATTTCAGGAATTCGAGCTGCTTGGCTTTCAGGGCGGCCTTGTCCGCTTCCGAAAAATTCTTTCCGCGCGCGGAGAGCCGGTTTATCTCCGCATCTTTCGCGATCCACTCCTCGTCCATCCAGGCAAGTTGCGAGAGCAGTTGCAAGTCGCGCCAGTCGCGAGGCGTAAACGTCACCAGCGCTTGTGCGCCGCCAGCGGGACGCGACCATTCGTACAATTCCAGGAAACGCGGCCAGCGAGAGAGCAGCCGCTCATGATTCACCTGAAACGCACGCGAAATAATTTCTGTTTTGTCTTCGCGTGTCAACTGTTCGGAATTCTTGAAGGCCAGATCGAACCAGGGCTCATTGAATTTGCCGCTGGCATACTCTTCGAGCTGTAAGCCGAGCGACG
>JAFDVY010000005.1 GCA_018268785.1 Acidobacteriota bacterium | reverse complement strand
GTTTCAGAATTCCGTCAGCGGTTCGCGTGTCCAGGTAGGTCTCCTCATGCACGAAGGTGACCCACTTGTTGAATTTATACCGCAGTTGCACGGAGCCATGGTCCGTGCGGAGCAGGCCATTGGCACGGCGCGCATCCTTTGCGAACGCCGAGTCCAGTCCGTAGGTCAAATATAAGGACCAACCGCCGAAGCCGGCACGACCTTCGGGGTCTGCATTGAAGAGACGGCTGAGGGGCAATCCAAGTTGCAAGAACCCTCCCTGCCCCATCACTGGTTCGAGATTGGAATGAACGATAGTCCCTCCCGTGCAGGCGGGGCCGACCCCACCGGAACAGCCGAAGGAAATGGTCCTGCCGGCGAAGCTTGTCGCCGTGCCAATGGAACTGGCTGTGCCCAGGTCGGTGAAAACATCGTTGAATTGTCCCATGAAGTAGTAGCGCAGATCGCCGCCCCGATAATACTTTCCAACCAGAGTGAACCACGAAGTGGGGAGTTGCATTTCTGCGGACCAGGCGTTGCGTTGCGAAGTCAGGCGCACGCCGTCGGGAAACGCAGTGCGAAGCGCGCCAGCCGGAATATTGGACGCTTGCACGGATTCGGCACGCTCGGCGTTGTCGTAGCTGAGGATGAACTGCGCAGGAACGACACCCCGAGCGCGGGAGAGGGGATATTGGAAAACGAGGCGGGTCTGATATTCCGGACGATCACTTTCCGGGCCAACCCTGCTGCCGAAGCGTGTGCGCTGATCGGCATCGAGGCCCGGTTCCCCAAAGCCCGGCAAAGCGACGGCGAACTCGGGTTGCACCTTGAGATCGCCTTTGCCGAACTGCACGCCAGTACGGAACATGGGCATGCGCTCGTAGAGATTACCCTGAGCGAAGCCAAATCCGGTGGTTTCGAAGATGTCCATTAACGTGGATGAGCCGAAGATGGACCAGTCCTGCCCGAATTGAAAAAATACCGGCTTGTCTGCAATTTTGGTATCCATTCGGACCCAAGCGAGGCGCAGTGAAGGCTGAGAAGAACGATTAGCGCTAATGTTGCGGTTATTGACATTCGTGAAGTTTCCCTCGAAATCGAATTCGAGTTTTCCCGTGAGGGTGATGTTGGGCGATACGTCAGGCCATTCGAAATCGACTCCCATTCGAAACGCGCGATCCTTGATGTGGAATTGGCCGTCCGCCGTGGGACCCGTATCGCCGAGCAAAAGCGGCCCCTGCGGGAAATCGTTGCTGCCGAATGTCGGTCCGCCACTGGATGCCGTCTGGTTCACCACACTGGCCTTGAAGAATCCGTAGGGCCGGAGACTTACGCCGCTGCCCAGCTTGATGTCCGGTAGCAGGCCGTCTTTCTTCGGGGTGGTAATCGGAAGCACGCGCATTGGCGCGATCGCCGGCACGAACTTCTGCTCAGCTGGCTTCTGTGCGGGAAACACGCCTGCGGGTGCTTCCCTAACGCTTGCGGGTCGGGTGCGCATCACTGCGGGAACCAGCTTTGCACCGCCCGGGGAAACCGGGCTCTCTGCGCGGACGGTTGAAAGCGTGTTTTCGTATTCCTCTTGCGTGATGAGGCCTTTGCCCATAAGCAATTTTGCAAGTCGTTGATCTGCTGGTTCGGCGGAGGAAGAATCCAGAACGGATGCCGCCTCCTCGGCCGTCAGCATGCCTTTTGCTTGAAGGAGCTGAACGAGCGAATTCGCGTGGTTGCCTGTATCTTGGGCGGACAGGGATTGACATATAGTTAGATACGACAATAGTAAGGCCGCTAAGCATACACACTTCGACATGAAGAACCTCCTTTGCTAGTTGCGGATGACTGAATCGGTGTGGATCGGGGAAAGCACGGGCGTACGACGAAGACTGTGTTACGCGCCCTGGAAAAAACTGTCAAGAATAATCTGAGCACAGGGCCATCTTGTTCGTGTTGCTGGGTGAAGGGTTGTACTCCAGCGCTTTGAGGGGCTCTGCTGTTCGAACGCGGTATGTCTTTGAATAATTGTGAACTTCAGAATCTTCTTGACTTCCGGAAGGAAGAGGAATAAGTAAGGCCTTCGTCGGGTACCTGCCTTCCTTCTCTCGTAGGAGGTCACATGGAGCCCACTCGTCGGGATTTCTTGAAAATTGGAGCGGTAGGCGGCGCGGCTGCGGCTGTGTTTGGATTCGATTTGCAGCCGGCGTTCGCGCAATTGCGTGCATTGAAGATCGGGCGCGCAAATGAAACTCGCTCGACATGTCCATACTGTTCGGTGAGCTGCGGCGTCATCATTTATACGATCGGCGACCGGGCGAAGAACGTGACACCGCAAGTGGTGCATGTGGAAGGTGATCCGGATCACCCAATCAATCGCGGCACGCTTTGCCCGAAAGGGTCCTCGCTGCAACAAGAGATTCTAAACGACCGGCGATTGCTGAAGCCGCAGGTGCGGCGGCCGGGAGCAACCGACTGGGAAGACATTTCATGGGATCAGGCGATTGACGAAATCGCGCAGCGCGTCAAAAAGACTCGCGATGACACCTTCATAGAAAAAGACGCACAAGGACGCAGGGTAAACCGCCTCGAGTCCATTGCTTGGGCGGGCGGGTGCACGGACACAAACGAATTCAACTACCTGGTTGTGAAGACGATGCGCGCCCTGGGTGTCGTGCAGATAGAAAACCAGGCCAGAGTTTGACACGGTCCAACGGTCTCAAGTTTGGGACCAACATTCGGACGCGGGGCGATGACCAACGGTTGGGTGGACATCAAGAACACCGACCTGATGCTCATCATGGGTGGAAACCCCGCGGAGAACCACCCTTGCGGCTTCAAGTGGGCGATTGAAGCCAAGCGAACTCGCAACGCAAAAATGATTGTTGTGGATCCGCGGTTCACGCGGACCGCGAGTGTGGCGGATTATTTCTGCCAGATCCGGGCGGGAGCGGATATCGCGTTTCTGGGTGGCATGATCCGATACGCGATCGACAATAATTATTACGCAAAAGAGTATCTGCTCAACTACACCAACGCTGCGTTCATCGTAAAGGAAGGCTTCAAGCTGCCGGATGAAGACGGAGTTTTTTCCGGGTTTGATGCAGGGAAGCAGAGCTACGACAAGTCGAGCTGGAACTATGCGGCGGGCGACGCCAGCGGAAAACCAATGCACGGAGCGGTTGCGGGAACGGCTGCGGCTTCCTTGCCCGAGCGGCCAGCGCATGATTTCACGCTGCAACATCCGAATTGTGTCTTCCAACTGCTGCGGAAGCATTACTCGCGGTACACGCCGGAAATGGTGGAGCGGATTACCGGCGTACCGAAGGAGCAGTTCGCGAAGATAGCGGAGGTGTTCACCTCCATCCGCAAAGATGGAGACATGAAGAAGGTTGCGACGGTGATTTATGCGGTGGGCTGGACGCAGCACACTTTCGGGACGCAGATCATCCGTACCGCCGCGATGTTGCAGCTTTTGCTTGGAAATGTGGGGCGCGCAGGCGGCGGAGTGAACGCGCTGCGGGGGCACTCGAATATCCAGGGCGCGACGGACATGGCGGGAATCTTCGACAACCTGCCCGGATACTTGAAGGTGCCGACTCCGGCAGACAGCTCCTTTGAAGGTTGGATGAAGCGGATCACGCCGAAACCTTCGAAGCCAGGAAACTGGGATTCCTTCAACTATTACGGAAATACGCCGAAATTTGCTGTGAGCCTGTTGAAGGCGTTTTACGGCGATGCAGCAACAAAGCAAAACGGCTGGGCCTATGATTATCTGCCGAAGGTGGACCGCAATTATTCCTGGGTCGAGCTTTGGGACAACATGTACAACGGGATCGTCAAAGGATTGATTTCGTTCGGAATGAATGGAGTAGCCATCGGGCCGAACTCGAAGAAAAACATTGACGCTCTGAAAAAGGCGGACTGGCTGGTCGTGGGAGAAATCTATCCGGATGAAACAAGCGAATTCTGGAGGTCACCCGGAATCACCCAGGAGGAGATGAAGCAAATTCAAACGACCGTGTACCGGCTGCCGTGCGCCGGATTTGCGGAGAAGGACGGTTCGTTTACAAATTCGGCGCGGTGGCTGCAGTGGAAGAATGCGGCGCTGCCTCCTCCCGGAAGCGCGCGGCTGGATCAGGATATTTTGGCCCAAATCTTTCTGAAATTGCGTGAGCTGTACAAAAAGGAGAGCGGCAAATTCCCGGACCCGATTTTGAACCTGGCTTGGACCTACACGCTTCCGGCAAATCCGTCCCTGGCAGAAGTGTTGAAAGAGATCAACGGGAAAGCGCTGGCTGAATTGGCTGATCCCGCGACAAAGCAGGAAATCAAGAAAGGGCAACAACTTCCGGGATTTGCCTGGCTGAAAGACGACGGCACGACCTCCTGCGGAAACTGGATTGATTCCGGGTGCTACACGGAGGCGGGGAACCAGACGGCGCGACGCGATCCGAGCGACCCTTCGGGACTTGGCATTCATCAGGCCTGGGCGTGGTCCTGGCCGGCGAATCGGCGCGTCCTGTACAACCGCGCTTCATGCGATGTGGCGGGCAAACCGTGGGATGCATCGCGCAAGCAGGTATGGTGGAGCGAGGCGACGCAAAAATGGGTGGGAAACGACGTTCCCGACTTCAAGGCGGATTCTAATCCGAAGGATCACATGGGGCCGTTCATCATGAATCCGGAAGGCGTCGGGCGCCTTTTCGGTCCACTGGCGGCATTTGCCGATGGCCCCTTCCCTGAATTTTATGAACCGATTGAAAGCCCAGTGGAAAATGCGTTGCATCCAAAGCAGACAAACAGCCCTGTGATAACGCGCTTCAGCACTCCCGACGACAAGTATGCGAAGGCGAGCGACGGTTATGACATTATTTGCACAACATACCGGCTTACGGAGCACTACCACTACTGGACGAAGAACAATCCGATGAACGTTCAATTGATTCCCGAGCCATTCATCGAGATTCCCGTGGAGCTGGCAGATAAATTGGGCATCCGCGGCGCGGAAAAAATCAAAATCTCAAGCGTTCGAGGAAGTTATATAGCGAAAGCGTTTGTGACAAAACGCATAAAGCCAATGACGATTGACGGGAAAAAGGTATATCAGATTGGACTGCCCATTCACCAGGGCTACCGGGGCGTCGCCGAGGATGAAGGAAAGAACGCGCGGACGCTAGCGAATCTATTGTCGCCAACCGTGTATGATCCGAATTCCTATACGCCGGAATTTAAGGGCTTTCTTGTGAAAGTAGAGAAAGTTTAGGTAGCTGCCATGAGCCAGGCCGCATTGCGAATTCAAAAAATCTCGGGCCACGCGGGCAGCATCCCCGGCGAGGACACGCAACGCCAATTCACAGTCTGCAAGCTAGTTGACACGACCACTTGTATCGGGTGCAAAGCCTGCGAAGTGGCTTGCATGGAATGGAACGATCTGCCGTTCGGCGAGACGGTCTTCGACAATAGCTACCAGACGATGCCGGAAACGCGGTGGAACTACTGGAATCTGATCCTGTTCAACGAGCACGAGCGCGAAGACGGCAACATGATGCTGCTGATGCGCAAAGACCAGTGCATGCACTGCGCGGAACCCGGGTGCCTCGAAGCTTGTCCGGCTGACGGGGCAATCGTGCAATACACGAACGGGGTTGTGGATTTTCAGCAGGATAAGTGCATCGGCTGCGGATATTGCATCACCGGATGCCCATTCAACATTCCGAAACTCAACAAAGAAACGAAGCGCGTTTACAAATGCACACTGTGCTCAGATCGCGTGAGTGAAGGGCTGGAACCGGCTTGCATCAAGGCGTGTCCGACCGGGTGCCTGCACTTCGGCAGCAAGGACGACATGAAGCTGCTCGCTGAGCAACGAGCCAAACAGCTTCGTGAACACTCGAACTATCCAGATGCCGGCGTGTACGATCCAGCAGGAGTCGGCGGCACGGGCGTCATTTACGTGCTGCACGACGCCAAGAATCCGGAATTGTATGGAGGGCTTCCAGCAAATCCGCGTGTGCCGCGTTCGGTTCGGCTGTGGAAAGGGCCGCTGAAGTGGCTTGGGAACGTGGCCATGATCGGTGGAGTGCTCGGTCTCGCCGTGCATTACCTGCGCTACGGTCCGAAGGAGAGTGAGGAAGAGCGCCATCCGGGAGGTACGCCGTGAAACACGAACAGGTCCTTCCGCCCGGAAACGTGCTTCGCTACACCTTGAACGAACGCATCACCCACTGGGTCGCTGCGGGGTCATACATTTATCTTTTGCTTACCGGTCTGGCATTCTGGTCGCCGTGGCTTTTCTGGCTAGCGATGATTCTCGGAGGCGGGCAGATCTCGCGACTGCTGCATCCCTGGGCCGGGCTGATTTTCTTCCTATCGGTCGCCTATATGTACAAGCTCTGGGCGTCGCAGATGGGCATGACTCCAAACGACAAAGCGTGGATGGATTCCGTCGGCCACTACATCCGCAACGAAGACAGCCAGATGCCGCCCGCGGGCCGCTACAACACCGGACAGAAATTCCTCTTCTGGGGGTTTTTCTGGTGTGCGATTGCATTGCTCCTCACTGGCGTAGTTCTTTGGGTCCCGAACTGGATTCCGTGGAGCCTGCGCTCCCTTCGCTACATCGCGGTCATCCTTCATCCCATCGCGGCGCTACTTACGATTGCGCTTTTTTTGATCCACATTTATATGGGCGTTTTCGCGGAGCGCGGGGCGTTTAGCGCAATGATTCGCGGGTACGTACCGGCGGCATTCATCCGCCGCTTTCACCCGGGATGGTACGAGGAAATCGTGGGCAACAGCCCCTCGCCTCGCAAATGAAAACGTCTCGGTATGAAGCGCGCATGCTTCGCGCCGAGTATTTAGCAGAAAAATATCCTTTCGCGGGACAAATCTTGCAGTTTTTCCAGCACATTACACGTTTTCAGAGCGATCTTTCTGCGAGGATTCCGGAATTGCGAGGAGGAGGGCAGCCTGTAGGGCCGCCGGAGAAGCAAGTCCGGTCGGAATTGAATCTCGCTTTACTGCTTCCGTACTATCCCACGTTTCTCACTCTTGTAAGGCAGCACGCGCCGGAGCCCCTTGCCCAAGCCGCTGAAGCGGTCGCGGCTAAGGGTGCGCCAGCGTGGATTGAGCTGTTTGAAGATCATTGGGCTTCGGGAGGGAAAAGAGTTGAAGAAAGCGAGGATGCGAAGGAGGACTTTCTGTGTCGCGGCTTTTTGCAGCCGTTTGCGGAGGTGGCAGCTGAGCGAAAACAGGCTCCTATCCAGTCGACTGCAAGTCTGGTCTGCCCTTTGTGCGAGGCGCGGCCTGTTGCCGGGATACTTCGCCCGGAAGGAGATGGCGGCAAGCGATTTCTGCTCTGCTCGTTTTGTGGTCATGAGTGGGAATTCCGGAGAATTCTGTGTGCTTCTTGCGGCGAGGAGCGCGAAGGGCAATTGCCGGTTTTTGTCGCGGAGCAGTTTCCGCAGATTCGAGTAGAGGCCTGTGACACGTGCCGGCATTTTCTGCGCACGATTGATCTTACGAAGGACGGGAACGCGATGCCGATTGTCGACGATTTAGCGGCAATTCCCTTGACGCTCTGGGCGGACGAGCATGGCTACAAGCGCATCGAGCCGAATCTCTTGAAGACATGAGGCCAGGATGTCATGTGGCGTCAAGGTCTGTTGCTGGCTAGCTGGACAAACGTTCGCAAACAAAACCTCGGTACGAGTTGTGTCTCGTAACGGGCGTGTTGATCATCTGGGTTGCAGTGAGTGCGAGACTCATCCAATAGCCCTTACGATCACGAGGGCATGACGTTTGTTGCCTAAGGAAACAGATTTTCTCCACGCAAGCTGCCTTGATAGATGAGCGCGATGGGTGAGGAATGGCAAGAAGAAATAGGAACCCGTGGGCATGTGATCCTCGCGGCGAATGACGAACCCCCACTCGCAAGAAAGAGAGTGAGTGCTGGCCGGCGGACCGTCCTAGCTAGCAATTGCTGTCATCGATGTGGCATCCCGATAGCGGCGGGCCTGCTCAACCGCAGTTCCCAAGGCGATCGCGAATTCGCCTGGGCGAAGTGCTCTGGCATTCTGCCACCTCTTGCCGTGCATCAGGGTGGGTATCCAGAGACATCCGTTTTCAAGGATGGCCGAAAAGAAGAGTGTAGTGGACGAACCGGACAGTCTTTCAAAGAGCGGGAAAGCTGAGCGGTCCGGGAGTTCAAAAGGGCTCAGGACCAAATCGAACAGCTGACATTGAATAAGACGGCAGGCCTCTCTGCAGGAGGTCGCGAAGTGATTGTCGCAGCCGCGCCGTTCGAGCCACTTTGACAGCAGCGTCGAACGGTTTGCAGTCGCGCCGACGAGCAGCACTTTCAGTTCTGAGTGCATGGGATCTCCTACGAGGGCGTGGAGGCCGGAGTCACCGGAGCGGACCTCTCGGAAAGAGGCCGCCGCCCGCGGGCGTTCCGCCTTCCGCTCCTTTTACGAACGGCTCGCGGGCCGGAATTCTGACGGACAGTTTCGGATTTTCGTGCGAGAGTCCGGTGGCGTGTACGCGCTCCCTGAATGGCGGCCGCGAGTCGCTCGACTGCACCGCCAATGGCTTGATAGAGGTGCATGGCGGTAGCGCTGACGAAGATCTCGCCGGAAGGATTGAGTTCGGCGGTAATCCGGCAATGCTTCCTTCCGCCCGATCTGGCAGAGTCTTGTTCGGTAAGCCGCACAGTAACCTTCCGGACGAGTTCCGGATGCCGGTCGAACCGAAAGCGCATGCGCCTCTGGAGATAGGCGCGCAGCGCTTCCTGCAAATCCACTCCGCCGCTACGAATTTCAATTTCCATCTTCGACCTCCCGGTGCAGTGGCACAATCCGAGTGTGGTGCGCAAAGCCAGTGAGATAAAGTAGATAAAATGGGGCGAACGATTAGAGAGAACCGAAGTGTCGGTATGTGCTCGCGGGAGTGGTCCTCGGGCCTGTTACTCCAGGGCCGACGATCTCCGAGACGCACATTCTCGAGTTGTTCGTGGAGATCGGAGTAGTCTTTCTGATGTACTCGATCGGAATTTGAATTCTCACCGAAGGATCTTCTGCCGGTCCAGTGTAAGAAATGGAGCACTCAAGAAAGCTGGCGATAGACGCTACGTTTGCGACGGGAAGAAGCGGGATACAACGGAGTGCGCGCGGTCCGGCGTGCCGTGGCTATTCGGAGGCGGGGCGAAACGAATCCTCGGTTGGATCGGGAAGCGTGGAGGGCGGATCGCTCGCGGGAAAGGAATCGGCCACGGTCTTGTCAAACATCTTGTCGCGAGTTTCGAAAATGTCATGAACGTTGATCGTGCGGTCTTCAGGATCTCTTCGAGGGAACTTAGCGTCGGCCAGGCGCAGATCGCTCCTGTCATGCGACGCCTCCTCGGGCGAGCATTTCGTCTCGTGGGTCTCAAACAGCTCAGACGCAATCTTCTCAGGCTCTTTCATATATTTTGAGCAGACCGCCTGTGATGGGTAACGGCGGTCTGGATCATAAGAAACTCAGCAATATTTTCCATCGTCAGCAATCAGTCTGGCAAGGCGACCGTCGTCATGCAAGTGGGTCCAGTAGTTGCGCATTGTGTCCCCGTACGGGTGCCCGCGAGTACCGCTGTTAGAAAAGACAGATTATTGGCGCAGAGTGGACAGGTCATTACTTTTTACCCCCTTCCAGATGCACTGGCCGCGAGTTCAGCAGGCAGTTCCTTTCGGTAGGGAACCCTTGCCTGCTCGTTCAGCCACTCTTCAAGCTGTACTTCCTTTCCCCGAAGGGAGCGCAGCATCCAGGCCGCCGTTTCGTGTTCCTGCAGGAGCGCGGTGACAAAATCGGTGGTTCCCGCGTCGCGCATCAGTTCTGAGTTGCGCGCGAGTTCTTCGCGGATATCCCGGATGAGGGCCTCGTGGTCGTGCTGAAGGGCATCAACCATAGCCCAGGCGCTCGAAGCAGCAGGGTGTTCGACGAGCCGCGCTTCCCTCAGGAAACCCACCAGTGTTCCGATGGGTTTTCCGCCCAACGCGCGGATGCGCTCGGCGACTCGATCGATCAAATCATCCAGTCTTCGGTATTGCTCGCCAAAGAGCGCGTGCAGCTCGCGAAAGTGAGGTCCGATCACATTCCAGTGATAGTTCTTGGTTTTCGTGGAAAGGACGAACTCGTCGGCGAGCAGCGTGTTGAGCATCCGGCAAGCTTCCGTCCGCGTCTTCTTTTGCAGTCCAATATCCATCATGGTGTTTCTCCTTCCTGTTTCTTAAGTCCGTAGATTCTTTCCCCTGTCGTTTCCGTCAACGCGGCGCTCTAGGCGCCCCGTTGTTCCTCGGCACGCAGCACGCGTTCGATCGCCATCGAGTAAGCCATCTGACGAAGTGTCTTGCCGTGGTGAGAAGCCAAGTGGGACACATCTCGGTAGGTCTCCACCAAGCGCTGCCGCAGTTCTTTCCTGACCGTAAGCTCGTCCCAGGATTTCTGTTGCAGGTTCTGCACCCATTCGAAGTAACTGACGATTACGCCGCCGGAGTTGGTCAAGATATCCGGCAGGATGGAGACACGATTTCTTTCCAGGATCTCGTCCGCTTCAGGTGTGGTCGGCAGGTTCGCGGCTTCCGCGATGATTTTTGCGCGTACGCGGTCGGCGTTGCCGGCGTGGAGCACACATTCGGAAGCCGCGGGGATCAGCACGTCGCAGTCGAGCAAGAGCAGGTCCTCTGCATCGATTGGTACTCCCTTCGGGAATCCAACGACCGATCCTTCACGTTTGGTATGCGCGGCGAGTTCTTGAACCGGCAGGCCTCTTCCGTCCTGTCCTCTAATGGCACCGAAGATGTCGCCAACGGCAATGATTTCCGCGCCCTGGTCGGCAAGCAGCTGGGCAGCACTTGAACCGACGTTTCCAAAGCCCTGGACCACAACACGCAAACCGTCCAGAGCAAGACCGAACTCGCGCAAGTGCTCCGCCAGCACAGTCACGACACCCCGGCCTGTGGCCCTGTTGCGGCCAACCGACCCTCCCAGCTCCACGGGTTTTCCGGTGACGCACGCTGGTGAGTAGCCCTGGCGGGAACTGTATTCATCGAAGATCCACGCCATCACTTGCGGGTTCGTACCCATGTCCGGTGCGGGAATGTCGCGCATCGGACCAAGCACGTGGCGAATGTTGGCGATGAATTTTCGAGTCAGGCGTTCCAGTTCTCCCTGAGACAGCCGTAATGGGTCACAATTCACACCCCCTTTGGCGCCGCCGAACGGAATGTTCGCCAGAGCTGTCTTCCAAGTCATGGCTTCGGCCAGCGCCCGAACTTCATGTTCGTTGACGTCCGGGCTGTAACGGATTCCGCCCTTGAACGGACCACGCGCGCCGTTGTGCTGCACGCGGTATCCCTGGAAGATTCGGACAGTACCGTCGTCCATGCGGACGGGGAGTTTCACTTTGATTTCCCGGAAGGGTTCCTTGAGGAGCCCTTTCTGCGACTCGCTCAATCCCAGAGACCGGGCGGCGACATCGAAGTTGTAGTCCACGATTTCGCGAGGATTCGCCAGGTGACCCATTTGTTGCCCCTCGGCGAGCGTTTCAGTTTTCATCATGCCAGTCATTGCGTTCTCCCTGCCAGGATGGCGTGCAGTTCGGCGTAACTACGGCCGACGAAACCGTGTGTCAGCGGCATCGTTCGGGGTGTTGGATCTTCCTGCTGCATGCGCTGGTGCATTTCCTCGTTAGTTTGGAAAAGATAGGGACTCTCTTGAATATGCCGGAGCCTTGCGACTACTTCGGCTCGATGGACTCCGAAGACTCGCCTGGTCCGAAGCGAAGCGATCTCCACGGTATTCAAGCCCTGCCGGGTGGCGCTTTGGAAGATCCCGGCAAGCGCTCTGCGGATTGCGATCTCCGGGCGACGAGCTATCGCGGTGCTCCGCAAGTCCGGGACGATGTAAAAGAAATGCCAGCCCTCGGCGCGGAGTTCCTGCTCGATGTCGCGAACGCGCTTGCCCTCCACCAGACTCCAGTTTTCGATAAATGGTTGCGTGCTGAGCGAAATGGGGGCGATGAGAGTGAACTCAACGAACACGTCCCATTCGTCAATAGGCGCAGGCGCTGTCAAAACCGCGGTCTCGTCAACGGCAGAGTCGTCGCGAAGCGCCGAAAGTTCAAAAAATTCCACCGGGGATTTCGATTGAATCTCTTGTTGCACCTGCTCCAGGATTTCTGTGTTCATGGCGGTTCCATTCCTTTCGATAGGTCTCAAAGCGAAGCAAACTGAGGGCCGCAGAAGCGTTGTTGTGTTTTCTGTGCCGGCCGATAGTGGCTCACGGAATGACCGGGTTCATCGCCGGCGGCTTCGGGCTGGTACACCACCTTGGCGACTTTCAGACGCCGCCATCCACCGGGAGTCGGCCATTCGATTTCATCACCCTCGCGGTATCCCAAAAGAGCGGTGCCTATCGGAGCGAGAATGGAGATCTTGCCTTGTGCAATGTCGGCATCCGGGGGGAAGACCAGCGTATAGGCCGACTCGACGCCGCTGTTGAGGTCGCGCACTAGGACATGCGAGTTCATGGTGACGGCGTCCGCGGAGATCTCATTCGCGGGCACGATTTCGGCGCGCTCCAGCTCTTTTGCAAGCATTTTGAGATTTTCCTGGTCGCGTGTGCCCGTCTTGGTGCGAGTCTCGATCAGCTTCCTCAGTTTTTCCACGTCGGGCTGTGTTATCTGAATCGCTCTCTCGTTCATTGGACTTCCTCACTTTTCCTTCAGGGCAGCCAGCCGGCGAAAGCTTGCCTCGCCGTTCTGTATCTTCACCACCTTTGTACGCGGCGGTGTTCATTAGGACTAGTAGAAAATATGTCTCGATCGATTAGAGCCAGCCTAAACATTGGTGGGTGAGGAAAATATGATGAAGAAGAAAGCTGGGGCCGGGAAGTTACGGGCGCGAGACGGATGCGATGAGACAATCAAATCCCGAATGGATGGCAGGGCGAGGTAACCCCTAGGCGGCTTCAGGCTTGCGACCAAATCTCGGGGCGATTGCATAGTTCAACTGCACCAGCACAATAACGCCGACGCTCCAATACGTGCTGAAAATACAGAGGAGCGCGCCAAATGCGTAGAGTGCCTGGGCAATCAGAATCCGGCGGCAAATGGCGGTAGCCACGACCGGCGAAACGTCTTCATCCACGAGCTTCGCGGAAAACGCGTAAATCCAGCTCCAATACAACGTGAAGCCAAGCAGAAAAATATTTCCCCAATAAATCACGAGCGCTGTGCGCAGTTCCAGATGTTCGCTGAGAAGAGCGGTCGAAAACGGGGTCAACGTAACGGCAAACAAGAATGCCAAGTGGATCCAAGTGAAGTTGCGGTTCGCGCGTTCGATATGATTCAACTGCGTCTGCTGGCCGACCCAGAAAACCCCCCAGCGTCAAGAAGCTCATCAGGTAAACGAGCAGCTTGGGTGCGAGCAGGAACAACGCCGCACGCAAATCGTGCTCGCCGTGAATCGCTTCGCGCGCCGGAGCGTGCAGCTCGAGCACTAGCAATGTCATGGCCACGGCAAAAATTCCGTCGCTCAGAGCGGCGATTCGCTCCCCACTTCCGCCCGCAATTTTGTTGTACATGCTTGGCATGGCTGCACAGCATAGCAGCGCCGTCATCAACTCCAAACGCAAAAATCCTCAGTTTAAAAACGCAAGGCGTCCCGGCCGGAGGGAACGGCTCGGGACGCCTTTTTTTTGTTTGGAAGAAACCCGTTAAACAACCTTGCGTGTTATTTCACCAGGCTCATATTGTGTACGCCAGCGCTGAATGAAATTCCCGCGCCGGCTGCCTGCGGAATCCACCACATTTTCCGGATCATCGGAGAATTGCTCTTCATCATTTTGTGGCCGATAAAATCCATCAAGGCCGGACTGACCTGCGTGGCGACATACAGCGCATTCGAATGAGCAAACGGCCGGAGTAGCGGGTTCGATTCCGTGCCGAATCCGCCCTGAATCGCCTGCCGCGTTGAATACGCGTCAAATGCCGCGGCGCCATGGCCGAGAACGGACAGTCCAATCCAGGCTATTTTTTGACGAGGTGCTTCATAGCGAACGCCGCGGATTGCACGCTTCGGAGGCATCGCCGGTTGGATCGGGGCCGCCGGTTGAATCGGTTCGGCGGCCAAAGACGAAGATTCGCCGGTCGCGTTCGCGGAATCGTCGCCGGCAGTCTTGGGAACTGGGGCCATTGGGAGGGAGGCGTTCGAAGAATCCGTCTTGACCACATCGGCTTTCGCGGCATCTGTCACGACAGTTGCGACATTCACACTCGTCGCACCATTCACCGCATTTTGCGGGAAGCTGAAGACCAGAAGTGCTGCTGCCAGGAGCATTTGGGGACACCTCAGTTGCCGCAGGCTCAGCAGAAGACTGCCCGCGACTCTCTGAGTATGCTGTCCAAAAGGACAGGTTGCACTGGCCCATTGGTCACATTTTAGGCAGTACGGGCCGATTGAACGTTTTTCCTAGTACTTTTTGCTGCACCCCGAAAAGCCGGCCTGGCGCCTGGTTAACTTGCTATAATCCTCCCCAATGGCGCACGAATCCTCGGCCAAACGCGCACCGATCGCCAAACGGGGCCCGCAAGCTCCCCGCTTTATCGCCATCGAAGGCCCGCTGCGCGTGGGCAAATCCACGCTAGCGCGCATCCTGGCGGAACGTCTGCATGCTCGCCGTGTATACGACTGCGAAGACAATCCGTTTCTCAGCGATTTTTACGAAGAAAAATCCGGCTCCGCTTTTCGCGCGCAAATGTACTTTCTCCTCGAACGCCAAAAGCGCCTTCGCGAAGCCCTCGCCGCCGATTCGCCCGCTCCGCTGCTTTCGGATTTCTTGATGGAAAAAGACCGTATTTTCGCCAACCTCAATTTAGATGACGAAGAGTTAAAACTCTATGAGCGGTATTACGACGTTCTCGCCCGCGAAATTCCACCGCCCGATCTGGTCATCTATTTGCAAGCCAAGCCGGAAACACTGCGCGCGCGCATAGCGAAAAAGGCCGCCAAAGGCGAATCGCACATTTCGCCGGACTACGTCGAGGAAGTGGCCCGCGCCTACGAACACTTTTTCTTTCGCTATGAAGCTTCGGACTTGCTGGTGATAAACACCTCGGACATAGACTTCGTGGAGCGCAGCGAAGACCTCCAACAACTGCTGCGACGCCTGCAGGAGCCCGTCAAGGGCACGCAATACTTCCTCCCACTGGGGGCCGCGGAGTAAATTTGGCAAGATTCGCGTTGTATTCTCGCCATCTCCTTCCGTTCCGCATCCAATCCGAGCGATGAACTCCCCTCGCCACAACTGGGGTAACACTCCCTGGGCCATTTCGTTTCGCTCCAAGCACAAGGCACTTCCATCCCATGCGGACGTAGTCATCATCGGAGGCGGATTCACGGGGCTCACTGCTGCCGCCATGGTGAAACACCTCGCTCCTGAAAAATCGGTTTTGCTTCTCGAGGCAAACGAAGTCGGCAACGGCGCCAGCGGGCGTACCGGTGGCATAGTCCTTGCCGAATCCGCCGCGGGAAATTTGCCGGGGCTCGGCGATGTGCTGAACGGCTACAAGAAAATTCTGCGCGAGCTGAATGTAAAGACGGATCTCGAATTGCGCGGTGTTTGGGAAATTGCGCGCGGTCCGCGCTCCATGGAAGGAAAGAGAATCCATCCGGTTCACCGTTCGCCTATCGAGTGGAATGACTCTGGACTAGTCCGTGTCGTCAAGAAAGTCCCCGGGGGTTCGGTCGATCCGGGAAAAGTTGTTACCGGTCTTGCTCGTGCGGCCGTAAAAGCTGGCGCCGCTATCTTTACTCGGACAAAAGTACTCGACGTCCAGCCTGGCCCTCCGTTGAAATTGCATGTGATTCACAAAGGGAAGAAGCGAACCATTACCGCCGGCCAAATCCTGCAAGCCACAAACGCCGCAAAACTCACGCGTGAAGCCATTCCCGGCGAACCAAAACTTACTTTCGCTCTCGCTACCGCTCCGCTCAGCAAGAAGCACATCGCAGAGCTTGGACTGGCTTCGCGCCGCCCCTTTTACAGTGTCGACCTGCCTTATCTTTGGGGCCGTCTTTTGAAAAATGGGAGGATTGTCTTTGGTAGCGGTCTAGTTCCCGGTTTTGATGAGGCATTGCCAATAGGAAATTCAGAGCAACCTTGGAGCGGGCTCGAAAAACAATCAATCCTGCGCGGCGCTCCACTTGAGAGATTAAACAATCTCGAGCAACGTGTCCGCAGTCTTCATCCCGTTCTGAGAAAAGTCCGCATCACTCATCGTTGGGGCGGTCCAATTCTGCTGACGAAAGACTTCGCGCCCATTTTTCGCCGTCATCCGAAAAATAAGAACATGATTCTCCTCGGCGGCTACTCCGGCCACGGCGTGGCCCTTTCTGTCTATCTCGGCCGATGGGCGGCCGAAGCGCTTTTGGACAAGCGTAAACTTCCAAAATGGAATATGCACTAGCCGCCACTGGCAACGGCTAACTGCGCGCTGCTATATTGTCCCTCGCAATTTCGAGGAGGCTGGTATGAGTCTGTGGTCACGCCGTAAATTTTTCCTTACTTCGCTTGCAGGAACCGCCGTAGCCGGCAGCACAAAACTCTTTGGAGCCGCTCCCGCGACGCTGGGAGTTTCTCTCCCCGCCGCGCAAGGCAAGCGACCGCTCATTATTTCCAGCGCGAACGGAGTGAACGCGCTGCACAAAGGCATGGACATTCTGAAAGCTGGCGGGGACACGCTCGATGCGGTCATTGCTGCAGTAACCGTCGTAGAAGACGATCCCAACGACGACTCCGTCGGCTACGGCGGCCTGCCCAATGAAGAAGGCGAGGTCGAGCTGGACGCGAGCTGCATGCACGGCCCGACGTATCGCGCCGGCTCCGTTGCGGGCGTGCGCCGCATCAAAAACGTTGCCAAGCTCGCCCAGACCGTTATGCAACGCACGAATCATGTGATGCTTGTCGGTGATGGCGCGCGGCGTTTTGCAGTAGCGGAAGGTTTTCCAGAGGAGAATTTACTCACCGAACATTCGCGCAAGATCTGGCTCGCGTGGAAAGCGTCCACTTCGTTCAACTGGCGCCCGGGGATTGATAGCCCTGAATGGAAAGAGAAAATGTCGTCAATCTTTCAGGGCACGCCGGAAGATCAGGCGCTGCTCGCTCGCGCGATGCAAGTGATCAAGGATCCGCCGACGGGAACGATCCCCTGCATGGCAGTGGATGCTAAGGGCGATATCTCCGCAACAACGACCACTTCAGGTTTGTCATGGAAAATTCCCGGGCGCGTGGGCGATTCGCCGATCATCGGAGCCGGGTGCTGCGTGGACAACGAAGTCGGCGCGGCGGGCTCGACGGGAAAAGGCGAGGAAAACATCAAAATTTCCGGCGGTCACACGATCGTCGAAATGATGCGCCAGGGAAAGTCACCGACCGACGCATGCCTTGAAGCGCTGAGCCGCATCGCGCGCCACTACAAAAACGACAAGAAAAAGCTGGGCACGTTTCACATCTATTTTTACGCGCTGAACAAAGACGGCGTTCACGGCGCGGCTTCGCTTTGGCTCAACGGCTATGAAGAAGGCAAACGTGCGAAGTACGCCGTCCATGACGGCGCCGAATCGAAGCTTGTCGATTGCGCAACCTACTTCGATTCCGTCGGAGGCGACCAGTAAGAAGCTCTTATGGACCAGGCCAACATTTTGATCATCGGCGGTGGTGTCGTCGGCTGCGCCATCGCCCACGCCGTTTCGCAGCGCTGGCAGGACGTTTTTCTCGTCGAACAATTCCCAAAACTCGGCATGGCGACGAGCACGCGCAACAGCGGCGTCAATCATTCAGGCATCTACTATCCGAAGAATTCGCTGAAGGCGCGGCTTTGCGTGGAAGGCAACCGATTACTGTACGAATTTTGCGCAAGGCACAAAGTTCCCTACCGCCATTGCGGAAAGCTGGTTGTAGCGGCGGATGCGCACGAAGAGGAACAGCTTGTGGCGTTGAAGAAACGCGGCGAGGACAACGGCGTCGAGGGATTGTTCCTGATTGATGCAGCTGAAATCCGCAAACGCGAACCGCACATCAAAGGGCACTCCGCGATGGTTGTTCCTTCCACGGGAATCGTATCCGCAGAAGAACTCGTTCACGCGTTCGGGCGAATTGCCATGGAGCAAGGGGCGAACATTGTGACTCACGCGAAGGTAACTTCGCTTGCACCTAGTGGAAAAACAATTCGCGTAGATCTGCGCATCGGAGATGAAGAAGACTCGCAAACAGAATCCATCGAGTCGCGTTGCGTCATCAACGCCGCGGGCCTTTATTCGGATGAAGTTGCCGCGATGCTAGGGAACAATTCCTGGAAGATATATCCGGTCCGCGGCGAGTACTGCGAAGTACGCGGTCCGCGCGCCTCGCTCATCAACAATCTCGTGTATCCGCTGCCACATGCGGATGGGCTGAGCCTCGGCGTTCATTTCACTAAGACTTTGTGGGGAACATTTTTACTGGGCCCTACGGCGACGTACGTCGATCGCAAGGACAATTACGAAAAGGATCGCCTGCCAATTGCGGCTTTTGCGGAGAGTGCGAGACATTTGCTGCCGGAAATCCTGGAAAGCGATCTAAACCTTGCCTATTCCGGCTTGCGCCCAAAACTTGTTCCGCCAACAGGCCACGGAATCGCCGATTTCGTAATCACACGTGATCCAAAAGTCCCGCAAGCAATTCAACTCGTCGGAATTGAATCTCCTGGACTGACTGCAGCGCCAGCCATCGCCAAATATGTCGCCGGACTCGCCGCAGAAATTTTGAATTGATGGGAAAAGTGAATTATTCGACGACAATGCGAAGGAATTTCTTTTTGCCGACGCGTACTTCGTACGCCGAAGGGCTATTCAGATCGATCTTGCAAATGGGATCTTTGACTGGATCTCCGTTAATCTCAAAACCGCCCTGCTTCATTAGGCGCTCGGCCTCAGACGCTGAAGGTGCTTCGCCTAGATATGCCAGTAATTTTGACCATTTTTCTTGCGCCTTCGGTAGATCAGTCGCCATGTGACTACCTTGGCTTGAAGTTGTCTTCCACCTAATAGAAAAACCCATCGGCATTCGCTTCAATACAATTTCTTTCATCTCCGCCGGCGTTTGTCTGTCGCGGAAGACGCGCTGGAAATTCTCGGCGGCTTTTTTTCCGGCGTCGGCTCCATGGAAACCGGAAACCACTTCCGTCGCAAGTTTCATCTTTGTATCCATCGGATGCAGCTTGCCGGAGGAAACTTCGCTCTTGAGCGCAGCGATTTCTTCGGGCGCGCGGTCGGTAACGAGTTCGTAGTAGGACCACATCAGGTCGTCGGGAATGGACATCATCTTCCCGAAAATGTCCGCAGGCGATTCGGTGATACCGACGTAATTGCCGAGGCTCTTGGACATTTTCTTGGAGCCGTCGAGCCCGACGAGAATTGGCATCGTCAGACATACCTGGCCGTCGAGACCGTACTCGCGCTGAATATCGCGATGCACTAGCAGGTTGAATTTTTGCTCAGTAGCGCCCAGTTCAACGTCTGACTTGAGCTGAACGGCGTCCATAGCTGTTAGCAGGGGATATAGCAGTTCATGAACGGAAATGGGCTGCTGGTTTGCGAGGCGCGAACGGAAGTCTTCGCGTTCGAGCATGCGCGCCAAGCTGTAGTGTGCGCAAAGTTTCACAACTTCGGCGCTCGAAAGTTTGTCGAGCCATTCGCTGTTGTAGCGCACTTCTGTTTTATGCGAGTCGAGAATTTTGAAAACCTGATCGAGATAAGTTTTTGCGTTGGCGTTCACTTCTTCGCGAGAAAGCGGCGGACGAGTTTCGGAGCGTCCCGTTGGGTCTCCAATCATGGCGGAGAAATCGCCGATCAGGAAAATGGCCGTGTGCCCCATGTCCTGAAAATGTTTTAGTTTCCGCAGCACCACCGTGTGGCCGAGGTGAATGTCTGGCGCGGTGGGATCGACGCCGAGATAGACACGGAGGGGAATCCCGGTTTTGTACGATTTTTCGAGGCGCGCTCGCAGTTCTTCTTCGCGAATGATCTCCGCGACGCCTTTTTTCAGGTAGGCAAGCTGTTCGGCAACAGGTTTGAAATTTGCAGTCATGGTTCGATTGATTTATGAGCGTACAACACGGCGTCCGGAAATGTTGAAGTTCCCTTCCAAAACTATCTTCACAGCTTCCGTGTAAATCTTGTGCTCTTCTTTCAGAATGCGTGCGGAAAGAGTTTCTTCCGTGTCGGCGTCTTCGACCGGAACAATCGATTGCAGAATGATCGGTCCAGCGTCTAGATTTTCGTCCACAAAGTGGACCGTGCAACCGGCAAATTTTACTCCATAGTCGAGCGCTTGCTTCTGGGCTTCGAGGCCGGGAAAAGAGGGTAGCAGCGAGGGATGAATGTTAAGGATTTTCTGCGGGAACGCCGCGACAAAGTAGGGCGAGAGCAGTCGCATGTAACCCGCAAGACAAATGAGATCAACTTTCGCTTCGTTCAGGGCGGCGACTACCTGGCGGTCGTAGACTTCGCGTTCGAGGCCTTTTGATGGGATAACTTTGGTGACGAGTCCGCGCGCTTTCGCTCGCTCAATTCCTACGGCGGCTTCACGATTGCTAAGGACGAGCGCGATTTCCGCGTTGGAGATGCGTCCTGCCGCGATGGAGTCGGCGAGGGCTTCGAAGTTCGAGCCGCGGCCGCTCAAGAGCACGCCTATGCGCTTCTTCATAAACAAAAAACGTTAGCACAGATGGCGAGCGCACCAAAATGCAAGGTGTTCGGATAGATCGAAGAGCGCAGGCAGGAGTGCCTGCGCTACCGGTGGCGTTGGCACAGAGGCGAAAGTTATTGACGCGTTGATTGGGTCGGCGCGATTTCGAAGTCAGCGGTGCGAGTGACGGTTTGCTTTGAGATTTGATCGGTGACTTTGATTTCCAGCGTGTACTTGCCGGGTGCGAATGCGGCAAGTGGCAGGCGGCGATTCAAAGTGACCTGTTCGCCTTCGCGCGGGATGGAGCCTGATCGCTCGACGGAACTCCAGATTTGTTGTTTGTCGCGGAGGAGACGATAGGTTGTGGACACACTAGTTTCGCGAAAAACGCTATCTGTTTTTAGATTGTAGAGTTGGAGAAAGATACCGAGGTTTTCGGCGTTAGTGAAAGAACGCGAGAGGCGTGGGCGAACTTTGTAGGAACCGACAACGAACTGGCCGGAGCCAATTTCTCCGGTGGGAACGGATTCGATCTTGTCGGCGAGGATGAGCGTGCTGGCGTTGAGAACACCCTCTTCGTATCGCGGAACGCTGAGGGATGTGTTGATGACGGCAACATTTCCCGATTCGACGTCTTTGACGACGATATCGAGACGGTAGAGCCCGGGATGGAGCGGCACAGATTTTTGATAGAGAGAGGATTGCGCGAGAGATTTCTGAAAAAGAGAGTCCGGGACATCGTGGGCGACTGCTTCTTCGGAGGTTTGGACTACGCGACCACCAGGAGTCGTGACGCGCGTGTAGACATTGACGATGGAAGAGTGAACGCCGTCCTTTGTTCGATAGCTCATTTGTCCGTTGGGAATCTGGAGCGTGACCGGCACGATGATGGAATCGGTGGTTGCGCGGAGAAAGGCAACGTCATAGCTGACATCCATCTGATTGCGCAGGACGCGGGAAGAAACTTCCGTAACCACGTCCTTGAAATGCACGGGCGGGGGGCCTAAGACGCGAACATAGCGTTCCGACCTTTCGAACTCGCCTTCATTGGCGGGAATGCCGCCGAGCGGCGCGGGGAGCGTCGTGCCATTGGTATTGCTGAAGCGATCCGCTTTGCCGCGACCACTTAGAATTTCGCTGATGCTCTCGCCGCACGACGAAACGTGGGCGCAGGCATCTTTTTCGCCTGGATCGGTCGTGAGGTGATATTCGCCGCTTCCGGAAGGATCAACGAATTCCAGTTCGATGTTGTCGCCGACACTTTCCATGTGGCGGTAGCGCCAGAGTTCCCAGTTGTACGTCGGTGTGGAACCGCCGCCTTGCCACATCGGGCGGTCGTAGGTGCCACCCGTGGGATGAGATTCGATTTCCTCGGGCGGGCCCCAAACGATATAGACATGGCCGCGATCGGTCTTCCAGCCGGGAATGCCGGAAGAAAAGTGTTCGTTGGCATAAGCGATGCGGCGGTAGTGCTCTTCCTTGAATTCGTTTGTAGCGGAATCCGGATTGGGATTGCGGCGCTGCCAGAGAATCTCAATGTACTGTTCGCGCTCCTCGTTGGTGCCGAGGCGATAGAAGGCGTCGCGCTCCTCTTTTGTAAGGATGTAAATCATGTCTTCTTCGATGATGTGCGCCAAGCTGTCGCCGAGTTCATCTTTGGCTTTTCTGATTTGCTTCTTACGTTGTTTTTCGGTTTGCGCTTTTGGCGGAGGAGAACCGGAAGAGGGAATGTCCTGAGCAAATGCCATAGAGCATGAAACAAAAAGCACGGAGGAGATGAGAATCGCGAGACGTGGAGCTGGATAGCGCATGGCAACACCTCAAAGACAGGACTTGGGGCGCACGACCAACCGGCTAGAAACGTGACGAGGACCGCCCAATGGTGAAGTCAGACTCGGAGCGGTGGCGTAAGGTTGCCTAGCAACGAGGCGGGGGAAATAAGTTGCGAACGCGAAATCGCAAAGTTGGCCGCCCTGAAGGGAGGGCGCTACAAAGGCAGGAGGAACTTGCTAGAATCTCCGGCGCGGAACACGGACGCCCGGAGGAACCAATGAATTTGGGCAATCGGAAGCAGTTGGTACCTGTTGGAACAGTGGCGCTGGGACTCTTGTTAGTGGCGAGTACGGTGCGCGCACAAGAGAAAACGCTACACGATCCGGGAGAGCCGTTGTCTGGCGCTTCGACGCCGAAGATTTTGCCGCGCCCTGCGGGAGCGATTCCACGAAGCGCGTTCGACGAAAAAACGATGCGGGAAATCATTCACGAGCAGGTGAGCTGCGGGACACGACTGACACTTTCTTCGTGGACGGATCCGAAACGCGGGGCCGGGTGTGGACGCGACTTCATCGTGGCGCGATTCAATGAAATTGCAAAGCACTCCGGCGGGAAACTGGAGGTCGTTGTAGACAAATTTGAAATGATGGCGGAACGGACGGGCGGGAAGCCGGTGCATCTGGAAAATGTATACGGAATTCTGAAAGGCTCGGACCCGAAACTGGCGAACACGGTGTTCATTGTGGACGGCGATTTCGATTCGCGGCCTTCGGACGTAATGGATCCAAATGCGGATGCGCCCGGAGCGGATGATGATTCTTCGGGAGTGGCAGTGATGCTGGAATCGGCGCGGCTATTGAGCAAAGCGGCCGCGGAAGGACATGGAGGCCGGGCGACAGTTATTTTTGCGGCGTTTTCCGGGGAAGAGCAGGGATTGCTGGGCAGCTACCATATGCTCGATTGGGTTAAGGAAAAGGGTTACACCGTGGGTGGGATGATGGACAACGACATTGTAGGGGCAGATCCAGCGCCGGGCGGGCCGCATCGTGTGCGCGTGTTTTCTGGAAACGGCGAAATTGAAGATGCGGATTCCCCTTCGCGGGAATTGGCGCGGGCGGTGGAAGAGATTGCAGGCCGCGATGCGGTTCGGATGATTTTCCGCGTGGACCGCTATGGACGAGGCGGAGACCATTACGTGTTTTATAAGGCGGGATTGCCCGCGGTGCGATTTACGGAGCCGCTGGAAGACTACAACCATCAGCATCAGACGCCGCGGACGGAGAATGGCGTGGAGTACGGCGACCTGGAGAAATATTTGAATTTTGCGTTCATGGGAAATGTGGCGCGGGACAATGCGGAAGCGCTGCGGCAGTTGGCGCTGGCCCCGGCTCCGCCGATGAATGTGCGCTTATACGGAGCGGTAACGCCCGACGCGAAATTGAAGTGGACGGCGGAAGAAGATTCAGAACGCGCGGGGTTCGAGATTTTGTGGCGCGAGACGACGGAAGCGCGCTGGAGCGTCTATGACTTTGTGACGGACGAGGGCGAGCATGCGTTGAAAGGCGTTTCGACGGACAATCATTTTTTTGCTGTGCGGTCGGTCGGAAAGAACGGCGCGCGGTCGATTGCCACGGCAAGCCAGCCGGAAGTGCGGCGCGCGCCGATAGACAAGAAGTAGCCGGCGGCAAGAACCGTGGCAACGCAGGGTTGTCGCAGGCAAGAGAGCCTGCGCTACAGTCACGCGGATTGGCCGGTGGCGGCGAATTCGGCAAAGGTGAGGAAATGGCCGGCGGGATCTTTGACACCGATTTCGCGGGAGCCGTAGAACGTGGTTCGTTCGGTCATGTAAACGTCAGCAGAAGCCAATGCGGGTTTTAGCGCGTTCAGATTTTCGACTTCAATGTAGAGAAATGTGGGGCCTTTGCGAACGTCGGGCAGGATTGCGGGCATATCTTTCTCCACGCTGGCATAGGCCTGGTACATCACTTCGGTAGTTCCCTGCCGCAGAATTACGAATCCGAGATGATCGCCTTCGGGGACTTCCACGGTCTTGAGGAAGCCGAGGTGCTCGGTCCAGAACGGGAGAACGGGTTCGATTTTTTCCACAAACAGGACGGGAGTGAGTTTCTTGATCATGAGAATCTCCTTGCGCTAACTACTAGTCTTATTTAGACTAGAGGAGATAAAGGGCGGTGTCAAGGAGGACTTCGTGAAAAATAAGGAGCGAAAGCTGATGGATTTGATCTCGATTGGGCCGGCGATGCTGCGGGATTTTGAGCTGCTGGGGATCCGCAGCGTGGCGCAACTGACGGAGCAGGATGCAAAGAAGCTGTACGCGAAGCTGGGGCGCGTGGCGAAGCAGCATCAGGATATTTGCGTGCTGGATACGTTTGAGGCTGCGGTGGCTCAGGCAAAGAATCCGAGATTGGCTGTGGAGAAGTGCCAATGGTGGTGGTGGAGCGAGAAAAGGAAGCAAGGGCAAAAGAGAAGAGCGAAGAGCTAACTCAGAGGACACGGAGATCGGAGCACAGAGGACTCAGAGTGCGGAAGAGGAAAGAAAAGGGCGGGGTGGGACTAACGACGGCGGATTTGGTGCTGCTGAATTTGCTGGCGGAGCGGCCGATGCATGGATATCAGGCAAACGCGGAACTGGTGCGGCGCGAGGTGCAGGATTGGGCCGGGATTTCGCGGCCGCAGGTGTACTACTCGCTGGAAAAATTGGCGCGATTGGGAATGTTGCGAGCGGCGGCGGACAAGAAAGACGCGGAAGGACCGGAGCGGCAGGTGTATGCGGTGACGGCGCGGGGGACGGAGGCTTTGGGGGATGCGTTGGAGCGGGAGGATTGGACTACAGGGCGAGAACGACCAGCGTTTTTAACTTGGATGGCGTTGTCTTGGCAGGCAAGGCGTGGCGTTTTTGCAAAGCAATTGCGGCGGCGGCGCGAGTTTTTGGAGAAAGAGTTGGCGCGCGAACGGGAGACGCTGGAGAGCGTGCTCAAGGAAGTGGGGCATCCGTATCATGAAGCGGTGTGGATGATTACGCTGATGATTGCGGAGTTTGAGACGGAGTTAAAGTGGATTGCGAAAGTGGAGAAGGAGATGAAACTCCGGGGAAAGGCAAAGAATCCGGAGTATGCGAGCTATTGACGGGGACTGGTAACAGTGAAAAACATCGAGACGCTAATTCAAGGAAGTGAGAAGTTAACGAATATTTTCGGCCACTGGCCCGATTTTCATGATGCGGAAGTGATTGAGCTTCATTTCTCGCGCGGCGATCTGAATCCCGATGAGGGCCGATACGATCTTCCTGTCCTGACAATTAGCATAGATTTGAAGGAATGGGCCAACGCGACGGAGCCATCTGGTGGTTCAGCGAGAAAACATCGCATTTTGGCAACGCTGCGTTTTGGGGACATCGACAATTTTCGCATGGAAGGATTCAACCATCAGAACGCAATCATGGAATTGCTCATTGAACATCTGAACCGGGCGGATGGCCTGGCACCCTATTTCTCGGTGGAGATGGAGCCGGCGACCGGGATGAGCATTTCATTTCATTGTGCCCGCATTGAGGTCGTTGATGCGCGTCCATGTGATAACAGAGGTAGACCAACTTCATAGAAACCGCAGAGACCGCGCTGGGCACGGCCTCTGCGAAACCGAGAGAAGATGGCGAAGTAAATTCGCCTGTACAAACATCGTTTACGACTTGGCTGGTGGCTCCTTTTGCTTTGGCGCGATTTTGGCAAGCGCGGCTTCCATGTCGGGAGGCAGCGCGGTGACGGGAGCTTTGGCGGAAGCGCCGGTGCCGCCATTGCTGGGACCGCCGAAGAAGCGCATGGCTGTTGCGGCGAGTCCATCGAGCGCACCGCCGCCGTTACCACCGCCGGTTACGAGAACATCAGGCACGAACTTGGCTTTTCCTTCGGCAAGAGCCGCGACGACGTTGACGATGGCTGTGGCGTTCGAGCCGAGCGCTTCGACCTGCGCGCGATAACCGCGAGCGCGCGCAAGACCGACCGCTTCGACCTCCGCGCCCTTTGCCGTACCGGTCTGGCGAATGTACTCCGCTTCACCGGTGGCTTCCGCGACGCGCGCGTCCGCGTTGTTCTTCTTGATGTCCACGCCGACTTTGGAACGCGCGAGGTCGGCTTGCATGTCGGCCGTGCCCTTTGCCTGCTCCATCTCGATGCGCTGATCCTGCGCGGCGCGCTGTTTTTTGAACGTTTCGATTTCCTGGTTGGCGATTTCTCGATGCGTGAGCACCGTGACCATGTCTTCCGGAAAAATCACGTCCTGGATGTAAACGCCTTTCGTTTCCACCTGATATTGCTCAAGTTGTTCGCGAATATGATCGAAGGCTTCGACCTGCACCTGCTGGCGCGTTTCAATGAAGTTGATTGCCGGCATATTCTGCAACGAATTGCGGAAGTGATTGCCGACTGCTGCCTGGAGCACTTCGTTCACCAGGTTTTTCATGGTGCCGACCATGGAGATGACACGCGGCGCTTTGGTGTCCGGCACATGAATCTGAACTTGCAGATCGATTTTGAAGACGAACCCTTCCTTCGACTTCGCGACGATCTGCTGGAGTTGCGCGTCGAGATTGTGGGCTTCGCTGATCGCATCCGCCCAGTTCAGGTTGAGGATAGCTGTCGGCACAATTTCCGGCTCGTAGCAGCGCGGGTTGAGCGGATATTTGCCGGTGCGCAGAGGCTCCTGCCAAACACCGCGATGACCCGGGCGAACGAGCGAGCCGTACTTGAAATCATCGCCGCTGGTGTCCTGCGTGGCGAGGCCGACGTAGGCTTTGATCACGCCGACCTGGCCCTGCTTGATGATAAGCATCGGCACCATTTCCACGCTGACAAGAAATGGATTGAGCGCATATGCACCGTAGAGCAGCGGATCGTGCTGCAGGCCGATGTGGCCGCCGTGATCGAGGAAGGACTGAAAGTCCTGATAGTTGTTGTGCAGGTTATTTTTGCTGCCGAGCAGCGCTTCGATAATCTGCGCGTCGTTTGCTTTGTCGTTCTCCATTTTTTCCACGTCCACGAAACCGCCCAGGCGGCTGGCGATATCGCCGGAAGGAAGCGGATCGCCTTCATAAGTAGTGACAATGCCTACGACGTCAAGCGTGGAACCGTCTTTGCCGCGCGGCTGCGGCTCAATGCGAACGAGTTCGAGCTGTTCGGATTTGAGGCCGAGCGAGGCAGGCATCAGTTCCCCGCCCCGGCCCATTTTTGCGCAGAGTTCGGGCGAAATCGGCTCGCCGTAAACGCGGCTGCGCGTGGCAACAAGAAAGCCAACCGGATGCACCGGGACGAGCGAGCCTGGAGGCAGCACAGGGCGTTGCACACCCTTCTGGCCTCCAAGCTGGATGAAGTTGCGGAGATCGGAAAAGTTCGCGAACTCTTTTTTGTAAACGGCCGATTTTGCGCCGATTGGCAACGGGTTGCCGACTTGCGCGATCACCACGCCGATTTCTCCGGCTGGAACCTGAACCCACGGGTACTTTTCGACCGAATACACGAGGACGGTTTTCCAGCGCAGGCCTGGCGTGAGCAAGTCCGCCTGGTAACCGGCTTCGCCGTTGAACGCCACGGGATTGTCCTTGGTGAGCTTGGCGAAGGAAAAGCGCTTCGTAACCAAGCCGACTTCGGTCGGGCCGATCTTGTGGAGCGACGTAACTACGATAACCGCTGCCAGCACAAGGAGCAGAGCCAGCAGCGGATAGGCATAGAACAGACTAAGAACTGAATTGAAGACCGACATACACACACCTCCGGGGCGCTGGGCGCCGTTTGAGCTTGCCTTGTCCAAGGGGGTTTACATGGTTCAGACAGGCGCGAGATTGCGCGTGCGTTTTGGGGAAGTCAAGTAGAGCACTAGTACGCGACTAGAAGTAGCTTATTTTCAATGAACTACGAAAATGCGGGGAATTTGCATGCTTTTTGAGGGTGACGACGAGATTAGTCTCTGTTTAAGCCAATTTTTTCAATCCAAGTCTATAGATTCAATGCGCCGGAGTAGGCGACGCGGGCTTTGGCGGTGTCGCCGCGCTCGATGCGGCCGATGTTGAAGAATTTTTCGCGGCGTCGCTTTAGATCGGCCTCGACCTTGGCAATATGCGCGGGCGGGACGACGAGAATCATGCCAACGCCGAGGTTGAAGGATTCAAGTAGGCCGTCCGTATCCATTTTGCCGACCTTGGCGAGGTATTTGTAAATCGGTAGAACGGGCCAGGAGGCGAGGTCCACGACAGCCTTGACGCCTGCAGGAAGAACGCGCGGGAGATTGCCGGGGATGCCGCCGCCAGTGATGTGTGCGAGTGCGGACACCCAGCCCTTGGCGAGAATGTTTTTGAGCGCGGGGGCGTAGCAGAGATGCGGCTTCAAAAGTTCGGGGCCGATTTTGTTGCCGACTTCGGCTACGTACGTTTCCGGCTTTAGTTTGGCGACCTCGAAAACGAGTTTCCGCGCGAGCGAATAGCCGTTGGTGTGCAGGCCGGCGGCGGGGAGTGCGAGAAGTGTGTCGCCGGGTTTTACGTTTTTTCCGGTGAGAAGTTTCTTGCGTTCGACTGCGCCGACGATAAAACCGGCAAGATCGTATTCGCCGAGCGGGTAGAAGCCAGGCATTTCCGCGGTTTCGCCGCCGATCAGCGCACAGCCTGCTTTGCGGCAAGCGCGGCTCATACCGTCCACAAGCTGTTCAACGATGTGCGGATCCATTTTTCCGAGCGCCAGGTAGTCCAGAAAAAAGAGCGGCTCGGCTCCCTGAACCAGAATGTCGTTCACGCAATGATTGACAAGATCGCCGCCAACGGTGGAATGGACATTCATGGCGATGGCCACTTTGAGTTTTGTGCCGACGCCATCGGCACTCGAAACCAGAATCGGTTCCTTGAATTTTTTCATATCCAGCGCAAAGAGCGCGCCGAAACTGCCAATGCCGCCGAGAACTCCATTGGTAAAGGTACGCGTCGCGAGATGGCGGATGCGCTGCTTGGCTTCATCCGCTACGGCTATGTTGACTCCTGCGTCGGCGTATTTCATGGCGTGTGACCCATTTCCGGGGACGAGAATTTTGACACAGACAGCGTCAGCGGGCGAGGGGGAGACCGCTTAAAAGCTGCTTAGAAAATATGGAACAAGCGCCTCCAGCGAACCGTGCTGGGATGGAGGATTCCGTTCAGGTACGCGGTGAATCGCGCACCAAGATTGCCGGGCTGCCAGGCGCTTTCCGGCGCATCGAGCGACATGTAGATCATGACTGGCGTACCGATGATGTTTTCGCGGGGAACGCAGCCCCAGAAACGCGAATCAAGCGAATTCTGGCGATTGTCGCCCATGGCAAAGTAACAATTCTTCGGCACTCTGTAGGGAAGAACATTTTCCTTGTCCCGGAACTCGCCTTCGTAGGCGGATGGCGGAGCCGGGCGTGAAGGACCGGTGGTGTAAGGTTCTTCGAGGCGTTTGCCGTTGATCCAGACGGAATTGTCGTGAACATCCACAACATCGCCGGGCAAGCCGATGACGCGCTTTACGTAATCCGGCTGATTGCGATCGAATGGCGGCTTGAAAATGATGATCTGCTGGCGCTTGGGATTTCGCCAGAGTGGAACGTGAATATCGGTGAACGGAATGCCCGCGTCGTAGCCGATGCGGCTCATGATGAGGTGATCGCCAACAAGCAGCGTTTTTTCCATGGACTCAGACGGGATGACGCGCGCCTGGCCGATGGCCCCGTTGATGAGAAGAAAAACCAGGCCGACCCAAAACCACGCGATAATTTCGCGGCGGATCTTCTGCTCGGTGGTCAGTTTTTCTTCGGGCTTTTTTTCTTTATCCTTCACGAATCACCGCGACTGGAATCACCTAGAAAAAATGGAAGAGCCGGCGCCAGCGAATTTCGCTGGGATGAATCACGGCGTTTGCGTAGACCGAGATGCGATCGAGAATTGCGCCGGAGCCCCACGGTTGTAGTTCGCCCTGCGTATCAATGGACATGTAAATCATCACCGGCGTGCCGATGATGTGTTTGCGCGGAACGCAGCCGATGAAGCGGCTATCGAGCGAATTCTCGCGATTATCGCCCATCAGGAAATAACAATCCTTGGGAAGCGTGTAGGGAAGCAGCGTTGATTTGCCGATGGCTTGCTGCACAAATGGCAACGGATTGCCTGGCTCCGTGCGACCGACAGTGTAATTTTCGAGAAGCATGTTGCCGTTGACGTAGACGTGGCCATCATGAACGTCAATGGTTTCGCCGGGAAGGCCAATGACGCGCTTGATCACGTCCGAGGTATCGCCGGGAACCACAGGGCGGAATATGACGATCTGCTGGCGCTTTGGCGTGCGCCAGAGAGACGTGTGAATGTCCGTGAACGGAATGCCTACGTCGTAGCCAAAGCGGCTCATGATGAGGTGATCGCCGATGAGCAGCGTATTTTGCATCGAGCCGGAAGGAATCACGCGGGCCTGACCAACTGTTGCGTTGATCAGAAGAAAAACGAGGATGACCCAAAACCACGCGAGCGCTTCGCGCCGGATCTTTTGTTCCGTAGTGAGATTTTCTTCCGGCTTGGCGGATTTTTCCTTTTTGGACTGCTTAGCCTTCATGAGTCACCGTAACTGGGCCGTCGGTCTGTACAGGCGTTGTATCTTGCACGCCGGGATCTTTCAGGAGCTGGCCGTTCGAGCCGCCTTCGCGAACTTCGAGCTGCACAAGGTCGGTGGGATAAACGCCCGTATAACAAGACGTGCAGAAGTCCCCTTGCGTGTCGCCGACGGCTTGCTTCAAGCCAGCGAGCGAAATATAGCCAAGCGAATCGGCGCCGAGAAATTTGCAGATTTCTTCGGGCGTGTTCGATGAAGCGATTAGCTCTTCACGAGTTGGCGTGTCTACGCCGTAATAGCACGGAGAAATTGTTGGCGGACAGGAAATGCGCACGTGAACTTCGGTGGCTCCAGCTTCGCGCACCATGCGCACGATTTTGCGCGATGTAGTGCCGCGCACAATGGAATCGTCCACAAGAATAACGCGCTTGCCTTCAATGAGCCCGCGAATGGGATTGAGCTTCAGCTTCACGCCAAAATTCCGGATGGCCTGCGACGGCTCGATGAACGTGCGGCCGATGTAATGATTGCGAATCAAACCCATGCGAAATGGAATACCGGATTCCATGGCGTAGCCAACGGCGGCGGGAACGCCGGAATCGGGAACAGGAACGACAAGATCGGCATCAACCGGATATTCCTTTGCCAGCAAACGGCCAAGCATTTCGCGGCTCGCATTGACGCTGCGGCCGAAAATCTTGCTGTCCGGGCGCGCGAAATAGACGTGCTCGAAAATGCATTGTTGGTGCTGTTTGGGCGGAGCGAAATGGATGGACTCGATGCCGGACCTGCTGATGCGCACCATTTCGCCGGGTTCGATTTCGCGGACGTATTTGGCGTCGAGAAGATCGAACGCGCAGGTTTCACTGGCAACGATCCAGGTTTCTTCGCCTTTTGGCGAAGTGAGCTTGCCAAGATTTAGCGGGCGGAAGCCGCGTGGATCGCGCACGGCATAGAGTTCGTCGGGAGTGAGCACGACCAGCGAGTAGGCGCCTTCGACTTGATTGAGCGCGTCGCCGAGCGCCCCGGAAAGATTGCGCGCTTGCGACTTTGCGACGAGGTGGACGACGACTTCGGTGTCACTGTTGGTCTGAAAAATCGAGCCGCGATGTTCGAGCTTGCGCCGCCACTCGGCGGCGTTGGTAAGATTGCCATTGTGCCCGAGCGCGATTTTGCCCTTGTTGCAATCGATCATGATGGGCTGCGCATTCAGTAGAGCTTTGTCGCCGGCAGTGGAATAGCGCGTATGGCCGATGGCGGATGCGCCGGGGAGTTTGTCTAGAACGTCGGGCGTAAAAATTTCCTCGACTTCGCCCATTGCGCGGTGCGAATGAAGTTCGGTGCCGTCGCTGGAAACAATACCGGCCGATTCCTGGCCGCGATGCTGCAGCGCGTAAAGGCCGAGATAGACGAGTTTAGCCGCTTCGGCGTGGCCGAAAACGCCCACGACCCCGCAGTGGTCGTGAAAGCGGTCGTCAAGAACGTAATTCTCGTAATTCATTGCTCCCCACCGCGGCCAACTTTGAATCGTTTTCTAACTGAGGGCGCCGACAACCACCAGATGATAAAAGCGGACAAAAGTACGCCGACTACGCCCTCCAAACTCATCCTATGAAACAGGATCACCAGTAGGGCCGCGATCACATTCAGCCAATTTAATCCCAGCGAGAGGAGCCTACCCCAATTCCTCCATCGGAGGATTCCCAGCCCCGCCGCAAAATAAAAGGCAATAAAGGGGACTACGATTACCGCGGTCTCGCCCAGTTCGGATGTTTGGAGCAGTTTCCACTCGATTAATAAGCCAGCGCCAAGAATAACTGCTAACAAGAAATGCATCCCCGCTACCATTCCGCAGGTAACGTTGGAGGCGCTGGTTAGTGGCGGCAATGAATGAAAAGCTGTATTCATCCTTAGTGTTTAACCCTTTAGCGTCCGTTCGAGAGAATTGGCCCAAATATCGCGCAAGACATCGAGGGGGGAATCGATGGCTGCGCGTCCCTGAAATTCGATGCGGAGCGACGCGTCTACGGTAACTTTGCCGAGCTCGCGCGCCCCTACATTGTATTGTCTCGCAGTTGCAAGAACGGCGGCAAGGTTTGCGGGAGCGACGGAGAGCAGGCAACGGGCGCCGCGTTCACCGAAGAGCGCGGATTCAGAAGGCGCAGTTTCGCTGAAAGAAACCGAAGCGCCGAGACCATTTGCGGCAAAGCAGGATTCGGCGAGGGTAACGGCGAGGCCGCCGTCGGAAATATCGTGTGCGGACTGAAGGGTGCCCGCTGAAGCGAGTGCTACAAGGCAATCGATGAGGCGCTTTTCCGCGGCGAGATCAATGGCAGGCGGTTCGCCAGCTACAATTCCTCCAACCGTCTTCGAATATTCCGAAGACGAAAACTCTTTGCTCGCCACTCGCCACTCGCCACTCGCCACTTCGTTCCCCAAAGCGCCATCCAGCAAAACAATCACATCGCCATGGTTTCGAAAGGCAATTTTCAAGGCTTTGGAAGAGTCATCGAGAATGCCAAGAATTCCGATAACGGGCGTAGGGTAGATGGATTTGCCGAGGGTTTCGTTATAGAAGCTGACATTGCCGCCGGTAATTGGCGTGCCGAGAGCCATACAGGCTTCGCCGATGCCATCAATGACTTGCGAGAATTGCCACATCACTTCCGGTTTTTCCGGGCTGCCAAAATTCAGACAATTTGTTGCGGCGATGGGGCGCGCACCAGAGCTCGCTACATTGCGCGCGGCTTCCGCGACGGCGTGCATGGCGCCAATCTTGGGATTGAGCTGACACCAGCGGCCATTGCCGTCGGTGGCGAGTGCCAGCCCGCGCATGACGCCGTTCTTCTCTGATTCCTTGATGCGAACGATTGCAGCGTCGCTGGCGCCTGGGCCAGCGAGCGTGTTGGTACGAACACTGGTGTCGTACTGCTCGGTGATCCAGCGCTTTGAAGCGATAGCGGGCGACGCGAGAAGCTTTTTGAAATTTTCGGTGAGGTTTACGCCTTCCGGCGCGAATTGAAACCAATCTTTTTCAGACTCGACTCGCGGCGCTGGTGCGGCGAGTGGGCGATTGTAAACGGGCCCTTCTTCCGCAAGCGGATGAGCCGGGATTTGTGCGGCGACTGCGCCGTGATTTTTTACCACGGCCAAGCCGCCTTCGGTAACTGTGCCGACGACGACTGCGTCGAGTCCCCACTTTTTGAAAACTTTTAGTACTTCGTGTTCACGGCCGCGTTCGGCGACGAGAAGCATTCGCTCCTGCGATTCGCTGAGCATGATTTCGTACGGGGTCATGCCCGTTTCGCGCTGCGGTACTTTGGCGAGATCAATTTCGATGCCGGTGCCGCCGCGCGAGGCCATTTCCATGGTGGAGCAGGTGAGGCCCGCTGCGCCCATGTCCTGAATGGCGACGACTGCGCCCGTGCGCATCGCTTCAAGGCATGCTTCGAGTAAAAGTTTTTCGACGAAGGGATCGCCAACTTGTACGTTGGGGCGTTTCTGCTGCGATTCCTCGGTGAATTCGGCCGAAGCAAGTAACGACGCCCCGTGAATTCCGTCACGGCCGGTTTTTGCGCCGACGTAAATTACTGGATTGCCGATGCCCTTCGCTTTCGCCAGAAAAATCTCTTCCTTGCGGGCGATGCCCAGCGCGAGCGCGTTGACCAGCGGATTTTGCGAATAGCATGGCTCGAAGCCGACTTCGCCGCCGACCGTCGGCACGCCGAAGCAGTTGCCGTAGTGGCCGACGCCGCGAATGACGCCATCCAAGATGCGCCGATTTGCTTTCACTTCCTCATCCGTGGTTTTGAGGGTCGCGGCTTTAGCCGCGACATTGCTGTCGCCTATCAAAGAAGGGGCTTTAGCCCCAGAAGAACTGATCTCGCCAAACCTCAGCGAATCAAGGATGGCGATCGGTCGCGCGCCCATCGTAAAAATGTCGCGAAGGATGCCGCCGACTCCCGTCGTCGCGCCCTGGAACGGCTCGACGTAGCTCGGATGATTGTGCGATTCGATTTTGAAGGCGGCGACGAGACCATCGCCGATGTCCACGACGCCTGCGTTTTCGCCCGGGCCTTGCACTACGAGTTTTCCTCGCGTCGGCAGGCGCTTCAGATGAACTTTGCTCGATTTGTAAGAGCAGTGTTCGCTCCACATCACGGAAAAGATGCCAAGCTCGGTGATGTTCGGATCGCGGCCAAGAATTTTCTGGATGCGGGCGTACTCTTCGGCGGTGACACCGTGTTCGGCGGCGATTTCGGGAGTCACTTTGATTTCAGTGAGTGCCGTTGCCATTACGCCGTGGCCTTTGCGGCGCCGGCGAGGGCTTCGACCATGGAATTGAAAAGGACCAGGCCATCAGCGGAGCCGAGAGCAGATTCAACGACTCGCTCGGGGTGCGGCATGAGACCTGCAACATTGCGTTCGCGATTACAGATACCCGCAATGTTATGCATCGAGCCGTTGGGATTTCCCGCAGCGTCATCGGAACCATCCGGGGTTGTGTAGCGGAAAAGAATCTGTTTGTTCTTTTCGAGACTCGCAATGTCCTCTTCGTCCGCGGTATAGCAGCCGTCGGAATGTGCGATGGGGATTTTCAGGATTTGGCCTTTTCTGGCGGCATTGGTGAACGGCGTATCGGTCTGCTCGACGCGAATATGCACGTGCCGGCAAATAAATCGCAGGCCGGAGTTGCGCATCATCGCGCCGGGAAGCAGGCCTGCTTCGCAGAGTGTTTGAAAGCCATTGCAGATGCCGAGAACCATGCCGCCGGAGTTTGCGAACTTTTCGATGGACTTCATGACGGGTGAAAAGCGCGCGATGGCTCCGGTGCGGAGATAGTCGCCGTAAGAAAACCCGCCGGGCAGAATGATGGCGTCGCAATTTGCCAGGTCTTGCGATTGGTGCCAGATGAATTCGACGGGCTTGTGCAGGACGTTGCCGAGCGCGTAAAACGCGTCGTGGTCGCAATTCGAGCCGGGAAAGACTACGACTCCGAATTTCATCGTGTTGGGTCTCCCAGGAGCATTCGGGGAAACCTTATTTTAGCACAGACGCTGCGCTATTCGCCGTGATACCAGGTGCGGACCCGCCGAAGAAACGCGGAGTCGGCATCGGTGCTATCCGGCCGCGATTCGCGCGGACGTTTCCACCGTTCGCGTACAACGAGAACAGAAATAACGATGACTAGCGTGAGCCGGATGGTAATAAGCAATTCATCGGCAGTACGTGAGTACGGAGTGGCGGCAAGGCTAAGGAAAAGGACGCAAGCGAGAAAAACGGACCATGCAATGACTTTCTTTCGCATGCTTGTTCCTGCTTCCATCATAGCGCTCGCGAGAAAGAGATGCACTAAGTCTTGCTGGAATCATCTTGCGATTCGCCAGACGCGGCCGTTTTCGACATGGCTCGAAAACTTTGCTCAACGCTTGGAATGTTTGCAGGTAGCGGCGGAAATTTGTGATAAGCGAATGTGCCGCGTACTCCATTCGCGAACAACAAAGACCCGAATGCCAAAAGGGTGAGGTTAGGTAATGCCATCGCAGCCCCGAGTAAAAGGCGCTCGGCAATAAAAATAATGAGCGCAAAAACCGCTACAATTCTGGACCGACGACGAATGCCAAAGGCGAGGCTGGCGTAAACCGCGGCACTGATTCCGATTGTCAAGCCGAATCCTTCAGCGGGGCTCAACAACGCGATTAGCGCCAGTACTCCTTTAAATCCCGCCCAAAACGCCGCCGCCCAAAAGCCCTCATCTATCGCGTTTTGCGCCTTGCGTCGAATATCAACTTTTGGCCAAAGCCAATCTTCGGTCCAGCTCATGGCTATTTTGCGGGAGTCTTTGGCGCGACGGTATCGGCGGCGGCTTGCACGGCGCTGTCGAGGCCGAGGACGTTCACCAAACTCGAGTTGGACGGAACGATGTACTTGGTATTGTTGACTAGCGTGTTGTTAAGCACTTCCAGGCGGCGCATCATTTCCGCTCGTTCCTTGAAATAGGTTTCGGCGGCGGTGGAAACCATTTTGATGGCTTCAGCTTCCGCGTTGGCTCGGGTGATGCGCGCCTGCGCGTCGCCTTCCGCTTTCAAAATCTCCGATTGTTTTTTCCCTTCCGACTGCAAAATCTGGCTTTGCTTGATGCCTTCCGCCTCAAGCACAGCCGCGCGCTTTTCGCGTTCGGCTTTCATCTGCCGGGACATCGCATCTGTGATGTCGCGCGGCGGCTCGATTTTCTGCACTTCCACGCGCGTGGCTTTGACGCCCCAGTTGTTGGTGGCTTCGTCGAGCACATGGCGCAAATTGGAATTGATCATGTCGCGCGCGACAAGTGTCTCGTCCAGTGTGCGGTCGCCAATGAGGTTCCGCAAATTGGTCTGCGCGAGCGTGGTGCAGGCATAGCCGAAATCCTGCACTTCGAACTGCGATTTTACCGGGTCAACCACTTTGTAATAGACAACCGCGTCGACTTCCACGGTGACGTTGTCCTTGGTGATCAGTTTCTGCGGCGGGACGCTGATGACCTGCTCACGCATGTCCACGCGCACGATGCTATCCGTGAACGGCATGATAAACGTCAGACCGGAATCGGCCAGCCCGTGAAACTTTCCAAAGCGCAGAATGATGCCCTTCTCATACTGCCGGACGATGCGAGCCGCGCGTGCAATGGTGATCAGTGCAAAAATAACGAAAAAAACCAGAAGAATCGTGAAGAAAGCTCCGGCTCCATCCATATCGTTTCACCCCACTCTGAGAGTTACGCCTTCGACGGAAAGAACTTTGATTTCGGCCCCAGGTTCGAGCGCGGCGCCATCCTGCCGCACGAGTTCCGCGCGCCATTCTTCCGAACCAATTTTTACGAGCCCCCAGTCGCGGGGAGCGATGCGCTTGGTAACAATTCCTGTCCGGCCGATGACCGCATCCACGTTGGATGGCTGATGCTTCACCTGAAGCTTGAATCTGAGCCATTTGCGAAAGAGTGCGAAATAAAGCAGTGCGAGAATCGCGGTGGAGAGCAACCCGACGTTCGCGGATCCAAAAACGAGTCCGACGACTCCACCCGCGATTAACGCAGCGCCGACCAGCGCAAGATCGAATCCCGTCATCACGCCGAGCGCCAGCTCCGCGATGACGCAAATGACACCGAGGATGACGAGCAGCCAACTGACCGAGTTGCCCATCGCTAACTCCTTTTTCTACGTACCGCGGAAGATAACATCCCGCCGCGCGCGATTCAATGTCGCTGATTCTTGAGGCGGGAACTAGCGTTTGCGGCGGGAACGGGGCTTTCTCGATCGCGCCTTTTTCCGGACGGATTTTTTCTTCGGGAAAGATGCGGCTTGCTCGCGGCGTTTTTTCGCTGCCCAACCGGGCTTCGTGGTCTGGCGGCTGCGCGCGAGGCCAAGCGCATTGGGCGGAACGTTCTCGGTAATGGCGGACCCCGCGGCGATATACGCGCCATCTCCAATCTTCACCGGAGCGACCAACACGGAATCGCTGCCCACAAAAACGCGGTTGCCAATCGTCGTCGGAAACTTGTTCACTCCGTCGTAGTTGCAAGTGATCGTCCCCGCACCGATATTCGAATGAGAACCCATCTTTGTGTCGCCGATGTAGCTCAGGTGTGGAACCTTACTGCCCTCGCCGATGACCGATTTTTTCATCTCGACGAAATTGCCTACTTTTGCGCCCTTCTTCAGGTGGGAACCCGGTCGAAGCCGTGCGAACGGGCCGATGATTACCCCGTCGTCGAGCCTGCTCTCTGTGATGATGGTGTGCGGTTCGACGGTGACGCCGTCGCCGAGAATCGCATCGTTCAGAACGCTGCCGGTTCGAATCACGCAGCGCTCGCCCAGTTTCGTTTTGCCAAGCAACTGCACGCACGGCTCAAGCACCGTATCTTCCCCTGCCGTAACTTCAGGGTCGATCAAAACTGTTTCCGGAAGTTGAATCGTTACTCCAGCGCTCATCAATTCTTCTAGTTTGCGCTCCCGGAAAATGCGATCGACTCCCGCAAGATCGGCCCGCGTGTTGCATCCGAGCACTTCCCGGGAATCGGGCGCAATCTGCGCCAGAACGGTTTCGCCTTTCAAAGCCAGTACCGCGATCGCATCCGTCAGATATATTTCGCGGTGCTTATTTTCCGGCTTCACGCGGGCGAGAGCGGGCCACAGTTTGTCTGTAGAAAAGCAATAAATGCTCGAATTGATTTCGTTGAGTTCGCGCTGTTCGGCCGTAAGTTGCGAATCTTCCACGATCGCAGCGACGGAATTTTCGGCCTTGCGCAAAATCCTTCCATAGCCGGAAGGATCGGCAACAACCGCAGAAAGAATGGTCGCAGAGGCCTTGCCGGAACGATGCGTGGCAATCAACGCCTTGAGCGTCTCGGTTTGAACAAGAGGAGCATCACCTGGGAGCACAACTGTCATTTTCGCATTGCCGATCGCGCGCTTTGCTACAAGCATCGCATGCCCCGTTCCGTGCTGCGGCTGTTGCAAGACAACCTCTGCGCCAAGCGGCGCAACGGCAGCGGTCACTTCTTCCGCCTGATGACCGACAATCACGACGATTTTCTTCGCACCAAGCGGCAAGCATGCACGCACGACGCTTTCCACCAGCGCTCGTCCCCCCGCCGGGTGCAGTACTTTTGCCAGGGACGACTTAAGTCGCGTCCCCTTGCCTGCGGCGAGAATCACAATTACAGCGTCTTTGTTCGGCATGGTTGAGGTATTCTCGCCCGTCCTTCTCCAATAAACAATTACACGAACCGCGCCAGCTTGGGCTACTGTGCCCTAGACGCCATGCCGGAATTGCCGTAGAGTCCACACAGATCAAGCCATTTCCATGCTATGCACTTATCTTGAAGGGAGCGTTTCATGAAAAAGTGCCCCTTTTGCAGTCAGCCGATTCAGGACGACGCACGGGTTTGTGCACACTGCCGTACGGACCTGGCGGCAGCTCAGGCGCCTGCACACGCAGCAGTTCCGCCGGTCTACCAGCAATCTCCCGACGCCCAGCCTCCGATTGCCGGAGACGCCTATTCTGCCGGGCCTTTTGCTTCTCCGCCTCAAACTAGCGGAAAAGCGACAGGGAGCCTGATTGCAGGAATCGCCGCATATGTGGTTGCCCCGTTTGTCGGTGCGATTGTGGCTATCGTTCTTGGCCACATGGGTCTGAGCGAAATCAAGAAAAGCGCCGGCCGCCTGAAGGGCGAAGGAATGGCAATCGCGGGATTGGTTCTTGGCTACCTCCAATTCGCAGGTCTTCCCGTTATTTTGATCATTGCGGCGATTGCGATACCCAATTTGCTCAGGGCAAAAATGGCCGCAAACGAGGCTTCCGCAGTGGGGTCGCTCCGTACAATTACCACCGCCGAAATCGCATATGCGAGTGATTGCCCCAAAATCGGATTTGCATATTCACTCGCGGAAATGGGGCCGGGAGGCACGGATTGCCCAGAAGCCAGCAATCAGCTTGATTCCTTGTTGGCACACGGACAGAAGCACGGTTATTTGTTCACGCCGCACATGTCCAGTTTTTCTGGAAACAAGCCGGAAACCGGGTTCGGATGGAATGCCGACCCCACCACACAAAGCACTGGAACGCGGCATTTCTTTGTAGATCAAACCGGAATCATTCGCTTTAGCAACACTGCGCAAGCCGACGAAACGAGCCCTCCACTCAGGTAGGTTCTCGGGGGTAAAGTTGTTTGCTCAGTTTGTGGCAGGAATTTGGTCAGGAGCGGAAACCGGCGACGCGCTTTCCACCGGGCTGCCATCTTCCGTCGTAATTGTCCAAAGTGAAGGATCGGCGAGCAGGCTGCTAACGAGCTGTGTGTGCAGCGCATGTCCTGCTTTGTGAGCCTCCACGCGCGCCAGCAGCGGCAATCCGGCGAGCGCGAGATCGCCAATTAGATCCAGTGCCTTGTGACGACCAAACTCATCGTCGAAGCGCAACGGACCATTCATCACGCCTTCATTTGTGAGGACAATCGCATTGTCCAGCGAGCCGCCTCGAATCAAGCCCATGGCGCGAAGTGGCTCAATTTCGCGTTCAAAACAGAACGTTCGCGCACGCGCTAGCAAGTGTCGAAAGCTAGCCTGGCTTACATTCATCTCAATTTCCTGTTTGCCCACGAGTGGGTGCGGAAAATCCACAAAGCACTTCACATGAAATTCGTTGGCGGGATAGATTCCAATCTGGCGGCCGTTCTCGATGACTTCCAGCGGTTTCAATACCTTTAGATAGCGACGGCGCTTTCGCAGTCGCCGGACACCAGCCTGTTCCAGCATCTGCATGAACGGCTCTGCCGAGCCATCGAGGATGGGCACTTCTATGGAATCTATATTGATGAAGACGTTGTCGATTTCGCAGGAATAGATAGCGGCAAGCAAATGCTCTGTCGTGGAGAGCAAAACGCCTTGCTTCATCAAGCTAGTGGCATAGCTCACTCGAGCTACGTTTTCACCTCGCGCTTCAATAATAAAATTGTCGAGGTCCGTGCGGCGGAAAACAATGCCAGTGTCGGCCGGGGCCGGGACTAACCGTACATGCCCAAAAACACCGGTGTGCAGGCCCACCCCTTCCGTGGCCACCTCGCGATGGATCGTCGTCTGAAACATTCACTCCTATGCTAGCAAATTGAAAGCCAGCTCCGCTCCATTTTTATCCTTTATTTTCATTAAGTTAAAGGAGCATAAACCCGCACAAGACGAATGTATGTGGTAATTTCACAACGTTTTACCTCTGTGCTGTGTCTTCCACATTCAGCCACCTATTTCGATCTGCGACCGGGGAAGCTTCCTTTGCTTCTCCTACTGCGTCCCATACCATTGAAGTGTTACAATCAAGTGATTCGCCAGGATGGTGAGGTAATGAATCGAGCGGCTCGAATCGGTATCATTGCGGTTTCCGCGGTGATCTTCTGTTATGCAGGATTAGGACACGTCTTGGGCCGCACACCCGATGACCGTGCCTACAAGTCGCTCACCGTCTACGGCGAAGTGCTCCAAAAGATTCAGAATGATTACGTGGATGATCCAAACATCCCCTTGGTAACTGCTGGTTCTTTGCATGGATTGCTGGAATCGCTGGATCCGCAATCGAGCTATTTGACCCCTCGTGAGTACGCCGAATACAAGCAGAAGATTGCGAGCAACGCTGCCGGCGAAACCGGTTTGACCATGAGCAAGCGCTCCGGATACATCGTGGCCGTTTCCGTTGTTCCGGATAGTCCGGCGGACAAGGCAAATATCCACAGCGGCGATTTCCTGGAATCCGTTGCGGGATTCACAACGCGGGAGATGTCCGTGGGGCAGGCGCTGAATTTGATGCGCGGTCAACCGGGGACCAGCGTGAAAGTTGGCGTGATTCGCAGCGGCAAGGCCGAACCGGAAGAAGTGGATCTGGTTCGTGAAAAATTGAGTCCGGCGAAACTGCAATCCGTGAAAGTAGATTCGGATGTTACAGCAATTCGGATTCTTTCCCTCGAGCCCGGCCGCGCAGATGAGTTGCGCGCAAAGCTGTTGGAAGCTGAGAAGCAGGGTGCTCGCAAAATCGTACTGGATGTGCGCAACTGCGGTCGGGGACCCGCATCCGAAGGAATCGCGGCCGCGCGACTTTTTGTTCCGAGCGGAACAATCGCCACACTGCGCGGTCAGACGGTTTCCACACAAGTTTTCGCGGCAGAGCCCAACAAAGTCGTCTGGAAGGGCCCCGTTTCTGTTTTGATGGACACGACAACCTCCGGCGCGGCTGAAATCCTGGCATCGGCTTTGGCGATGAACCATCGCGGAGACGTGGTCGGCGAGCGCTCGTTCGGACTGGCTTCCGAGCAAAAGTTGATTACGCTGGATGACGGCGCGGCATTGATTCTGACCGTTGCGAACTATTACAACGGGGATGGCAAATCGATTCTGGAAGAAGGCGTCGTCCCAACGGAGGTCGTTCGGGCGGCGGCGTACGACAATGGCGACGGCAGCGACGATGACGAAGCCACGACGAACTCTGGGGCTGCGAACCCGCAAACGCCGCCCGCTGTAAAGCCTCTTTCTCAAGAAGACCCTTTGCTAAAAAAAGTGATCGAGCTCTTCAAGACACCCGCCAAGAAAGCGGCTTAGTTTGCTGTGCCGCTGAAGGCGCTTCCGTTCTCCCTGCTTACGCAAAGATCCAGTAATCGGACATTTCGCGTTCTTTTTCGCGCGATCTTCCTCCCTGCCATTGCAGGGCTCATTCTTTTTACCGCTTCTTGCCAATTCCCCAGCCGCACCGCCCGGATAAATTCATCCGCGATTCACGGAATTACACGCGAACTGGCTGCTAAAGCGCGCAAGACGACGCCGGCCGGCACCGTGATCCGAATGAAGTTGCAGGCAACGTCCAAGGAACCCGGATTGCCTGACTGGCTCGAAATCACCTTATTCACCGAAGCGAATGCAGCGGAGTCCTCCGCGCAAGCTACGCAAATTCTGAATGGCCTGAGCGGCGTTGCGGAGCGGCATAAGCTCCAGTCGGGCAGTCGATTTTCCAAGGAGGGTTCTTTTTCGGCGAGTTTTCACTCCGGATCGCGAACCACCCATTTCGTGGAAATCAAATTTGTCCGCGCCCTGAATGTCGAAGAAAAAACTGTCTCGGAAAGAGACTTGCCGCGGCTTGCGATTATTCTGGATGATTTGGGCAGCGATCGCGCCGCGGCCGAATCCATCTTTGCTATGGGCTATCCGTTGACAATCTCAATTTTGCCGAATCACGAACATTCAAGGGAAATCGCCGACGAAGCGCTGCAGCGCGGCTATCAGGTGATGCTGCATCTGCCGATGCAGTCCGTGGCAAACGAATCGCCGGAAAAAAAAGAGCTGCGACCCGGGATGTCCCGGGAGGGCGTGGAGAAATTCCTGGATGAAATGGTCGTGTCCGTGCCAAACGCAGTTGGAGTGAACAACCATCAAGGCTCGCAAGCTACATCCGATCCGGTGTTGATGGAAAACCTGATGCCTGCATTGCGCGATCTGAATCTGTTCTACGTGGACAGCCGCACCACTGCGGCAACCGTTGCGTTTGATACGGCAAAAAAAGAAGGTGTCGCCACCGCTTTCCGCAATGTGCCCTTTTTGGATGATGTACAGGATGTCGCTGCGATTCGAAAACAGCTGAGGCTCGCCCTGAGGGGCGCCAAAGAAAAAAAATCGGCAATCGCCATCGGGCATCCGCATCCCGCCACACTCGAAGCTATGCGCGAATTCCTGCCCTCGGTGCAGGAGAACGGCGTGCGATTGGTCTTCGTTTCAGAACTTGTGCACTAGAATTTTTTCGTCAGGCCTTAACTTCAATCGGTTGCCCCTTTGCTGGAAACCAAAAGTGGACGACGATTGCGCCAAGGATAAGAGTAAGAAACGCGAAAACACTGGCTTCCGGACCGACGTCCCCTCCCGTAAGCCACGCCCGCCCGGGTGCGAATGTCGCATTGGAAAGGTGGCCTTCAAATACTCCTCCGCTGTTTGGAACGGAAAACAGGAAACTCTCTCCAAAATCGAATGCTGCATGCCAGCCGACCGCAAACCAGAGTGTCCCTGTCCGGCGCAAACTGAATGCCCACAGCAGACCCGTAAAAACAATATTCATCACACCGATCCAGTTCTCTCCTGGATTCAGTTTGTGCATGAGGCCGAAAAGGACAGAAAGGATGATAGCCGCCGGCCAAAATCCGATTCCCTCCGCCAAAGTGTGCTGCGTGTAGCCGCGAAAGAGAAACTCTTCCGGTAGCGCGATCAAAATGCTGGCAACCAGCCAAAGCGCTCCCCACTGCAGGATTTTTCCACCGTGGAACGCCAAATTTCCGAAAGAATAAGCTCCCAGTAGAGCCATCGCGCCAATCAGCAAGCTGATTTCGCAGAGGCCGACAAACATGCCCTGCCAAAAGCGTTTACCAAACGCGGATGCTAGCGCCAATCCATACAGTCCTACCGGCTGCTGTTCGATTTTCGACATGATGATCGCTGCGCCAAACGCGGCAGCAAACATCATCGCTTCACCAAGCATGATGGTGGAAACGGAATACGGGCCGGGTGGAGCTCGAAAAATCAGAGACACCGGAACGAGCAGAATGCCGTAGAGAAAAAATCCTAAAGCCAGATAAAGAAGAATCCGCCAGCCTGGGCGAATTCCTTCCTCATTGTAAAAAAGCGGGTTGGGGGAATTTGCACCGGATTGCAATTGGGGCGAAGCTGGCTCCGAAGCGGGCGGCGGCTCGGATGAAAAATCCATGATGTTCCCCTGCGATTCGCCGGAGAATTCAGAAGACCCGGCTTCGAGCCTTCATTGTGCCAGATGCGCCATCGCCGCGCCCAGTATGTGCTTCGATTTTGGATCCTGAACGAAAACGACTAGACGAATGTTGCCTCGTTGCCACGTCGAATCTAGCGGGACATCCTCCTCCCCCGCGTAGGCGATTGCTGCGCCCTGCTTCGCATCCGCGATTTTGCGCAGGCTTCGCACAACTGCCGCGTGATGCAAATCTTCTCCTGCATTCTCCCCATGTTTCACGTTCGAATGAAGCCCGGACTCCGTCACGGCGAGCCAGACTTGCGCCGATTTCGCAGCCGGATCCGGCAGCATCTTCACGTCAATTTTCAAATGCGCTTGAAGAGGTGAAACCGGGTTGGCGGTAAGGGCCACTTCCGCCTTTGGTGCGCGGCTCGCATCCGCAATCGCGGAGCGCGCACTGCTCTGCGAACTGCCCACAAATTCCTTGCGGCCGTCTACAATCATTTGCGGCGTGTAAACACCGTCGTTTCGAAATGCTGCGGCATAGTCCTGCTGGCGTTGCGTCCATTGCGCGGACGAGAAGGGATCGCGCCACCCGAGCTGGTCCCAGTAGTCCACATGCTCTTCCAGAGCGATAATCTCTGCATTACCCAGGCGGCCTTGCTGATCCAGCCGCGTCAAAAGCGCGTCCGCAGGAGGACAGCTTGAACAACCCTCCGAAGTAAAGAGCTCCACAATCACGGGATGAACGGACTGGGGCGCGCCCTGAGCATCTGCGCGTGGGTTCGAAAAGGATCGAATACCAAAGAAAGCCGCCACCGAAATTGCTGCCATCATTGTTGCCAGGCTAAGATAAGTCTTCATCAGTTTTCGCCTTTCCTCACTTAGATGTCACTTCCGCAAGTTGGAAACGCTAAATAGAGCTCTGACGCAAAAGTCGTTGTTGACGCAAAACTAACCTTCATAATAGATTTAAGCGGTTACACAAATCCGCGTCCACAGGCACTTCCATGACTAACCTGAACACCATTGTTTCTCCGGTCGGCGGTAAGCTCGCGATTGACTTTGCCAATTTTCCTACTCTTCCTGGCTCACCCCAGTCCAATACTCTCACTTGGGAAGAACTTATTGAGTGTCTCCATTCCACCCTCGTCGTTTCCTCGGATCGCGCCGAGGAGCTCGCAAAGCTAACCGATTCGGATCCCCGAACTGCCGAGGATTTGCTCGCCCGCGCCACGCGCCTTCGCGACGCCCTGCGAATGGTTTTCAGCGCCCTAGTGAAGAGAGACCGTATCCCGCGAGAATGGATTAGTCCCATCAATGAAGTCCTTCGCGTCACGGAAGGTCATGAGGAGTTGGTTGAAACAACTGCGCGCGGCTGGCGCATGGAATACATCGCGCGAGAAGGTGGCCTAGATTGGCTTCTTGCTGCGATTGCCAGGTCCGCCGCGGACCTCATCACCGAAGGTCAGCCTTCCCAAGTCCGCCAATGCGCGAACCCATCGTGCAGTCTTTTTTTCTACGACAACTCCCGCACGCGCCGCCGCCGCTGGTGCTCGATGTCGCTCTGCGGAAACCGCCACAAGGTCGCTGCGTTTGCGCGGCGCAAGACTTTGAAAAGGCGTGCCGCCAGCGCTTAAACCGTCACTTCACGTAACGCGGTGTTTGCCCCTTGGACCATGGGTCGTAGCTGTGCGCAAAGACAAGCCGTTCCGCCAGCGGTGGATGGCTGTATAGCCAAAACGTGATGAAAGGCGGCGGATTGGGATCGGAAAGGTCCTCCTGCCCCAGCACCTGAAAGGCGTGCGCGGCCACCTCGCCAGAGTTCGGCACAATGCCGTGAATCACTTCCAGCCCAAAAACGTCCGCGCTGTGTTCTTCCATCCGCGAAAAAGCGGATTCAATGGGCGTCCCAACAAAGGAAAACACTCTAAAAATCAGGAGCAGCACAGCCAGGCACGCCAAATCCTGCGGGCCGTAAATTCGCCAGGTGCCTCCCCATTTTCCCAGCAGAAAATGCATCGCACGGAAGCAGGCATACATCGCCACCAGGAATGTGACCGAAAAAAACAAAAACCCGTTTCGAACATGCCCAAGAACATAGTGCCCCGCTTCATGTCCAAAAATAAAAAGCGTTTCGTTCGGCGCCATTTTTTGAATCGTCGTATCCCATACGACGACGCGCTTCGACGCTCCGACTCCCGTCACATACGCGTTGATCTGATTGGTCTTCTTGCTCGCTCGCATCAGGAACATGTGATCGCGGGGAATCGAAAGCCCTGCACGCTGCGTTACTTTTTCAATCGAACTGACCAGCTCTGGATGCGTTGCACTGAGTGGCTCATATTTGTTGAAAAGCGGATCGATCACCCAGGGGCTCACGAAAAACATCGCAAACGCGATCGCCAGCGCGATGCACCAGGCCTGCAGCCACCATCGCTTCGGCGTCTTCCGGATTCGCCAAAGCAGAATCGAACCAAAAATAAGCGCCCCTCCCACAAGCAGCCCTTCTTCCTTCGTCCAATCCCAGAACCAGGAACCCCATCCCTGCACAGACTGCTGATACCGCAAAGAGAGTGAATGCCAGTAAAGGAGCACGGGCAGCTCCAGAATCTGTGCCGCCAGTATGAGCATCGGAATGAAAATCAGTCCTTGTAGAAAGCGGTTTTCCGTTGTTTGCTCCGCAAAATCGCGCATCTTCGCCGCAATCCTGAGCCGCAAAAGCAGCCATACAATTGCAATTCCGCCGATGCTCCAGATGAAATACAGAGCGTATGCGGCGCGCGAATACGCCACGGCCTTTTCATATCGTTCATGAGAAAGCGTGTATTGCTCCGTTTCGCTTTTTGCTTCGGTTACGGGAGGGTTCCAGGCCGGTTCGGGGCTTCGCGGAGTGGGAGGATCGACGGTGGGCTTTTCCTGCGCAATCAGAATTTCGGGGCATTTTGGCGAGTCGGGCGCTTCCGCTGCCCTGGCCATCGCAGCCGGCAGCAGAAGCACGCAACACAGAAATACCATCATCAAGAAACGGCCCACGCCGCTTCTCGTCATAGAGCCATCCTTACTTTCATTTTGAGAAACACTGCGCCGGGAGCCGCCAACTCCAGTGCGCGCCGCGAGTATGCAGCACATGAGATTCTTCCGCAACTTTTCCGGGATTAGAGCGGCCAGTGTTCGCTCAAGCCACATTTCCTTAGATGCGCGAAGTAGTCCAGGGAGAGCAGTACTCGCCGAAATTATCGTCTAGGGCGCTGCGGAAAGCGCCGGGTGAGCCGTCTTTAAGCAATAATTTCTAACCGCGCCCGTAGTCGCTGCGCTGATATGCACAATTGATGTCCATCGTTCCAGCTTGTGATGCCCCGTGCGGTGAAACAAGTACGAAGCCGCGATCGATACGCCCGTCCCCACGGCTTCAATCGTTGCAAACGCGGCGTGGTTATCCACAACATCGTCATTCAGAAGAATTTCCTGTCGCCCTCTCGCTCGCATATTCAGAGTGGAAAAATAATCCAGTGTGCGGGACGCACCGACTCCCGCAAACAACCATCCATTTGTGCCATCCCAGAATGGATGCACATCTTTTTTGGAAACTCCCGAAACCGCGGATTTGCGAACTTCTTGTTTGGCCTCCGGCGCAGCCGGAGCCCCTTGCGCACAAATTTGTGGCGCACTACTGAGTCCAAATACGACCCACACAGAAAGCAAAACGGAGAATCGCGTTAATTCACGGAAGAAGTTTTTCAAGCCCGGCAGTCCTGCTGAGATTGCAACCCTTTCAGTATAACCGCTGCCGCGCCGCTCCCCGTAATTCATTGGCGGCCCTGTACTTTCGGGCGATTGCACCCGGCAAGCTCAAGGCGTATTCTGCAGCTTCAGCCTGACTAGAGAACACCCATGAACACTGTCTCTCGCGTTCGCACAATTTGGCTTGGTTCAGTTGCTGCTGCGCTAGCCGCTGCCTCCGCGTTTTCGCCCGCTCTCCGCGCACAATCGCAGGACAACTCGCAATCTGTCGCGGAAGCTGCACGCAAGGCAAAAGAGCAAAAGAAAACCACAACGAAAGACGCGCGTGTAATTACCGACGACACGATTCGCCTGCGCCCTGCTTCCGCCGATAGTGATGCCGCACCGCCTGCTGGCACGGTCGTAACTTCAACTCCGCCGGCCGAAGCCGCAGCACAACCGGCATCCTCCGCGCCGTCAGACGCGGCCGCTCCAAACCCTCCCGCGCAACCGGCTCCGGATACTAGGAAAAAGCAAGAACAATCCGCTGAAGTCGCAAAAGCAAAAGATCTCCTCGCCCAGGCTCAAGCGCAATTGGATGTTCTCAAGCGGGAACTTGCACTCGACTCGGATTCCTTCTTCTCAAACCCCGACTATTCCCACGACAGCGCTGGCAAGGCAAAGCTCGACGATCTCCAGAAAACGATCGGCGACAAACAAATTTCCGTCGAAGATCTCAAACAGCAACTCGCAGCTTTAATGAAAGAAGCCGGCATCTCTCCGGACGCGGACAAAAACCCTCCTCCGCCACAGAACTAAACGCACCCGGATCCTATTTCGGCTCAAACACCAGCGGCAATCCATTTTTCGTATTTCCAATCACCACGATCTTCGTGTTCTGGCTCGCCGCCAATTTTTCCGTCGCTTCAATTCCTTTCCACTCCAGCAGTTGCGGGCTGATTCCCTGAGCCACGATCTTCTGGAAATCCGCGATGCCCTTCGCTTCAATGCTCTTCCGGTCCGCTTCTTGCTTTTCTTTCTGCAAAATGAAACTCATGCGCAGTGCATCCTGCTCCGCCTGCTGTTTTGCTTCGATCGAAGCCTTCAGCAGTGCCGGTAATTGCACGTCGCGCAGCAGCACCGCTTCCACAATCACGCCGCGCGGCGCCAGTTGCGCTTTCAAATCGTTTTCAATCTGTAGTTGCACCAATTCCCGCGCATTCGTATAGAGATCGTTGGAAGAGTGCGACGAAGTCGCTGAGCGAATCGCCGACCGCAATTCCGGCTCGATGATCGTTTCGGCGTATTCTGTTCCGACCGATTGAAGCATCTGCGCTGCGCGATTCCTGTCCAGGTGATACAGCAAGGAAGTATCAAGCGCGAGCACAAGCCCTTCCTTCGAGGGAACGCTCGCACTCTCCTTTCGCGACTGCGTCTGAATGGACAGCTTCGTCACCGACTTTAACGGATTGATCAGGTGAATCCCTTCCGGCAGCACGTCTCCAGTAACCCTGCCGAACAGCGTCAACACACCGACGTTCCCTGTCGGAATCGAAGTGGTGGACGCCATCAACAAAATGAAAATCGCCACCACAACCACAATTCGCAGAAATCTCGACTTCAGCCCGCTCAAATTCGGCATCCCCGGCTTTCCGCCGCCAAAGCTGAATTCCACATTCGCCATAAATCCTCCGCTCTCTGCCTGTTAATACGTAGCGCCCGCTCTGGACATTTCCCCGCTGCCATCTTACGTCGCCCTTTTCCACACAGCAACCCTACCACTATATCTTGTAGTGCTTTTCCCTTGACACCAAACCCCGCTCGGCGCAAAATCCCCGCCATCGCAGTTATCTTGCCGCCGGGGAACCCCTCACCGGGGAAGGCGGCCACCGGAGAACACGCGCATGCAATACCTGCCCGGCTGGACCGTGCAATGCATCAATCCGCAGTGTTCCGCTCGTGGACACTGGCTTCGTGCCCATCTTTCCGGCCCCAACGCTGGCCTCGAATTTTGCCCAAGCTGCGGCTGCACGCTCCAAGCCGTCCCGCCGCCCCTCGGCCCGCGCTTCCGCATGCGCCCGCGCTCCCTCGCCGCGCGCCCGCCCCTGCGCCCGCGCCCGCGTTGACGCGGCTCTTTTTCGTAGGATCAGAACGCTTCTTCAACCTAGCGGACTTCTTTGGTTGAGCGCTGACCCTCGTTTACAATGCTCGAATGTCTTGGCCGCCCGCTCACTTCGTTATGATTCGTTTTCTCTGCGTTGCTTTCATCTGCGTTCTTCCTGGTTTGGCCCTGGCACAGAATTCGACGCACTCCACGCCCTACATCGGTTCTTATTCAGACAATACCTCGGGGCTGAAGCGTCTTGCCAACGACATCATGACCGCGCAAAAGGCGAATGATTCCGCAAAGGCCGGCGCGCTTTTGAACAGCATGGTGATTCCGGAAGCGGACAAATGGTACCCGGCGAATTTCGACAATGGAGCCACTTCGCGCGTCCTCGAGAAATACCGGACGAACGAGCAATCCTTGCCCCTTCAACTCGCTAATTTTTTCTTGACGGCGCAGTCGGAGGGTTTCAAAGACGTTGACGTGGTCCGATTCGAAAAGAACTGCGACGATAACGCCAGCGAGCAGACCTTCAACACTCTCGACGCCCGTCTCAGTTCCTTTCCTCTGTATGAGCTGAGATTCATCAACGGTAGCAACCAATTCAAGCGCCTGTTCGCATTCGCATATATCGGCGGTGGATTCCGCTTCGTCCTGACTCCAGATTTCTCGCAACCTCCGCCTCAAAAAGCGGCACCGGGCGAATCGGAAGCAGGTGCTGCGCTCACTCGTGTCCGGCAAGGCGGTGCTGTGACAGCCGCTTCTTTAATCAACCGGGTTCAGCCGGCATACCCTCAAATCGCCCGCGACGAGCACCTTTCCGGCACAGTGCGTCTTCACGCCATCATCGATAAGGAAGGAAAAATCAGGGAACTGCGAGTTCTCACAGGCAGGTGTTCCTTGGCACGCGCTTCTATCGACGCGGTTCGCCAGTGGCGGTACCGCCCAACATTACTTGAGGGAACGCCCGTCGAGGTTGACACCACTATCGATGTAATCTTCGTTTTGAGTCGCTGATCGAGCAGTCCTTAGTTTCTTACGCTTCCCCCAGTCCCTTCTCCACCATCTCTTCATCGCTCAGCCACAAATCCGGAATATTTGCCGATCCGAACCGCAAAATATCTTCCAGAGCTCCTCGCACTTCGCTCACGCGAAAGTCCACACCAATCTTTTCCAATAAATCAATCAGCGCTTCTGCTCCCTCCGCCATCGCCGGCTTTGGGAGCGTGCCCTGCTGCGCATTCAGCTTGTGGTAGGTAATGATGTAAATCGCCGCGGGTCCCACTCCATGGCGCACGATGCGCAAAAACCCTTTGGTTTTTTGTGTGACGGGTACCGGATTTACTGCCAGTGCTGTTCGGGTTGCGTGTGCGCTCATTCCGTCGCTCGCGGCTCCTTTTCCTTCACCGGCTTTAGCTGCATCCGCTCGTGCCTCCGCAGTTTTCGCACTTGTAGCAGGCCCCGTTCGGCACCATCAGCATGCCGCATTCGCTGCAAGTCGGCGCGCCTTCGTGCGCATTGGTCATGGAATTCGAGCTCGGACTCGCGGGCTTCATGGCCGGCGGCATCGCCATCGTCTGGGCAGGAACTGCGGGCATCATCATCGTTCCATGCCCTCCGTTTTCCACCGGAGCGGATCCGTTTAGCTTCAAATAATCTGCGGAGATAAACCGTCCGCCGAGCCACCGTGCGATGTAATCCAGTACGGACGATACAAACCGGATCTTCGGATTTGATGTAATGCCGCTCGGCTCAAACCGCGTGTTCACCAGCTTGTCCACGAACACCTTCAGCGGCACTCCATATTGCAGACCCAAAGAAATCGTCAGCGCCAGACCGTCCATCACACCGGAAAGCGTCGAGCCTTCCTTGGACATCTTGATAAAGATTTCGCCAGGCCGCCCGTCTTCATACATGCCAACCGTAATGTAGCCTTCGTGGCCGCTCACGCTGAACTTGTGCGTCACGGAAGCGCGTTCGTACGGCATCTTCTCCCGTTGTGCGCGGGCAAACAGCTCCGTTTGCATGGGCAAAAGAGCTTGCGCGGAAATTTCTTCCTTTTTCTCTTCCTTCTTGCCGGCATTCAATGGCTGTGACTTCTTCGAATTGTCGCGGTAGATCGCCACGGCTTTCAGCCCCAGCTTCCACGATTCAAGGTACGCATTCGAAATATCCTCAATCGTCGAATCTTCCGGCATGTTGATCGTCTTCGAAATCGCCCCTGAAAGGAACGGCTGCGCCGCCGCCATCATGTGCACGTGACCGGTCCACGCAATCGAGCGTCCGCCCGGTGCCGCCAGCGAGCAATCGAACACCGGCAGGTGCTCCGCCTTGAAGTGCGGCGCTCCCTCCACTTTGCTTTCCTTATCAATGTAGGAAACGATTTCGCTCGTCTCTTCCGGCGTATAACCCAGTTTCATCAACGCGGAAGGCACGGTGTTGTTCACGATCTTGATCAGCCCGCCGCCCACCAGCTTCTTGTATTTCACCAGCGCCAGGTCCGGTTCGATGCCCGTCGTGTCGCAGTCCATCATGAAGCCGATCGTTCCCGTCGGAGCAAGCACCGTCACTTGCGAATTCTTGTAGCCGAACTTTTCGCCAAGCGCCAGCGCGTTGTCCCACGATTCCTGCGCCGCCATATAAAGGTCGCCCTGCACGTGATCCGGCTGAATCCCCCGCATCGCTTCGCGGTGCATGCGAATCACGTCCAGCATCGGCTCGCGGTTCACTGCATAGCCAGGAAACGGCCCCATCTTTTCCGCGATTCGAGCGGACTGCGCGTACGCTTCGCCGCACATCAGCGCCGTAACCGCACCCGCTACATCGCGCCCTTCATTCGAATCGTACGGAAGCGCCATGGACATCAGCAGCGCGCCCAGATTCGCGTAGCCCAATCCGAGCGGCCGGAAGTCGTGCGAATTCTTTTCGATCTTCGGCGTCGGATAGCTCGCGTTGTCCACCAGAATTTCCTGCGCCGTGATCGTCACATCCACTGCATGCTTGAACGCCGTCACGTCAAACTGCCCGCTCGGGTTCACATACTTCATCAAGTTCAGCGAAGCCAGGTTGCACGCCGTGTCGTCCAGGAACATGTATTCCGAGCAGGGGTTCGACGCATTGATCCGCGCCGTGTTCTTCGACGTGTGCCAGCGGTTTACCGTCGTGTCGTACTGCATGCCCGGATCGCCGCACCGCCAGGTCGATTCGGAAATCATGTGCATCAGGTCGCGCGCGCGCAGCTTTTCATTCGGCTGCCCATCGTTCACGTTCTTCGTCCACCAATCCTTATCCTCTTCGACCGCGCGCATGAAGTCGTCCGTCACGCGCACCGAGTGATTCGCGTTCTGGAAGAAAATCGAAGTGTACGCGTCGCCGTCAATCGCCGCATCGTAGCCCTGCTCAATCAACACCTGCGCCTTGCGCTCTTCTTTCGTCTTGCACTCGATAAATTCCACGATATCCGGGTGATCGATGTTCAGAATCACCATCTTTGCCGCGCGCCGCGTCTTCCCGCCGCTCTTGATTACCCCCGCAAACGCATCAAAACCCTTCATGAAACTGACCGGCCCGCTCGCAATCCCGCCGCCGCTCAGCGTTTCCTTGCTCCCCCGCAGCGTCGAGAAATTCGTTCCTGTCCCCGAGCCCCACTTGAACAGCATTCCTTCCGTCTTCGCCAGGTTCATGATCGAATCCATGCTGTCTGAAACGGAATTGATGAAGCACGCCGAGCACTGCGGCTTCGGCTGCACGCCTACGTTGAACCATACCGGCGAGTTGAACGCCATCTTCTGTTCGACAAGCAAATGCGATAGTTCGTCCTTGAACGTATCCCGCGAAGCGCTGTCCGCAAAATACCCGCCCTCTTCGCCCCATTTCACGATCGTATTCACCACGCGGCCGATCAGTTGCCGCACCGAGCCTTCCCGCTCGCTTGTTCCTGGTTTTCCATGGAAGTACTTGCTCGCAACGATGTTCGTCGCCGTCTGCGACCAGCTCTTCGGCACCTCGACGTCGTCCTGGCGGAAGATCGTCACGCCCTTTTCATTTCCGATCAGGGCGGCGCGCTTTTCCCATTCGACCGCATCGAACGGCGAAATCTTCCCATCGGTAAAGAACCGCTCGAACACCAGTCCTTTTCGAACGCCTACCGCGGTTTCCGCAGCCGCCTTCGTCTCGAGCGTCTTTCCATTCAGTGCCGGCTTCACCGTTGCCATCCCGTTCCTCCGCGTACAGGCCCCTCACCCTGGAGGAACCCTTTTATTTTACTCCCCCGTGCGCCCGGGGCTCGGGGTTTGTACTTACAACTTCTTTCTCAGGCGAATTCGGCCTGAAACCTCGAAACTAGACAAGTCAAAATTTGCATCCAACTAAGCAGCAGGTCGGTTTGAATTTCAAATTCGTGGCAATGAGTCAAAATCCAATCCGATCAGTTGCTCCCCTTTGTCTTCCTATCGCGTCCAATTCTTCAGAATCGGTTCACGCAGAAGCTGCCCGCGAAAAAATTTTGCGCGACAAATCCTCCTGCCATCCCGGTCTGCCGGGACGGCAAAAGCAATGCCCCGCCATTGGCCGCTTTCCCAAAAACAGCCTCACAGCAGGTTCGCTGCTCCGCAAAAGCCCTGCGAAAGCATCTACTTCGCGCTTGGTTTTCTCGTTTAAAACCCGGGCCGATTTCGTGGGTTTGGTTAAACGAACCTGTCACAGCCTCGACTGGGTCCGTCTGGCGCTTCCACGTTCCCCCGAATCTGGATTCGCAGTATCGGCGTATGTAAATTCTCTGTCAAGAGAAAAACGCAAAATGTGGATGACTTTTTCGCACGGCAACTACATCTTGTGGTGCCTTTTCCAGCAGCACAGATCCGGATTTTTCAAATTCCCTTGCCACTCGCTCGCGCTAAACTCTTTGCATCCAATCTTCTATGAAACTTTCTTTTACCTTCGCGCTTTTCGTTATTTCTCTTTACGCCGTTCCGCCGCAATCTCCACCGCCTGAAAAAATTCTTTGCTCAACTATTTCTGCTCCTCATTTTGGCGAAAAACTGAAACTTCCCGGTCTTCCCAACGGCGGAAAAATCGATGATTCCCTCCTTCGCGGCGCACAGCCGCATGCGGAAGGATTTCCGGAACTCAAAAAACTCGGCGTCACCACCATCGTCGACCTCCGCGGCGATAATTCGCACAAGCTTGACTGGGAACGCAAACAAGCCGAATCCATCGGCATTCGCTTCCTCAATATTCCCGTCAGTGGCTGGTCTCCTCCCACTAACGATCAAATCGCGCAATTTCTTTCTCTCTTCAAAAATCCTCATGAAAGGGTTTTCGTTCACTGCCGCTTCGGCGACGATCGCACCGGCGTTTTCGTTGCCGCCTATCGCATCGCTCACGACTCCTGGTCCGCCGACCATGCCGTCAAAGAAATGTATTTCTTCGGTTTCAATGGTTTCTGGCATCCCGCCATGAAGTCTTTTATCAACGACTTCCCGGAGAAACTGAAAGCAGCGCCTGTCCTCGCCCCCTTTGCCTCGAAATTGTGATGGTGGATTGCACCTTCGTTCCGGCAGGCTGGAGTCGCATTAACATTATTGTTTTCTTATAGTTACAGCCATCTCTTCCTAGTACTCTTGTACGCCTGAAAATAGAACTACTGCTTCATTCCCTCCGCCCTTTGTCTTTCTTATCCTTCCCACTGCGGAATGTCCCTCGCTTCACGGAAAGTTGGCTCGACGTGAAAGTAGGTCGCTACGAAATTCTCGATACGGTCGGCGCCGGCGCCTTCAGCCGCGTCGTACGCGCGCACGATCCTTACATCGGCCGCATTGTCGCCATCAAGATTTTCCCCAAGGAAATCGCCGTAGGCGCCGCGCGCGAAAAATTCTTTCAGGAAGCGCGCGTCATCGGCCAGATCAATCACCCCTGCATCCTTGCGCTGCACGACATGGGAATTGACGAAGCGACGCAGACTCCGTACTTCGTCATGGAATTTGTGGACGGCCAGCCGCTCGATCGCGTTCTTGAAAAGGGCACGATTCCTTTTCCTCGCGCCTGTGCCTGGATGGGCGATATCGCCGTGGCGCTCAGCGTTGCGCATCGCAAAGGCGTGATTCACGGCGACGTCAAACCTGCAAACATTCTCATCAACGCCGAAGGCCGTGTAAAACTCTCCGATTTCGGCATGGCGCGCGTCGCTCATCGCGACGGTGTTGGCTCTCCCCTGCTCGGCACTCCCGCTTACTGGTGCCCCGAACAAATCATGGGACGGCCGCAAGACGCCCGCTCCGATCTCTTTTCTCTGGGCGGCGTCATCTACGAACTGCTCACCGGCGAAAGTCCGTTCCATGCGGATTCGATTCAGGCGGTCTGCACGCGCGTGCTCTCTTCCGCGCCGCTGCCTCCGTCGCGCCGCAACTCCACGGTCCCTCAGGCGCTCGACGAAATCGTGATGAAGTGCCTCGCAAAAGATCCCGTGCTTCGTCCTACTTCTGGCGATGCGGTCGCCGAACTTCTCTATCCACTTGCGCGCCGCAAAGCGGTTTCGCAGGTCAATCAGCCTGCGCAACAGCAGTCCACACTGCGCGATCGCGCCGCCAAGCTGCTGCGTTCCGCGTAACTAACTCGTCTTTCTCACTTCGATTCCGCCGTTCGTTGTCGCAAGGCGTAGCTCGCGCCCTCCGGATCCAACAGTTCCGCTAATATTCTTTGTACCGAATGTGCCCATCACGGTGATGGGAAAATCCGTGTGAATATTTCCGTTTGTCGTCTCGGCATGGAGTTGGAACGCCGCCGAGCCTGGCAGCGACACGGAAATTCCTCCGTTTGTTGTGGCCAGTTCAAGATCGCCTTTCCAGTCCGTTTTTCCCATGGTGATGTCCAGGTGTCCGTTGGTCGAGTGGCCGGAAGCCCATTCGCTCGTGGAAACGTCCACGCTTCCGTTCGTCGTGTTCGCTTCCACCACGCTGTTCAAATTGTGCGCGTGTATGCCTCCGTTGGTTGTTTCGGCCTTGAGCGTCACTCCTCGCGGCACTTGCACTGAAAACTCGATTTTCGCGCGTGAGTTGTGCCAGAAGCCGCTGCTATTCTCCGAATCGACCCCGCCGCGATGGCATCTTCCCGGTCTGGCTTCTTTCGCATAAACCGCGCAGATCGTCACTCCATCGGAATATTCGACCACTTCAATGAACGCCTCTCTTTCGTCGTCGCCGTTGCGGCTTTTCTTTGTGGCATTCACTTCCGCCGACTCGCCCGAAGCGCCGCCGGCGTTGATCTCACCATTTCGTCCAACGATTTCCAGCGTCTGGCCCGCAGCCATTTTCCCTTGCCAGTGAAAATCGCTCTCGGTAAACACGGTCCGCTTTTCCTGTGCCTGCGCCGCTATTCCGGATAGCAACAAGCTGCACGCCGCAGCAAACCACATGATTCTCTTATTCATAAGACTCACTCCTTCTCGATGACCACAATTCACACTCCACCAGCACTCCAGACGCTTCAGTCTTTCTGTTCGTCTTATCCCCGGCGCTGTGAGTAACGCAGTCCGATGGGCAAATGTTCCCATCAAACCCAAGACCCGGGTTCCCAAAACCGGAACCCGGGCCACCCGCCGCTAAGAGGGCCGCTTCCCTTCGCGGCTGGCAAGTAGAAAGCCGGGGCCTAGATATAATCCTACGCTTCAAGATGCCGGGCTGAAGCCCGGCGCTACATAAGAACCTTCGGACATGCAGAAGGAGCCAGACGCTACGAAAGAATCTTCGGACATGCAGAAGGAAGAGGAGTGCGGAGAAGGAACCGGTCTAAAGACCGGCCACTACCAGAAAAAATTTGTTATTCGTAGCGCAGGGCTTCGACGGGGTCGAGTTTGGAGGCTTTTACGGCGGGCCAGACGCCGAAGATGAGGCCGATGCTGACGCTGACCAGGATTCCCGTGGCGGCGGCCCAAGCGGGAACGACGCCAGCCCAGCCAAGCGTGAGGCGGATGAGCAAGACAAGGCCAAAGACCATGACCAGCGCCAAAACACCGCCGGCGCCGGTGAGCGTCATGGCTTCCAGGAGAAACTGCCACGTGATGTCTCCGCTGCGGGCTCCGATGGCCTTGCGGATGCCGATTTCGCGGGTACGCTCGGTGACGCTGACGAGCATGATGTTCATGACGCCGACGCCGCCGATCAGCAGGCCTGTGCCGCTGAGGGCGAGCGTGGCGAGATAGACCATTCTCATGATGTCGTGAAATTCGGCAACTTCCTGCGCGGCGGTGCCGATGGAAAAATTGTCCTTTGCGCCGATGGGCACGTTGCGGCGCCGGCGCAAAACCTCGGTGGCCTGATCCACGGCCTGGTCCAACATTCCGGGATAAGCCTGGAAGCGCATGTTGACTTCGTCGGCGGCCGGGTAAGTTTTCTTGAACGTGTTGTACGGAATCAAGACGCGGCGGTCTTCGTCGCCGGCTCCGAAGCCGCCTTTTGGCTTTTCCACCACGCCAACAACGGTGAACGCGGACCCGTCAATGAAGACATCCTTGCCGATGGGATGGCCCTCGGGGAACAGGACTGGCGCCACGTTTTCGCCCAGCATTACGACTTTTTCCCTGTGCTGGTCATCACCATCAGCGAGGAACCTGCCTTCTATTGTTGCCGCGTTGGCGTAGACCTGACCGAAATTGGGCTGAACGCCGCGAAAATCGATGGCTGTGACTTCGCCGGCTTTGGTGCGGACGGTGTGCGACTGGCGCCATTCCGTTTGCAGAAAAACGGTGACATTTTTGACGGCCGGGCAAAATTCCTTCAGCGCTTTGCCATCTTCGAGAGTGAGAGGCTTGCGCTGGCGTTCTTCGAGCGGGCGATCGCCCCCGTGATTGCCTTGATCCCATTTGGAGACGAAAGCAGTGTCGGCGCCGAACTGCTTGACCATTTCCTGAACTTTGTTGTCGAAGCCTGTGATGAGGGCGGCGACGAGCATGATGACGCTGACGCCGAGCACAACGCCGAATACCGTGAGGGCACTGCGCAGTTTGTGCGTGCGCAGCGTGTCCATCGCTTGTTTAAGGTTCTCGCCGTGTGCTTGTGCCATTTTGCGCCCTACCCGTCCGCCCGCAGCGCTTCGATAGGATCGAGTTTGGCCGCGCGCATTGCAGGGAAAATTCCGAAGAAGAGGCCGATCAAGGTGGAGATGACGAGCGAAATGACGATCGCGCTCGTCTGCATTTCCACGGGGATGAAAGTGAGCGCGCGAATCAACAAAACGAAAGCATAGGCGGTGACAAGGCCAATGACACCACCCATTGCGGCGAGCATGCCCGATTCGGTCATGAACTGAAGCAGAATGTGTTTTTTCCTGGCGCCGAGGGAACGGCGAATGCCGATTTCGCGAGTGCGTTCCGTAACGCTGGCCAGCATGATGTTCATGATGACGATGCCGCCCACGACCATAAAAATGCTGACGATTCCGACTGCGGCACCGGCAAGCGTTCCAGTGAGATCGTGCCAGAGTTTCATGATGGAATCCGAACCTAGAAGGGCGAAATTGTCCGGAGCGTCGTAAGGGAGATGGCGCCAGGCGCGCATTAACATTCGCGCTTCATCTTGCGTGGCTTCCATCATTTCCGCGCTCGGAGCCTGTACGAAAATCGCGATCCAGTCGCGCTGGCGATGAAGTTCGCGGGCGAAGGTGTGAATCGGCATGATCATGAAATTGTCTTGCGACTGGCCGAAGGCGCTGCCAATGGCGGCCGCGACGCCGATGACCTGATACTCGTGTGTCTCCGCGCGGATGGCCTTGCCGATGGGATCCACATTGGGGAAAAGCTTGGCGGCGACGTCGGCGCCGATGACAACGACTTCGGCGCGATGATCGTCGTCGGATTGAGTGACGAATCGCCCCTGGGCGATGGTGATGCTGCGGACATCGGCGTAGTTTGGCGAGACGCCCATGACGTCCGTACCAGTCATTTTTTCGTTGCCACTGCGAATGTCTATGTTGTGATCGTCCAGCGCGGCAATGGCTTTTGCCGTTTTCATATTTTCTTTGAGGCGTTCGAATTCTTCCATCGTGACCAGCGGCCGCTTTTGGGCTTTCACCCAGGCATCGTTGCTGGTGATGATGCCGAAGCGGTCCACGATGAAGACGTTGGCGCCAAGGTTGGCGATCTTGTCGGCGACGTAGACATTCATACCGGCCACGAAGCTCATGACAACGACGAGGACGGCGACGGCGAGGATGACGCCGAGGAGGGTCAGGAAGCTGCGCAGTTTGTGCGCGCGCAGGGAGTCAACCGCCAAACGAAGCGTTTCCAGGAAAGTAACGAGGGAACCGCGCCAGCTTCCTAGCTGGAGCCGCTGCGCCTTTGCAGGCGTCACGTTCGACAGTCCGCCCATGGGGATTACGCCCAAAACTACCCTCCTGGTACACACCTACCTGCAATTGTAATACGCGCGAGCAGGCCCGTTCGTTCCTTTAGACGCTGAATTTCCTCGTCGGAATCGAAATTTTGCCAAATGTTTTGCGGCAAAACTCAGGGAACAGGAAGAGTACGGAGTCTGCGTGCTTATGTCCTTATTTATCAACAGCTTGAGCTAATTTCCTGATTTTTGCGGTCTTGCGTCGCAGAACGCGCTCTCGGGGTTTTTCTAGCCAATTTTCGGTAAACTTGTCCGGGCAGGGCGGCATTCGGCGCTTCAGGCTCCGTCTTGCGGTGCAACAGCCCGGGTTGGGGATGAATCGAATGGGTAGCCAAACTGCTCTTGGGTCTATGAAAACAATCGCCTCCGGGCTCTCCGTATCCCTGTTAGCAATGTCCCTGCTCACGTTTGCGCAGGACGCCAAAACAGCCATGGGTGCACGGGCCGATGAGGAGCGAACCGATCCCAGCCGGTTTGATAAAGCTGTGGCCGGGCTCAAAGAAAGCGAACGGAATCTTTATCTTTACGAGCGCGTGGAACGGGTGGAAGAAAGGAAGTCGGCCAGCGATCCGAATCCGGCAACTGTGAAAATCGCACGAGTATTTCCCGCCGGCACGGGCATCGCTCACATTGCGCTCGGTCCCGACGGCAAACCCACGGACGCAGAAGCGTACAAGAACGATCTGGAAAAACTCCTGGGTTCGCTGGAATGGGCGGCGACCGGCGGGAAACAGCAGCGCGAAGCCTATGAGAAAGTGGCGAAAAAGCAGAAAGAGCGCGCGGATTTGATCGACCAAACGCGCAACGCATTTATTTTTACTTATCTTGGGGAAGAGACGCGCGAGGGTCGCCCGCTCTCCAAATTCCATCTGGCGCCCAATCCGAGTTACAAGCCCACGACGCGCTCCGCCTCTCTCTTTTCCAAAGTGACCGGCACGGTCTGGCTCGACGACGCGAGCGGACAAATGGCGCGCATTGAGGGCGAAATCACCGACGATATTTCGTTTGGAATCTTCCTGGGAAAGATCTACAAAGGCAGCCATTTCATGCAGGAGCGCTATGAATTTGCTCCGGGCGTCTGGCTGCCGTCGTTTTCGCAGTACGATTTCGACGCGCGAAAACTTTTTTCGTCGGTTTCCGTCCACCAAAAAACTTTTTCTTCGGACTACCGGCGCGTCGGCACCCCCGCAGAGGCGATTCCGCTCGTGCGAGCCGAGCTGGACAAATTGGGAGTCGCTCCTTCCGCAGCGGCCAAACCGTGATTGGGCGGTCTGCCCGTGCGTACAGCTTGCGGATTAGACAATTCAAGTTCCACTCGGCAGGGCCGGGCATAGAGTGAAGTTGAGGTAGTTATCATGAAAAGCTTGCCGGGACTTTGGCTGATTTTTTGCGCTTGGGCGCTCTGCGCGTTCTCCGCAAATGCCCAGCAGCAAACCGATTCGTCCAAGAACAATACGCAGAATACATCCAGCGCAAGCGCTTCCAATACCGCGGCGGACAAGAAAGCGAAAAAAGTCTGGACCGAGGACGATTTGCACGGACTGGGCGGCGTGTCCGTTGTCGGAAATGCAAAGCCAAGCGCGAAGGGACATGCTTCGCCAAATACTGGAAAAGATGGCGCCGCGGCGAACTACAAACAGCAACTGGCAAAATTGCAGGCGCAACTGGACGACGTGAACAAGAAATTGGCGGACTTGCATAATTTCAACGGCGACAGCGGCGCGAGTACGGGAATCCAGACAAATCATCGCCTGAACCGCGGGTCGGTTTCCGATCAAATTGCACAACTGGAAACGAAGAGAACGCAGCTTACCGAACAGATGCAAAGGATTTTCGACGACGCGCGCCACAACGGGATTGAGCCTGGAGCTTTGCGTTAGAAATTGCGGATTACTGAGCGGCGACGGTCGTCCAGGGAAACGCCTTCATATCGCGGAGTTCCGGCTTTTGCCAGGAGAGTTCGGGATGCGCGGCAAGGTGTTTTGCGGCGATAAAATCCTTGCCGCACGCGTGACCCGCAGCCGCAGTGAACGATAATTTCGCTGCGAGGCTTGCATCCGTAACTTTATTTTGAACGGCACCCGCGGTTCCGTAGGGTGGCTGCCAGGCGCCCATTCCGCGCGGCGAATCTTCCACGTGGCCGCAAAGGGTGCGTTCGCTGGCTTCGGTTTTTCCAGAGAAGGAATCGACGTGATCGGCGAGAAACTCCTGCGCCAGGGCGACGTCGATTTTTCCCTTGTTGGCTTCGAGCAGTTGTGTCCAGCGCTTGTGGCGCGCGTTGGCGCTGAGGGAAGGATCTTTCAAATTGAAATTGGTTTCTTCCGCCGCGAGTTTCGGGTTGATGGGAAAATTCGATCCGGCAAAATAGCCGTCGGTTTTGCGTTCGAGGGTGACGTTTTTCAATCCGAGTTCGAGGCTGGCGATTTCGTTTTTCTTTGTGTCGCCGATGAGCCAGTCGTTGGCGTAGCCGCCGTTGTTCCCTTCCTTGAAATGATTCGCCACTTCATCGATGGACGCGGAATACTGCATCGCCTTGCGGGCACGGACAAATTCCGGAATGCCACCAAAGTCATAGCCGGAAAATCCAGTGATGGTGGTTTCCGTGAGGATGATTCCCGCGGAATTTATGGCGAAGTCGTCGCCGCTGTGAATGAAGCCCGGCAAAGTATCCATGATAAAGCGATAGCCCTTTGCGGGAACGACATCGAGCACGATGGTCCAGCGCGCTCCGTCGAGATAACCCGTCCAATCGTTGTGCGCGATGACGATTTTTCCGTCCTTCGTGTAGCTGCCCGTGGCGACAAAGGCGCTGCAATGATCGGGCGCGACTACAGTCGAAGGCGAAGCGATCCGGTGCTGCTTGTTCCATTCACCGACGTAATAGCTCCACTCTTCCGCGGCGTTCATTGCGACCACGTCCCACAAATCCAGGTTCACGCCGTGTGCGTCTAAACCATCCGCAATTCCCTGCAGCTCTTCGCGGTATTCCCCGGAGATATGCGGCCACATGGAGTTTTTCGCGGCGTCACGGAAAAAGTTCCAATCCTTTCCGTTGTCGTGGGTTAGTTCGAGCTGCAGCGCATTTTTCAGATCGAGAATTTCAGCGGAAAGAAGATAGCCGTGTTGATATCCGATTTGCGCTGGCGTCCCTTGCACGTGGACAAACGTCCAGCCACTGACGGCGGGTTTGCGAAACGCGCCTTGCAAGCGATTGTCCGCGGCACTTGCAACACTTCCGTGGGTGACGGCAACGCCGGACAAAACGACCACGATCAAGATTGCCGCAAGGGCTATTCCTCTGCGCATTTCTTCCTCCAAGTCGAAGAACGAAGCTATCTCTTGGGCGCGGAATTTACAAGCGAATGGCGGCTGCAGAATTCGCCGATCTGAAGATCGGCCGCTACAGCTATCTTCGAGGCAAGGGAGGCGGTGTCGCTTATTGTGGATTTGTGATTGCAGCCAGGTTTTCGCGGGCAAGTGCGTGTTGTGGATTGAGTTCAATGGCGCGGCGCAAATGTGCGATGGCTTCTTTTGTTTCCCCGTTTGCGGCAAGCGCTCCGCCGAGATTGGCTTCGGCATCCGCGTCTTGCGGATGAAGATTTGCCGCAACCCGGAGATGTTCGATGGCTTGGGGAAACTGGCCGCTGTTTGCCAGCGCAAGGCCGAGATTGTATTGCGAATCGAAATAATCAGGGCGGGCGCGAACAGCCACGGAGAGATGCGCGATGGCCTGCGGCAAATTCCCAGCGGCGAAATAGGCGCCGCCGAGCGCGTTTTCCACGGTAGCGTCGCCGGGCTTGATGGCAAGAGCAAGTCTGAAATGTTCGATGGATTGCAAAGATTCGCCGCGCGCTTGCAGCATTGCGGCGAGATTGTAGTGAGCTTCGAAATCGCCCGGATTGTTTTGGACGTGGTGCCAGGCTATGGCTTCCTGCAAGACACGGCGCGGATCGTGATCCTGGTGCGTGTTTGCTTTGGGCAAAACTTGCAGCCAGAGATGAGCCATTTCGTCGCTGGCGCGGTTTCCGGCGAGGACGCGCTGCGGCGGAGAATTCGGATTTGCGGGATTGTCTGCGGAATTGTCGTAGCTATAGCGCATGGAAACTCTTGTCCCGGCTGGCAAATCGATTGGCGTCGTGTAGGTGAAGACGGCCTGCCAATTCAGGTCCCATCGCGAGATGTGAAGCAATGTTTTCGTTTCGCCGCTGGGAAATTTGGCCTGCGCTAGCATGTCGCGGCACAAATAGTGCGCGTGAGGATAGATCGCCAGAAGCGAAACCGGTTCGGGGAATTCAAATTCATCCGTTACAACGAAATGCTTTTCGCCGGCGGGAATGTCGAGCTTGCGGTCGTTTTCGAGCTGGAGAAGCAGCGGGAATTTCGTTGCGGGCTCGCCGGTGAAGTAGATTCCGATAGCAGGCTGGATTTTTTCCGCTTTGCCCGATGGCTGGAGGTGTGTGTTCAGAACCAGGTCGTTGCCGGGGTCGAGGCGCAGAGCCATATCGTGCGGCTCGGGTTCGGGAATTGTGCCGGGCTTCCAGAAGAGAAAATGGCCGTCGGGATCGAAGGTTTCGGATTCGATTTGCAATTCCATTCCGGGGAAACCGCTTCCTGGAAATTTTTCCTGGCGGCGCGCGGATTGCGTACGGTCCACGATCAAATTTGCGTGATGAACAAGGCGGCGTTCGCCCGGGCGAATTTCGATGGCCCTGACCCAGCGCGTTTTTTCGAGTGGCGGGTGAAAAATAAAATTCCAATAAACGTCGCTGCCGCTGGCGGGAACTTCAAAGAAAGATTCGGCATGAAGAATCAGATCGGGTTCGCCGAGATGCCAGCCGCTATTGAAGCGAGGCGCGGGCGGAAGATCGGATGGCGCACCTTCCGGCATACCCGCATCCACCCATTTTGCGAAGAGCGCGATCTCATCCGGCGTGAGATGGAGATCGTCGTTGAATTTCCATTCGCCGGGTTCGGGAAGCCAAGGAGGCATGATGCGTTTTTGTGTGACATCGGCAATCTGCCGGGCATGGGACTTTACGTCGCCGTAGGTGAGCAGAGAAAACGGGCCGGCTTCGCCCGGATGATGGCATGGCGCGCAAGTCCGGAAGACGATTGGAGCGAGATCTCGATTGAATGTAACGCCACGTTCATCGGCCGCGTGCGTGCGGGATGTTCGGGAAGCCACCAGCGCGAAAAAAAATATTCCTGCGCTTGCGATTGCGGCTGGCTTGGACAATGAAGTCATTCGAGGTCGGAGATATAGCAGCCAACTGCGGACGCGGACACCGGCATTGGCGTTTTTCCATAAATGGCGGATTCGATGGCGTCCTTGAGTTCGTGCGTGGTGGCGGCGGGGCGAGCGCGGCCCGCATCCACGTAAAGATTGTCAATGCGGCCGCGGTAGAGCAAGTTGCCGCTGGAATCGAACACCGCCGCTTCCGGGGTGATTGTGGCGCCTGCGCGTTTGACGAGGACATGATCCGGATCGCGAAGCGCATCGATCCCGAACTGAAATTCGCGGACATGTGCGCGAATTTGCTGCGGCGCGGTTTTCTTGTCCGGATAGACCAGCCAAAACGTTGCCAACCGATGGTATTTGGAATCGAAAAGGCCGCGAAGGACGGGAGCATAGCGGTTGGAAATTGGGCAATCCGTACGGACGAAGATCAACACGATGGGTTTTCCCGAGGGGCCAGGAAATGGATTGATCGGCTTTCCATCAAGAGTAAAGGCAGTTTGAGCCGCGGCAGCGGACGCCGCAAGAGAAAGCAGGGAACAAGCTAGAAGAGCGACTGTAAACCGGATCCGCGTGACATGAGCATTTTTGCAAAACATGGCGGAGAGTCCTCTCCCGCGCTGGCAATTTTATTCTACACTTTTCGGCATCAAAGGGACGCGGCAGCTGCGAGGCCTGCGATACCGAAGAAGGACGCGCCAAGATTGTGCAGGTCGAACTGCCAACGATATAGGAGCGGAGTCAGCTCGCAATTTTCAAAGCTGCCAGCTTTTCCATCGAAGGCATGGACTGCGGAACGGTATGCGTGTGGTCTGGAATGGAGCTGCCGTTTTGTATCGCGCCGGCCATGAGACGAAGGGCCTGGTCGGAGTTCGGTGGAACGACAATAGTCGCGGCAAGCGATCCATCGCGCACCCAAGCCTGGCCGGTTTTCGGCTGGCCATCAACTCCAGTGTAGGGAACGCGGAGCCAGCGATCCCGTTCCTCCAAATTCGATACCGTGGACAGCACTTTGCGGGCGGCAAGCGCCATGGCGTCGTTCTGCGCGCCTACGAGGTCCACGCGCGTTTTGCCGGTAGCCGCAAGTTTGAGCCAGGAGTTCACGCTCTTGATGGCGCTTTCCTCGGTCCATTGGCCCTTCAGCAAGATGGTGTGAATGTTGGAAGGCAAAGTCGACTGCATTCCGGCTGTGCGATCTTTTGCGGCAAGATTGTCCGAAGGCCCCTGGATGTATAGCAGAGTGCCGCCTCGCGGTAAGAGAACAGCAAACTGATGTCCCTGGATGCGACCGATCTCCTTGTGGTCAGAGCTGATCGAGAAAAGCGGCGCTTTTGCGGAGCTTCGCAATTCGGAAATGTAAGAAGGATCGGAATTGAGGACGCCCCAGCCGATGCCCGCGGCTACAGCGGCGCGGGCAACTTGCGGAAGGGAGGTTCCGCCGACGGGTTCGAAGATGACGGCAGCTGGACGGAGGAGAGGTTCCGCTTGAATGTTGCGCAGGATTTGCGTGCTTTGCGTGATGGTATCGCCATCGGCGAAAACAATTTCAAGGTCCACGCCGCAATCCACGGCAGCAGTCTTGGCGGCAGCGGCCTGCTCGAGCTGGTAGTCGTTGTCTTGCGTGACCAGAGAAAGAAGAAAACGAGGTTTCTTCATTCAAACTCCCGCGAATCAGTTTTTTGGCTTTCCGGATTTACACGATAACAATCAAAAGGAATTTCCCAAGAGACAACGAAGGACAGGTGTGCGCGGGAGAAACGGGTTACCACGTGGACAAATTTTCTTGCTGCGGCCACGACCAGGCGAGAAATACTTACCTGAACGTTCGTACAGTGTCACGCCAAACACAGTTGGCCACGGGCGCTATGGAGCGAAGCGCAAGTGCGCGCCACACTTGAAAGACGTCCAGCGGTTCTGAAAGCGAGGAAGTACCATGCACACCCAGCTAAAACGCGCCCTGGCGATTCTTGCTGCCGCCGTGATTGTGTTGCTGCTGATGCCGCGCGGCGTGTTGAGTCAGACGCCGCCCGCCAGTAACGCGTCCATGGTCTCGGAAAAGATTGCCGCGGCGCCCTCGGATGCGAAAGCGGCCGGCGCGACGCCCGACGCGGAACTCCCTTCGTTGAAAGACATTCTGGAACGCGCTCAGAAAGCGGTGGGCGGCGAAGAGGCCTGGAAGAGCGTGAATACGCGCCTGATGAAAGGTGTGTATCAGAGCGAGGATTCCTCCTCGTTTGTGGCGATGGAGATCTATCAAAAGTCGCCGGACAAGACGATGTACAAGATGAAACTGCAGCAGGACATCGTGATGCGCGACATTTGCGACGGCAAAACAGCCTGGATCGAGGATCCACGCGGCGGCTATCACGAATATTCCGGAGCGGCGCTGGCGAGCCGGATCCGGCGCTCGCAATTCTCCGAACAAGCAAACATGGTTTTGATTGCGGCGACAGGGAAGGTTCTAGGCGTGGAGAAGACGGGCACACACAACGCCTACGTTATCGAGTATTCGCCACAGAAGAATGAAACCGCGAAGCTCTTTTTCGACACGGAAACGGGACTCGAGATTCATACCGAAGACACGTTTATGAGCCCGGAAGGACCCTACGTAGTGAAGCTGGATATGGAAGACTACCGCGAAGTGGATGGAATGAAGTTTCCGTTTCGCATGAAGCGCACCGAAAAGGGCGCCGTGATCAACATCCGGCTGACGGCGGTGAAGAATAATTATCCGATCGAGGATGAGCTGTTCGCGAAACCGGCGACGGCGCCGAAGCAGTAGTTCGCGGAAGTCACAGAAAATTGGAAATGGCGCGGGCGACCGCGCCTTTTCTGTTGAAGCCTATTGGTAAGCTGGAGATTCCGCCTTTGCCATAGCGGCAGGATCGCGCAACGAGTTGTGCAGATTCAGGATGCGCCAATGATCGCCATCCTTGCGGCACATGGACATCCCGTGGCCGGCGAGGTGTTCCCTGGGTGAGTCCAGAGTGTAGTCGTAGGAATACCACAGGGCGTCGCCATAGAGTTTTACATCGCGAAGCTTCATCACGTAAGAGAGCTTTGGGGCATATTGCAGGTACCGCTCCTTCAAATATTTCATGACCTGCGACCGGCCCTGAAATTCACCATGGGGCGCATAGAGCACAATTTCCGGATCAAAGCACTGTTCCAGCGTTGACGCGTCACCCTTGTTGAACGCTGTGATGCAGAGGTGCATCGATCTTTCCATTTGGCTGTAGACAGTCACGGCATCATGCGGCATCGGAGCAAATGTAGCGATGCGGCGCTTGAGATCGATGGTGACTCCCATTTGGTCGAGAAGATCCACGCCGAGGATGCCGTCAATCTTGCCGCCGCAGGCGTTGCCGATGGGGCTCAGGTCAATTGCCGGGAGTTTCAGATTGAGGAGTTTGTGTTCGCCCAAGACAAGTTCAGGAAGAGAAACTTCGCGGGCGCTGGTGGCGGCTGTGCCGGTCCAGGAGGAGATTTGAATTTGTTTGGAGCGGCCTGAGGAGAATGTTTTCAGGTTGAGGACAGTGGTCGCCGCTGTGTCGAGGAGAAAGCGCATTTCCGCGCCGTCGATGCGCACCGGAACGACGGGAAGGACGTCGCAGCGTTCGATGGGAATTTCAGAAGATGCCGGCTGCTCTTGGGCGACAGAGGGAAAAGAAAAACCGAGCAGGCAAAGAAAGAAGATGGCGGCGTTCGAGGGACACCGGCGAATCATGGCGGTTTGATGCACGAGCGAGCGGCGGGTTATAGGTCGTGGCCTGAAGTACGAGAGTGGGCGATAATGCCGGTCCATGAATCCAGGGCCAGTATATTTGGCGATTTTGTTTTCGCTGATTGTGGGCGCGGTGCAGGGAGAGCTGACGCGGCGCAGCAAGCAGTTGGGGAGCGCGCTGTTCTTGTGGCTGGCGGTGACGGGCGTGCTAAGCCTTACGCCTATGCTGCACGATTTCAGCCAGCGCCCGCCGCGGATCATGCTGCTGGTGGTGCTGTCGTTTGTGGGAGTTTATTTTGGAAGCAAGTTTTCGGCTGCGGCGAAGCTGATCGAGACTCCCGGTCTTGCCTGGTTGATTGGCTTTCAAGTATTTCGCGTGGCGGTGGAAATTTTTCTATATCTAGGGCACCGTGCCGGATTTGTTCCGGTGCAGATGACGTTCGAAGGACGCAACTGGGATGTGTTTACTGGGTTGACGGCGCTGCCGATGGCCTGGCTCGTAGCGAAAAACAAAGCGCCGAAGTGGCTGATCTACGCTTGGAACACGATTGGACTGGCGCTGCTGTTGAACGTGACGATTGTGGCCGCGCTTTCCATGCCGACGCCGCTGCGACATTTTCACAGTGAGCCAGCGAACATGTTTGTGACCTATTTTCCATACATTTGGTTGCCAACATACCTGGTGCAAGTGGCGTGGCTGAGCCATTTGCTGATCTTCCGAGCTGCAAGAGCGCTCACTCCGAAGGCGGCAGTCTGACGGCGCGGGCGCGGAAGGCTGCCTGGCGCGGGCACACGAACCGCAAGCGCGGCGTCTAATCGTTTCAAAACAAGACAAGCGCAAGGCACGGGGCCGCGCAACGTGGGAGAGTCGCTTCATCGGCGCGGCTTCGTGCAAGGGTGGAACCGACCTGCTCCAAGAGGCAGGTTGCTCCTGCGACACAAAACGTTCCTCTCTGCGGCGGGATCGAGCCACTAGACTTACACTGAGGCTGAAGCGGGAGACGGAGATGAAGCGACAAATCGCGATCCTACTGATCTTGTCAGCGGCCCTGGGAACGACCGCATGGGCGGGTCAAAACGTTGTGGTAAAGCGCGGCAAAGGCGCTCCGAGCGGAATCATTTCGGGAACGGTGCTTGGACCAAACGACAAACCAGCGCCTCACGCGGTGATTACCTATCAATCGTCGAGCGGGATCGCTCCTCATGTGGTCCATGCGGACGCGAGGGGCCGTTTCACGATTACAAAATTGCATACGGATAACTATGACCTGCGAGCATCCGCGAAGGGAATATTCTCGGAGTGGCAAAAAAATTTTCAGGTGCAGTCGGGGCACACCAGCGAAATCATCTTGCGCCTGATTTACGCAAAAGAAATGCCGAAGCAAATGCCCTCTTCCGTTAGCAAACCGGCTTCGAAAAATTAGCGGCTGATCAAATCCTTTAACGCGTTGAGATCGTCGCGATTCGTGTCCGAAACGGCGCACAAGCGCAGTTCGCCCTGCTTCCAGGAGATCCAGTTGTAGCCGTTTTTTGATCCGGTGTATTGCTCGGCCTCGCCCGCGCGTTCCGGCCAGACGAAAACGTTGATGAAATGCTTGCGGCGGCCGTAGACAAGCGCAGCCACGTTTTCCCCTTGCAGGACGTCGAGCCTTCCGCCAATCAGGGGGAAACCTTCCTCGGCAAAATCTTTGACGGGCGGAGCGAAAGCTATTCTTCCGTCGAACCACGGCTTGACCGTGTGCTGATCCGTCGATGCAACATCGGTCAAGTGGCCCGGCTGGAGCGCGCGGATATGCGCGTCCACGATTTCAGATGCGAACGCCGATGCGGAAAGGCCGGAGTCGGCGCCAAATTTGGGCAAATATCTCCAGGAAATTCCGGCGAAGAAAAGAACCGCTGCCGCTGCCGCGAGCCATTGCCAAACAAAACGCTTTGGAACCGGCGCAGAAGCCTCTCGCAACTGGCGCCGAATCTTGCTTTCCAGATCGTTTGGCAACGGTTCGTACAAATCCGCATGCCGAATTTTCGATCGAAGCGTTTCCTGCGCTTCCAGCGCGCGAACGCAGGCCGCGCAGTTTTCCAAATGTTTTTCAAATTCGGCGGAGCGAGGAGCATCCAGCTCGCCATCGAGATACGCGTGCAAAATCGTTCGGTTTTCTTCACACGTCACGGGCGGCCTCCTTTCTCGCTGGCGGCGCTAGCAATTCCTGCAAACGTTCCCTGGCTCGCGCCAGCGTGGACATCACCGTTCCGATTGGCATGGCCGTGATCGTCGCAATTTCCTTGTAGGAATAACCTTCCAGTTCTCGCAGCACGAGCACTTCGCGCGAACGCGGAGAAAGCAGTTCAAGGGCGCGCGTCAATCGTTCGCGCTCGCTTCCGGAAACCGCCTGCGCTTCGGGACCAGGCATGGGCGAAAGGTGCAACGATTCGTCAAATTCGACATTCGACCCCATCGAACCTTTCTTTTCCATCCACGTATAGCAAGTGTTGCGCACGATCTGCAGCAACCATGCTCTGGCGTCGCTGCCGCGAAAGCCGCTGAAAAACCGGAACGCGCGAAGCAGGGCTTCCTGCGTTACGTCCTCGGCATCCTCCCGGCTGCGCAGCAGCCACCGCGCCAGGTTGAACGCCGCCCGCAAATGCGGCAGCACAAGCTGATCGAATTGCTCGCGATCCTGCACCTTAAACGCCCGTCCTTTTACTTCCGCCCGTTCGCCGAAACTCCGGCGTACCTCTAGCATAACTGCCACCGGGCGGCTTTTATTCCAGCGATTAAAACAAATTTGACGCGGGAAATTGCGTTCTGGCTCATGGAATAAAACGCGGCGCCGTGCCGTTCTGTACGGTTGTAAGACGACGTCCAAGAGCGGCGTGCTTCCCCTGCACGAAGTGCGCCGCTCGCCCCTTTAAGAGGAAAGGAAGCGGCAGATGAAGAAGATTGAGGATGAAATCAAGTTTGACCACAACGGAGATGGAATCGATCGTAGAGGTTTTCTGAAGTGCATGGCGTGGGCTGGTACGGGAACGCTCTGCGTGATGAAGGGCGGCGTGATGAAGTCGTTCAGCCTGAGCCGGCTGGGTGAACTCGATCCGGCCGCCGCCGCTGGCGAGCTGAGTTTTGTGCAAATCAGCGACAGCCACATGGGATTCAATAAGCCCGCGAACCCCGACGTGATCGGCACACTGAAAGCCGCGATCGAAAAAATCAACGCGCTTCCCGGCAACCCGGAATTCCTGCTGCACACCGGAGACATCACTCATCTTTCGAAACCGGAAGAGTTTGACAACGTCCAGCAGATCCTGCGGGGTGCGAAGGTGAAGGAATCGTTTTACGTTCCGGGCGAACACGATGTGGCCATCGATGAAGGCAAGGAATTTCTCGAACGCTATGGCAAGGGAACGAAGGGCGCCGGCTGGCACAGCTTCGACAAGAACGGCGTTCATTTCGTTGGGCTGGTGAACGTTGTGAATTTGAAAGCGGGCGGACTTGGCACGCTGGGCCACGAGCAGCTCGAGTGGCTCGAAGACGATTTGAAGGCAAAGAAATCGAGCACGCCAATCGTGGTCTTCGCGCACATTCCGCTGTGGTCGGTCTATCCGGAATGGGGCTGGGGCACGGAGGACGCAGCGCAGGCGCTCTCTTATTTGAAGAAATTCGGCTCGGTGACGGTGCTGAACGGCCACATCCACCAGACCATGCAAAAAGTCGAAGGAAATATCACTTTTCACACCGCCGCTTCGACGGCGTTCCCTCAGCCTGCGCCGGGCAAAGCGGATTCTCCAGGCCCGATGAAAGTTCCAGCCGAGCAGTTGCGGAGTGTTTTAGGAGTGACCAGCGTGAATTTTGTGCGCGGGCAAAAAGCGCTCGCGGTCGTGGATTCGAATCTGGCTTAGCTCAATCGAGCGGAAAAAGGAAAAGAAAATGAAAATCGCACTCAGAATCTTAGGAACTTCAATTTTTCTTGTAGGAGGATTCGGGCAGTTGGCGGGATTGCGCGCGCGCACTCACGCCGCGCCTCTTCCGCAGCAGATGGCGCATGAGATGACCTCGGAGGTAAAGATCGATAACTTCAGCTTTTCTCCGGCCACGCTGCAAATCAAAGCCGGGACAAAAGTCACCTGGACGAACGCCGACGATATTCCGCACACGGTCGTGAGCGACGACAAGATCTTCAAGTCCAAGGCGCTGGACACCGACGAGAAATTTTCGTTCACCTTCGACAAGCCGGGAACGTACCCTTACTTCTGCTCGCTGCACCCGAAAATGACGGCCAAGGTTGTCGTTCAATAGGGGCGGCGATGATGGAAAATCCCTTCGATCCGCGCACTGTCTTGTTCGCAAAGCATGCGCAGCACGTCGTGCTCGTCCACTTTCCGATCGGCCTTTGCCTGACGGCGGTAATTTTTGAAGTGCTCGGAAAGTGGCGCGAGAACGCGGCTTTGATCTCCGCGTCCTACTACAATCAGGTCGCTGCTGCGATCGCTTCCCTGCCCGTTGTGGCGACAGGGCTCCTGGCTTGGCATTTCCAGTTGGAAGAAGCCCGCCTCAAGGGCAATTTGCTGCTGCATCTCGTGTTTGGTTCTCTGGCCTGTCTTCTGATGTGGGCTGTTGTGGCGCTCTACCGCAGAACGGACACGGCAGGAATTCGCGCCAGATACGCGATGCAATTCCTGAC